>CAZXAS010000342.1:0-1513 GCA_964638185.1 uncultured Steroidobacteraceae bacterium | reverse complement strand
ATCCGCCTCGAGATGCAGCGCATCATGCAGAACGACGCGGCGGTGTTCCGTACCGGCGCCACGCTGCGCGAGGGCTGCGAGAAACTCGCGGCAACCTTCGCCTCCATCGAGGACGTGCGCGTCGGCGACCGCTCACTGGTCTTCAACACCGACCTGATCGAGACCCTGGAACTCGAGAACCTCCTGCTGCAGGCGCTGGCCACGATCCACTCCGCGGAGAACCGCCAGGAGAGCCGCGGCGCGCACGCACGCGAGGACTTCCCCGCGCGCGACGACGCCGGCTGGCTGAAGCACAGCCTGGCGTGGGTCGATGCGGGCGGCAAGGTGAGCGTCGACCATCGCCCTGTGCAGCTCAATCCGCTGACGGACGAGGTCGAGGCGATCCCGCCCAAGGCCCGCACCTACTAGCACCAGCCACCCCCAACTCTTACTTCCTATTTCTTACGGCTCACGGCTCACAGCTCACAGCAAACTTCCTGCGAGATCTCCCATGGCCGAATTCACCCTTCCCGCCAACTCGCGCTACCAGGACGTGCCTGGGCGCAAGCACGCCGCACCGGCGGGCGCGACCAACCTGCGCACCTTCCGCATCTACCGGTGGGATCCGGACAGTGGCGAGAAGCCGCGGATCGACAGCTACCAGGTCGATCTCGACCGCTGCGGGCCGATGGTTCTCGATGCGCTGATCAAGATCAAGAACGAGGTCGACTCGACGCTGACCTTCCGCCGCTCCTGCCGCGAGGGGATCTGCGGGTCCTGCGCGATGAACATCGACGGCGTCAACACGCTCGCCTGCACCATGGCCATCTCCGACGTGGCAGGCGAGGTGCGCATCTTTCCGCTCCCGCACATGGAAGTGGTCAAGGACCTCGTGCCCGACCTGACCAACTTCTACGCGCAGTACGCCTCGGTGAAACCGTGGCTGCAGACGCGCACGCCGGCGCCACCGGACCGCGAGCGGCTGCAGACCCCCGAGGACCAGGAGAGGATCGACCGGCCGAGCGCCTGCATCCTCTGCGCCTGCTGCTCGACGAGCTGCCCGAGCTACTGGTGGAACGGCGACCGCTACCTCGGCCCCGCTGCGCTGCTCGCGGCCTATCGCTGGATCGTCGACACCCGCGACGAGGCGCTCGGCGAGCGGCTCGATGCCCTCGAGGACCCGTTCAAGCTGTACCGCTGCCACACCATCATGAACTGCACCGAGGCCTGCCCGAAGGACCTGAACCCGGCGCGCGCCATCGCAGACATCAAGCGGCTCATCGCCGAGCGGCAGCACTGAGCCCATGGCCGGCGACGACGGCATCGGCAGGTTGCGCTGGCGCTGTCGCCGCGGGATGAAGGAACTCGACCTCGTGCTCGGGCGCTGGCTCGACACGCACTACGCCGGCGCCGACGAAGCCCGCCGCGCGGATTTCGAGCGCCTGCTCGAGACGCCCGACCCGCAGCTGGCGGACTGGCTGTTCCGGCGCGAGCGGCCGGCCGATGCCGGCACCGCGAGACTGGTCGATGAGCT
>CAZXAS010000341.1:0-1516 GCA_964638185.1 uncultured Steroidobacteraceae bacterium | reverse complement strand
AGCCCCAGCTCATGCCCATGCAGCCGAGGCCGAGCGCGGAGACGTTCGGACCGTTACCGCTGAGCGGGCGTGACTGCATGGCTCGTCCACCGGGATCGCGTGCGGGACCCCAGTGTAGCGGCAAGCCGGGCGGCGCGGGCACTGTGGCCCGCCCGCCCGGACTGGAAGGTCCCGTGCGGCGGGAGCCGCACGACTCAATGCGTCGCTGCTGCCCTCGCTGCAGCCGGGCGCCGTACGGATGGCTCTGGCTGGCGCTGTGCGGTGCTGCGCTGGTGCAGCGCCACTGCCCACGGGCTCGTCGACTTGAGCTGCAGGCGTTCGGCCGTGAGGGCGCGGGCCAGGTTCAGGTTGCCGCTGCGCCAGGCCGACTCGATCAACGTCAGGTCGAGCAGGTCGCGCTGCGCATGGCTGCCGCCGAAGCGCTGCGCGATGCCGCGCACGCTGCGCAACGCGTCGACGCTGAATCCGTAGTCGCCCTCGGCAAAGGCCTTGAGCGCGGCGACGACCGGCTGGCCGACCTCGCGCGTGAAGGCAGCATTGTCGTCATCGCGCTGCACGGCCTCCCGCTGAACCTCCTGCACGCTGGCGACTTCCTCGTCGAGCCCGGCGCCGATGAAGGCCATGACCGCGTGCGCATCGTTGAACGCGTAGTTTCCGGCACGTGCATGCGGCCGCCAGGCCTCGGCCACCGGCTTCCAGCGGTCGCCCACGTCGATCCCGCGCAGGTGCAGCCGCCACAGCAGCGCCGAGGCGTCCACCATGTCGAGGATCACGGTCGAGCGCTGTCCATAGATGGGACCGTCGTAGAGCTCCAGGACCGCGTCGACTTCGCCGAGCTCGAGGTGGAATAGCGCCAGGTGCCACCAGTTGTGGACCGCGAAGAAGCTGTCCTTCGCCCAGGCATCGGGGTTGGCGCGCATCCAGGCGACACCGTCGCGCTGCCGTCCCTGCATCTCCATCACGTGCGCCACCGCGTGCTGGGCCCAGCCATCGCGTGGCTCGAGCTCGACGGCGCGACGGCCCTCGGCCTCGGCGCGCCCGTACTCGGCGGTCTCCTCGAGGCCGAAGGCATGCATGCCGAGCAGTGCGTGGTAGCCGGGCATCGACTCGCTCCAGGACGGCAGCGCGCGGGCGATGCGGTCACGCAGCATGCGCGAGTTGCCGGTGAAGAAGTCGAGCTGGTGTCCGACCTGCAACGCCAGCGCATCGACGGGGTGGTCGATCGATACGTCCTCCAGGATGCGTGCGGCCGCGTGCCAGCGGCCGGAGACCAGCTGCGCGATCGCCGCGACGTGGCCCGCCTCGCGCCGGGTCGCGGGCAGCGACTGCGCGATGGCGAGCGACTCCCGCGCGGCGGCCAGCGTGCCCGGCTCGGTGCCGAGCAGGTTGAGCCACGCGCGCAGCACGTGCGCCATCACCATGCCGGGCGCTGCGGCGATGGCATCGTCTGTTGCGGCAAGCGGGTCGCCGGAATAGCAGCGAAACAGCTGCCCGGCCTCCTCGAGCCGTTCGAGGC
>CAZXAS010000340.1:0-1518 GCA_964638185.1 uncultured Steroidobacteraceae bacterium | reverse complement strand
CTTGTATACTGGGCGTTTACCGCGACGCCCTCCCCGCATGGACAAGACCTACTCCCCCAGGGACATCGAACAGCGCGTGTACGCGCGCTGGGAGGCCACCGGCTGCTTCGAGCCGCGCGGCGATGGACCTGCCTATTGCATCGTCATCCCGCCGCCCAACGTCACCGGCACGCTGCACATGGGCCACGCGTTCCAGGACACGATCATGGACGCGCTGACCCGCTACCACCGCATGCGCGGCCACGACACGCTCTGGCAGCCGGGCACCGACCACGCCGGCATCGCGACGCAGATGGTGGTCGAGCGCCAGCTCAACGCCGAGGGCCTGACGCGGCACGACGTGGGCCGCGAGCGCTTCATCGAGCGCGTGTGGCAGTGGAAGTCCCAGTCCGGCGGGACCATCGCCAACCAGCTGCGGCGCCTCGGCGCCTCCGTGGCCTGGAGCCGCGACCGCTTCACGATGGACGAGGGACTGTCCGCGGCGGTGCTCGAGGCCTTCGTGCGCCTGCACGAGGAGGGGTTGATCTACCGCGGCAAGCGGCTGGTGAACTGGGACCCGGTGCTGCACACCGCGCTGTCCGACCTCGAGGTGCTGTCGCAGGAGGAACAGGGCAGCCTGTGGCACCTGCGCTATCCGCTCGCGGACGGCGATGGTCACCTGGTCGTGGCGACCACGCGTCCCGAGACGATGCTGGGCGATACGGCCGTCGCCGTGCATCCCGAGGACGAGCGCTACCGCCACCTGGTCGGCAGGAGCGTGCGCCTGCCGCTCACCGGACGCGACATTCCCATCATCGCCGACGACTACGTCGATCCGGCATTCGGCTCCGGCTGCGTCAAGATCACGCCGGCCCACGATTTCAACGACTATGAAATGGGACAGCGCCACGGGCTGCCGCTCATCAACATCCTCGAGGCCGACGCCACGCTCACCGCGGACGTGCCGGCCGCATATCGCGGGCTGGACCGCTTCGAGGCACGCAAGCGGGTGGTCGCCGACCTGACGGCCGCGGGCCTCGTGGAACGGATCGACGACCACAGGCTGATGGTGCCGCGTGGCGATCGCAGCGGCAGCGTCATCGAGCCGTGGCTGACGGACCAGTGGTACGTCCGCATCGAGCCGCTGGCACGTCCCGCGATCGAGGCCGTCGAACAGGGGCGCGTCCGATTCGTACCCGGCAACTGGGACCGGACCTACTTCGAGTGGATGCGCAACATCAAGGACTGGTGCATCAGCCGCCAGCTGTGGTGGGGCCATCGCATCCCGGCCTGGTACGACGCCGCGGGCACGGTCTATGTCGGGCGCAGCGAGGACGATGTCCGGAAGCGCCACGGCATCGGCGCCGATGTCGCCCTGCGCCAGGACGAGGACGTGCTGGACACCTGGTTCTCGTCGGCACTCTGGCCGTTCTCGACCCTCGGCTGGCCGGCGCGCACCGCCGAGCTCGACAAGTTCTATCCGACGTCGGTGCTGGTCACCGGCTTCGACATCATCTTCTTCTGGGTCGCGCGGATGAT
>CAZXAS010000339.1:0-1535 GCA_964638185.1 uncultured Steroidobacteraceae bacterium | reverse complement strand
CCGGCCGGGGCGCCAGCCGTGAGCGCCCGCGAATCGTCCACGTGTGTGGGTCAGATCCCGGCGCCGGACTCGAAGCCTGACTCGACCGGTTCGGCCTGGTAGACGCGCGAGCCGGGCGGCACGCCGTGGGTGAGCCAGACGTTGCCGCCGATGACGCTGCCGCGGCCGATGCGTACCCGGCCGAGCACCGTGGCGCTCGCGTAGATCGTGACGTCGTCCTCGACGATCGGGTGACGTGGCTGGCCCTTGACCAGGCGCCCCGACTCGTCGACCTGGAAGCTCTTGGCGCCGAGCGTCACGCCCTGGTAGAGCGTGACCCGGTCCCCGAGGATCGCCGTCTCGCCGATGACCACGCCGGTGCCATGGTCGATGAAGAACTCGCGACCGATGGCCGCACCCGGGTGAATGTCGATGCCGGTGAGCCGGTGGGCATGCTCGGCGATCAGCCGTGGCAGCAACGGTACCCGCTCGCGCTGGAGCACGTGCGCGATGCGATGACGGGTGATGGCGAATACCCCCGGGAACGCGTAGATCGCCTCCACCGGATCGCGGCAGGAGGGATCGCCGCGATACGCCGCCCAGGCATCCTCGAACAGCCGCTCGCGCAGCTCCGGCAAGGCGTCGAGCAGCATCCGCGCCAGGTCGTGGCTCGCCGTCTCGCGCTCCCCGGGGCTCCGGTCGCGCGCCTCGAGCCGGTCCTCGAAGTCGAGCGCGAGGCGCACCTGGACGGCGAGCAGCGGCTCGAGCGCGGCGAGTTCGGACTCCACCCGCCGGGCACGACTGATGTCGTCGGCCGCCTCGGCCATCATTTCCGGCGTCAACAGGGCGTGCAGCCGCTCGACGGCGGCCAGCACCACTTCGCGATCAGGAAGTGCCCCGGCCCCGAGCGACTCGAAGCCGCGACGCGCGGACTTGCGCGTCAGGCCGCCGATCCGGGCATCCGCGCGCGTGGCCATCGTCGCCTCAGCGGTTGACCACAAGCTTGAGCTCGTTCGGCGGCGCTTCCTCGTAGAGCCAGGTCGACAGGTAACGCTCGCCGAAGCTCGGGATGACGACCACGATCAGCTTGTCGCGATTCTCCTCGCGTTCCGCGACCTTGAGTGCCGCCGCCAGCGCCGCACCGGCGCTGATGCCGACCAGCACGCCTTCCTCGCGGCCGAGGCGGCGCGCATATTCGCCGGCCTGCTCGTTGGAGACCTGGACAATCTCGTCGATGACACCGGTGTTGAGCACGTCCGGGATGAAGCCGGCACCGATGCCCTGGATCTTGTGCGGTCCCGGCTGGCCGCCGGACAGCACCGGGCTCGCCTCCGGCTCCACGGCGACGGCACGGAAGGAGGGCTTGCGCGACTTGATGACCTCAGCCACGCCGGTGATGGTACCGCCGGTACCGACGCCCGAGATCAGGATGTCGACCGCGCCGTCGGTGTCGGCCCAGATCTCCTCGGCGGTCGTGCGCCGATGGACCTCCGGGTTGGCGGGGTTGGTGAACTGGCCGACGAGCACGAAACGATCCGGGTCGCTGGCGACGATCT
>CAZXAS010000338.1:0-1567 GCA_964638185.1 uncultured Steroidobacteraceae bacterium | reverse complement strand
CATGTTCCTGCGCTGGCAGCTGGGGATGCTCGACGAGGGCTGAGTGTCGGGAGCCTTGAAGCGTCTTCCTAGATGCCGAAGGCTTTGAGCACCGCGTCGGCCAGTCCTTCGAGGCCGCGACCAGTGATGCCGGCGCGCCGCCCGCCGGCCGGCATCTCCTCGTAGATGAACCGGCCGGGCCCGCCCGCGAACAGGTCGTTGAACAGGTCTTCCTTGCCGCGCAGGTAGGCGACCAGCGTTTCGCAGCGCGTGGTGCGGTACTCCAGGTTGGCGCTGAACCCGAGCGTCGCGGACTGGTTGATCATGCGTGGCTGGCCAGGAGCGGGCTCCTCTGCCTTCACGCCGCGGCACCCCTTCAGCACCAGCCGGCAAGGACCGTGGAAGACGAGATATCGCAGCTGCAGCGTCAGCCATGAATGCAGGCTGGCCAGGCGCCAGTGACGTGATATCTGCACCGGCGCGCCCGCCGGCTTCACCACGCCCGCGAGGGAGCGCGGCTGCAGCACCATCGCCGCACCGGCGGGCAGCTCGACTACGCCGACCTCACCGAAGGCATCCTGCTGCGAGGACACCACGACCCGGGTCGCCACGCCCGACTCGGGGCGGATGCGGGTCAGCGCGAACATGCCGGAGGCGAGGCTCGCGAACGGCAGTCGCGCGTTCAGGAACCACTGTGTCCGCTTGCTCGCCGGCTGGCTGCTGCTCTGCAGGAAGTCGGACTGCACCAGCAGTTCCTCGCCCGGCTCGATGTCGAGCGGAACCGACACGCCCGACGGTCGCGGCTCGGGCACGGCGGGCGCGCGGTCGTCCGGGAGGATCCGCACCGGCGGCCTGCGGCTCGCGAGCGGCGCGAGCAGGTAATAGAACACGATCTTGGTGAATACCGGGACCAGCAGGACACCCGCCAGGATGGCGATCGCGAGCGGCAGTCGGGTCCTGGCGGCGGTCATGAGCCGCTCGCCGGGATCCTCGGCGATGCGTTCACGTTGTGCCTGCAGCAACTGCTCGACCGCGACGACTTCCTGCTCCTTGCGTTCGCGCGCGGCCAGCAGCTCCCGCTGGCGCGGCGATTCGGAATCGGCCAGGCCGGCGATCTCGCCGACCAGTGCTGAACGTTGCTCCTGCAGCGACCGGATGGGGGAGGCGGCCTGCTCGGAGGCCACCCGCTGCCGCGCCGCCTGCCAGGCCTTCGCGCTGTGCTCGGCCAGCGCGAGTTCGGCCCGCGCGCGTTCGAGCGCCACGACCTTGCCGGGATTCAGGTATGGATCCCACGGGTACATGTCCTGCTCGAGCGCCTCGAGTTTCGCGCGGGCGGCATCCGCAGCGCGCTCGGCCTCGCGCGCCCTGCGCTCGATGTCGGCAAAGCGGGCGAGTGCCTCCTGCCACTTCGGCTGTGCACGCGCCATGCGCGCATTGATCGACTCGAGCTCGGCGCGGCGCGCCGCGACCAGTGCATTCACTTCCTCGCGCCAGGCGGCGGCGTCGGTGGCGAGCGCGCTGTCGATCGACTCGAGGTCGGCGCGCAGGTTGGCGAGCAGCAGGTCCTTGGTCTCGATCTCGTGCCGGA
>CAZXAS010000337.1:0-1575 GCA_964638185.1 uncultured Steroidobacteraceae bacterium | reverse complement strand
CGCGTGGTCACCAACTCGATGAGTACGCAGGTCAGTGGCGAATACGCCCCGGTCATGCAGGCGATGCAGGCGGAGATCGGGCGGAGCCTCGAGGGCGACCGGCGCGCGGTGTTCGTGATGAAGGTGCTGGGCGGCGGTGACTGAGTCGACCCACTCCGGCGCCGCGGCCATCCTGACGCAACTCGCTGGCACCGGGCTTGCCGAGCTCGTCGCGGTGTCGCTGGGCCTCGCCTATGTCGTGCTCGCGATCCGCCAGGTGCGATGGTGCTGGCTCGCGGGCGGCGCGAGCGCCGCGCTGTACGTGGTGGTGTTCTTCGATTCCAGGCTGTACCTGCAGTCGGGCCTGCAGCTCGTGTACGTGGCCATGGCAGCGGGCGGATGGATCAGCTGGGGTCGCGAGGCAGCCCGGGCGCCTGGACTCCTCGCACGCAGCTGGAGTCCGGCGAGGCATCTCTCGGCAGTCGTCATCGTGGCCCTGGCGACGGTCGGGACGGCGCCCCTGCTGGCCCTGGGTTCCGATGCCGCGGCGCCCTGGGCCGATGCGCTCGGCACCTGGGCCAGTATCGCCGCAACCTGGATGATGATCCGGCGCGTCGCCGCGGCCTGGCTGTGGTGGATCGCGATCGACGTCGGGCTGGCATGGCTCTTCGCGGCACAGGGACTCGCATTCACGGCGGCCCTGTACGTGGTATTCGCCGTGCTCGCGGCGGCTGGATGGTGGCAGTGGCAGCGCGCGCCACGGCTCGCCCCCGACCATGGCTGACTCGGCCATGCTGCGCCAGCGCGTCAATGCCGCCGCGGAGCGGCTCGGTCTCGTCGATCCGTCGGTCACCATGCTCGCCGGCGGCTCGCGGAACCATTCCTACCGGCTCACGGACGCCGGGCACGACGTCGTCGTGCGCATCGGCGGGGACAACGATCCGGCCTTCGACGTCGTGCGCGCCGCCGAGGCGCGGATCCACTCGCTGGTGTCGAGGCTCGGCCTCGCGCCGGGCGTGCTGCTCGACGATCCCGCCGAGGGATTGCTGGTGACCGAGTATCTCGGCGACCGGGTCTGGTCCCGCGAGCGGGCGAAGTCGGGGCAGGGCATCGAGGACATTGCCGCGTGGCTCCGGCACCTCCACGACGCCGACGTGCCCGCGGGAGTGCGTCGCGTGGACTTCGCGTCGAGCCTCGACTACTACCGCGGCATCCTGCGCAGCGTCGTGCCCGAAAGCATCCTCAGGCGCGCGGTCCGCGTCCGCAACGAGCTGGCGCGGGACGACGCGCCGGTCCTGTGTCACAACGACCTGCATCACCGCAACCTGATCGACTGCGGTGAGCGGCTGATGGCGGTCGACTGGGAGTACGCGGGTGCCGGCGACAGGGTGATGGACCTCGCCGGCTTCGTCGCCTACCACGACCTGGACGGCGAGGCGTGCGCGAGGCTGCTCGAGGCCTATTGCCGTCCGGGCGCGTCGATCGATGCCGGAAGGCTGGAAGCTGCGCGCTGGCTGTTCGAAGCCGTCTGGCTCGCGTGGCTCGAGCTGCGCCGGCGCCTGGAGAACGAGGAATCAGCGGACGACCGGCAGACCC
>CAZXAS010000336.1:0-1587 GCA_964638185.1 uncultured Steroidobacteraceae bacterium | reverse complement strand
TGCGCGGCCTGATGGCCAAGCCGGACGGCTCGATCATCGAGACGCCGATCACGGCCAACTTCCGCGAGGGCCTCAACGTCCTGCAGTACTTCATCTCGACCCACGGCGCGCGCAAGGGCCTCGCCGACACCGCGCTCAAGACCGCGAACTCGGGCTACCTGACCCGTCGCCTGGTCGACGTGGCGCAGGACCTGGTCGTGACCGACCTGGACTGCCACACCACGAACGGGCTCCTGGTGACCCCGATCGTCGAGGGCGGGGACGTGGTCGAGGGGCTCGGCGAGCGCGTGCTCGGGCGCGTGGTGGCCGAGGACGTCTTCAAGCCGGGCACCGAGGACGTGCTGGTGCCGGCCGGCACGCTGCTGGACGAGAAGTGGGTGCAGCGCCTGGAGCAGTTCGGCGTCGACGCGGTCAACGTCCGTTCGCCGATCACCTGCGAGATCCGCTACGGGGTGTGCTCGATGTGCTACGGGCGCGACCTCGCCCGCGGCCGGCTGATCAGCATCGGCGAGGCGGTCGGCGTGATCGCCGCGCAGTCGATCGGCGAGCCGGGCACGCAGCTGACGATGCGGACCTTCCACATCGGTGGCGCCGCGTCGCGGGCCGCGGCGGCATCGTCGATCGAGGTGAAGGGCCAGGGCACGCTGCGCTTCCACAACGTCAAGGCGGTGCGCCACGAGAAGGGCCACCTTGTCACCACGTCGCGCTCCGGCGCGATCGGTGTCATCGACGAGTTCGGCCGCGAGCGCGAGCGCTACAAGATCCCCTACGGCGCGATGGTCAACGCCAACGAGGGCGACCCGGTGGTGCCGGGCCAGGTCGTGGCGACCTGGGATCCGCACACCCACCCGGTCGTCACCGAGGTGACCGGCCGCCTGAAGTTCCAGGACTTCCTCGACGGCGTCACCGTGCAGACCCAGCTCGACGAGATCACGGGCCTGTCGAGCATCGTGGTGCTCGACCCGAAGCAGCGTGGTCCGGGCGGCAAGGACCTGCGGCCGACCATCAAGCTGGTGAACGCCAAGGGCAAGGAAGTGACCTTCGCCAACACCGACATCCCGGCGGTCTACACGCTGCCGGCCGGCGCGCTGATCTCGCTCGAGGACGGCGCCACGGTGTCGGTCGGCGACGTGATCGCCCGCATCCCGCAGGAGTCGTCGAAGACCCGCGACATCACCGGCGGCCTGCCGCGTGTCGCGGACCTGTTCGAGGCCAGGAAGCCGAAGGAGCCGGCGATCCTCGCCGAGGTGTCCGGTACCGTCAGCTTCGGCCGCGAGACCAAGGGCAAGCGCCGCCTGGTCATCACTGGCGAGAACAACGAGCACTACGAGGAGCTGATCCCGAAGTGGCGCCACCTCAACGTGTTCGAGGGCGAGCACGTGGAGCGCGGCGAGGTGATCGCGGACGGCGAGCCCAACCCGCACGACATCCTGCGCCTGCAGGGCGTCACCGAGCTCGCCAACTACCTGACCCGCGAGATCCAGGACGTCTACCGCCTGCAGGGCGTGAAGATCAACGACAAGCACATCGAGGTGATCGTGCGGCAGATGCTGCGCAAGGTCGAAGTGCGCGAGCCGGGCGACAGCG
>CAZXAS010000335.1:0-1598 GCA_964638185.1 uncultured Steroidobacteraceae bacterium | reverse complement strand
CGTGGGCGATGAGCTGGCCGAAATCGAAGGTCATGTCGACGCCGGCGTTCGGCTGGCCGAGCAGGCGGTCGTTCACGTGTACCGTGAGCGGGCGGTGCAGCCGCGCTCCGTCCCAGGCCTCGCCCAGTTCGTCAGGCGTGACTGCGACCGGCGAGAACGCCGTGGCGGGCTTGGACTGGTAGAAGCCGAAACCCTTGGCGAGCTCACCGGGGATGAGGTTCCTGAGCGACCAGTCGTTCACCAGCATCACCAGGCGGATGTGCTCGCGCGCCGCCTGCGCGTCGCAGCCCATCGGCACGTCGTCGGTGACCACCGCGACCTCGCCCTCGAGGTCGATGCCGAAGTCCTCGCTCGGGAACGGCGCGTCCTGGGTCGCGCCGAGCAGGTCGTCGCCGCCGCCCTGGTACACCAGCGGGTCGGTCCAGAACGACTGCGGCATCTCGGCGCCGCGGGCCTTGCGCACCAGCTCGACGTGATTGACGTAGGCGCTGCCGTCGACCCAGTGGTACGCGCGTGGCAGCGGCGCCATGGCCTGGGCCGGGTCGAAGCCGAAGGAGTTGCTGGCATTGCCGGCGGCGAGCATGGCGGCGAGCTCGGCCAGCGCCGGCGCACGCGCCGGCCAGTCGTCGAGTGCCGCCTGCAGCGTGGCGGCGATGCCGTCGGCGTAGACGGCGCGGCCCAGGTCGCGGCTCACAACCGCGAGGCGACCGTCGCGCGAACCGTCCCTGATGGTCGCGAGCTTCACTTGCGTGTCCCCTTCCAGCTGTCGACGTAGCCGTCCCACTCGACATCCGCCGCGGCCGCCGCGGGCTCCAGCGCGTCGCGGGTGTCGATCATCACCGCGTACTCGTCGGTCGCCGGCTTGGTCTGCACCAGCATGCGCTCGAGCGCCTTCGGGTGCGGGCCATGGGTGAAGCCGCAGGGGTGCCAGGTCAGCATGCCGGGGTGGATGTTGTCGCGGCTGAAGAAGTCGCCGGCGTGATAGAAGATGACCTCGTCGTAGTCGTCGTTGTTGTGGAAGAACGGCACCTTGAGCGCGCCCGGGTCCGACTCGAACGGACGCGGCACGAAGGTGCAGACCACGAAGCGGCCGGCCATGAAAGTGGTGTGCGCGGACGGCGGCAGGTGGTAGCGGTGGCTCATCAACGGGCGGATGTCGCGCACGTTCAGGCGACAGGCGGCGAGGTCGCCGTGCCAGCCGACGGCGTCCAGCGGGTTGAACGGATACGACGCGGTCGACACCGCGTTCATGCGCTTGATCGCGACCCGCCACGGGCGCTCGTCCTGCTGCGCGCGGAACGCATCGTCGATGCGCGGCGTGTCGAGCATCGCCGGATCGAAGATCGCGTGCTGGCCGACGAGCCCGCGGTCCGGCAGCGTGTAGGAGCCATTGGTCGCCTCGATCAGCAGCGCCGTGACCGGCTCGGCACAGTCGAGCCTCCACATGGTGCCGCGCGGCAGCACGATGTAGTCGCCGGCCTCGAAGGAGAGGTGGCCGAAGTCGCAGTAGAGCTCGCCATGGCCGGCATGCACGAACAGCAACTCGTCGCCGTCGGCATTGCGGGCGAGGTGGTCCATCGTCCCGGCCACGCGCCAGT
>CAZXAS010000334.1:0-1610 GCA_964638185.1 uncultured Steroidobacteraceae bacterium | reverse complement strand
AGCGCCCGGCCCGGCCGGCTCGCGAGGCGTTTGAGCCACTCCCGCTGGAACGACTGATGCCCGGCGTCGAGCGGCAGCGCGAGCGGGTTGCACCCGGTCGATTCGCCGCGCTTGAGCGCCCGGTACTCCCCGCCCAGGGCGCGCACCAGGATCGCGAGCCCCTGGTCCTTGTCGAACAGCACCTGCGTCGCGCCCGACCGGGTCAGCATCGCGACCAGGAAGCCGAGCAGCACCGTCTTGCCCGACCCGGTCGGCCCGCAGATGAAGGTATGTCCGGTGTCGCGCCTGGACCCGCCATCCGGCTCACGCGGATCCGAGGCATGCAGCGAGAAGTAATAGGGTGAGCCTGCCGCGGTGCGAAAGAGCGCCAGCGCCTCGCCCCAGTGGTTCCCCACCGGCCGCCCGACCGGATAGTTATGCAGCGCCGCAAACCCGGCGACGTTGCGGGTGGTGATCGGCGCCTTGCGCGGCCTGAAGCCGAAGTTCCCGGGCAGCTGCGCCCAGAACGCCGACTCGAGCGCGAGGTCCTCGCGCGCCACCACCATGCCGGTCTCCCCGAGCCAGGCGCGCGCCAGCGCCACCGACTCGTTGAGGCTGCGTAACGCCGCGGCCGGGTCGGCCTCGGCCGGCACCGGCTCGGTCTGCACCAGGAGCGACAGGTGATGCTCGCCCATCGCGAACGCGTTCGAGGCGAGCTGGTCGAGGGCCAGGTTGAGGGCCTCAGCCTGCGACACCGCGAGATCACCGGCATTGGTCATACGGTGGTATTGGCGCGCGAGCAGCGCCTGGGCGGTGCTCTTGGCCAGGAACGTGAACGACTGGGTGAGCACGAACGGAAACGGCGCGGTGAGAAGCCGGTTCAGCAGTCCCGGCGAGGTCGGCGTCGGGTACTCCTTGATCCCGAGTCCGGCCACGAGCCGCGTGGCGGTCGGCATCCGCATCTCCGCGACCTCGGTCCCGAACAGGAGCCGCGAGGTGCCGAGCACGCTATTGACCGGCGCGCGCGGCACCGGAAAGGCCTGCCGCTCGCCATTGACCAGCAGTCCCAGGAACTCCAGCAACCGCGACACCACCCGCCCGTCGGCGAGCTCGAGGCCCAAGGGCTCCGCCTCGACCTCCATCAGTCCCGCCTCGAGCTGGGCGGCGAGCTTGCCGCAGGCCTCGATCGCCTCCGCCTGGGCCGTGGCATCGAGTCCGCTGTGCCCGCCGCGAAAGAGCTTCAGCACCGCCGCCCCGGCGAGCGTCGGCTGCGGCCGGTACACGAGCGAGACATAGAGCTCGTTCACCCGCAGGGTCTCGCCCGCCATCCGCGCCCGGTAGTGCCGATCGAGCTCGGCCGCGAACCCCGGCGCGCAGGCACCACCCGGATACCCCCGCTCGCGACGGCGGATCACGTGCACCCACAGCGCCACCTGCGGCGCGGCGAGATTGCGCCAGAGCGCATTGAGCCGTTCGTGCCAGACGTTCAACGCAGCGTCGTCGGCACTCTCGAAGCTCACCCCGCTGACTCGCCAGGTCTGCACGTAGTCGCCCTGGTCGGTGGCGACGAGGGTTGGCGCCACGAGCGCGGTGTAGGGGATGTGCTGCCCGACCAGGAGCTCGCGCCGCGC
>CAZXAS010000333.1:0-1613 GCA_964638185.1 uncultured Steroidobacteraceae bacterium | reverse complement strand
ATCCAGGTGAGACCCGCCACGCGCCCGAGCGAGCCGAAGCTTGCGAGCGCGAGTCCCCCCGACAACCGCGCCGCGATCGGCATCACCTGCCGGAAGATCAGGAACACCAGGCCCGCCGCCAGTACCATGTTGAGCGCATCCACCGTCACGATCGCCGCGCCGCGCGCCGCGGTCTGCGTGGCATAGGCCTCGACCACTTCGAGCATCAGCCCTGCCACCAGCACCGTGAGCACCGACACCAGCGCGTAGTTCGCGAGCTGCTGCAGCCACGCCTCGAAGAACCGCCGCGTGGACTCGAACAGGAGCAACACGATGAACACCGGCCCCAGGGCGAGGAGCACCGCGAGCGCGACCCGCGCGAGTGCCATCAGGAACACCGCGTACACGCACACGATGCCCATCAGCACATACACCGCGATCGCCGCGAGGTAATAGCCAAGATCCCCACTGAAGACACCGCCGCGCTCCCACAGCGTCGCCGCGACCGATCCGCCCTGCGCCCAGATCACGTCCACCGTCGTGACCGGATCGGCCGCCCCGATCACCGCGGCGGTCAACTGCGCCGGAGCGTTGAAGAAGGTGTCGGTGAGGATGGTGTGATAGGACCACAACCTGAGGCCCACGCCGAAGACGACCGCAAGTCCCAGGATCCGCATCGCACCGGCCAGAAACGGCTCCTCGATCTTGCCGCGAAAGTGCAGGAGCCCCCACACCATCACGTAGAGCACGCCCAGCGTGACCGCCACCGGCTCGATCGCCGCAGCACTCGCCGCCGCGTAGGTGCCGATATAGGACGCGAGTCGCGCCCCGAGCCAGGTCCAGAAACTCTCGAACATCCGCGTTGCGCCCAGCTAGCGGAGCGTCGGCTGGAAGCGCGCGGCGAACTGCCCGTGCCCGGCGAGCGCCGCCTCGCGCTCGCGCCCGGCCTGCAGCGCGGCCTCGGCGGCTGCCATCTGTGCAACGAGCTCGAGCTTTGCCTGTTCGTTCGCGAGCATCGCCTGCTCGGCGCCAATCCGCGCCTGCAGGTCCGCAATCGCCTTGGCATCGCCCGCCCCGCCGATGGCACTGACGAGCTGGTTGAGTGACGCGAAGCGTGCACTCGCCTGGCCGTAGGCCTCGCGGAGCGTCACCGCCTGCCACGCCACCTGACGCCGGCGCGTCTCGACGATGTCGCGCTCCGCCGCACTCAGTTGAGCCACCCGGCCAGGCGGCAACACCGCGCCCGCCTCGATGGTCGCCTCGATCTGCCGCGCGAGCGTCCCATAGCGGGCACTCGTCCCTGCCAGCACCGCCGCCCACTCGTTCCACGAGCCCGGCAGGTAGTTGCGCTCGTCGGGCGTCAGCCCCATGAGCCCCTGCATGCCCCGCGGGCCGGTCAACGCCTGGTGTGTGGCCCGCAGCTGGTTGAGTTCCTGCTGCAGCGTCGACAGATGCTGGCGCGCCAGCGACAACTGCTGCCGCAGTTGCCCGATCGCCCGGATGTCGATCACCGCCATGGCGGCACTGGCCGGTAGGGCGCTCACCGTCGCGAGCAGCACGACCGCGATCGCCAGCACCCCCTTCCCCGTTCGCTGCTTCATGGTCCCCTCCCCCTGGTCTTGCCCGTCCTGAAC
>CAZXAS010000332.1:0-1614 GCA_964638185.1 uncultured Steroidobacteraceae bacterium | reverse complement strand
TCGCCGCCGGCGTGCTGTGCTTCCTCGCGGCCACCAAGCTCAAGCGCGCGATCGGCTACGACGACTCGCTCGACGTGTTCGGCGTGCACGCGGTCGGCGGCATCGTCGGCGCGATCCTCACCGGCGTGTGCGCCGGGTCGCTCGGCGGCGCGGGGCTGCCGGAGGGCGTCACCATCGGCCAGCAGGTCTGGACCCAGGCCAAGAGCGTGCTGTTCACCATCGTGTTCAGCGGCGTGCTGACTTTCGTCATCCTGAAGATCGTCGACATGATCGTCGGGCTCAGGGTCACCGCGGACCAGGAGAGCCAGGGCCTCGACCTCGCCCTGCACGACGAACGGGCCTACAACAACTGAGCCTGGCAGGGCTCCAGCCGGCCGGTCCGCGCAGGGACCGGCCCCGGAACGGGCGCCACGGGGCGCCCGTTCCTTTTGCGCCGGCCCCCGCCCGCACGCGCGGCTGGCGGTCACGGCGCGGGTTGATAGACTGTGACGCAGGCGGCCGGGTGCGCCGGGCTGCCGCGGCCGGACAACTGTGACCGCGGTCAACGATTCCCCGGCTGGACGCGGCAGACTTGTCGCGGTACGGGGCAGACCCCGCCGGACGATTTTTCGGGGGAAGCCGGACACGCCGGGCGCCGCGGGCGCCGGCAGGCCGGGACTGGAGTAGCAGATCATGCTTCGCAAGGCGCTCGTCACTCTGGTGCTGGCCGGAATCGCATCCGTCGCCGGTGCCGAGACTGTCTACAAGTGGATGGACACGGCAGGCCAGGTCCACTACACGGACCGCCCGCCCGTGGAGGCCGGCTCGCGCGTGCTCGCGGTGTACGAGCAGGGCCTCAACGCCCCCGATGAGGACCAGGGCGACGACCAGGACCAGGACCAGGACGACGGCTTCGACGACGACACCGCCGACTCCCCGCCGCCCATGGATACCGTCGGCCTGCCGCCCCCCTCCGAGGAGACCGTGGCCGCGGTGCAGCAGGACGTCCAGCGCGAGCGTGCCGAGCAGTGCACCAAGGCGCAGGAGCGTTACAAGACCTACGTCCAGTCGCAGCGCCTGTTCCGCCAGACCGCCGACGGCGGTCGCGAATACCTGTCGGATGCCGAGCTCGCCCAGGCTCGCGTGCGCGCCAAGCAGGCGGTCGACGAGTTCTGCAACTGAGCGCGACCCGGCGCGCGGCCGGCCGCCGCGCTTTCGGGCAGAATGGCTCCCGCGCCTGACGCGGAGACGTCCCTCGAATGAAAGCCGGCTTCATCGGCCTCGGCGCCATGGGTGCGCCGATGGCAAGCAACCTTCACCGCGCCGGACTCCTGGTGGCGGCGTGGAACCGCAGTCCCGAGCGCCTGGCACGATTCGCCGCCGCAACCGGTGTCGCCGCCTGCGCCGACCCGGCCGAAGTCGCCCGTCGCGCCGACGTGGTGGTCATCTGCGTGTCCGCCGATGCCGACGTACTCGCGGTCATCGAGCAGATGATCCCGGCCCTCAGGCCAGGCGCCACGGTGATCGACTGCTCGACCGTGAGCGCCGCCACGGCGCGGCGGGCGGCCAGGATCGTCGGCGCCGCCGGAGGCGGGTTCCTCGACTGCCCGGTGAGTGGCGGCGTCGAGGGCGCGC
>CAZXAS010000331.1:0-1630 GCA_964638185.1 uncultured Steroidobacteraceae bacterium | reverse complement strand
GTCCGCGTTGACCTGGATGAAGTCGGACGGCTCGAACTGGATCTCGACGTCGAACCCGGGCAGGCGGTAGGTCAGCGGGGTCGCTGGGGTCGACAATGGCGCGATGCTGTCGAGACCGGCCGGCTGCAGGTAGAACTCGACCGCGTGCGTGGCGGCGAAGCCGCGCAGGCGCTCGAGATCCGCGTCGCCGGGCGGATCGAGCACCCGCGCGACCAGCGCCGTGGCGCTGTCCGCCACGGCGACCTCGAACTGCGGCAGCCGGTCGCGGATGTCGAGCGTGCCGACCAGTTCGGCCAGCGCGCCGACGAGGCCGCCGACCGGCCCGGCAAGCACCGGGCAGTGGCGCACGTCCGTGACATAGGGCTTGGCCCGCTCGCGAAAGCCGACCAGCACCCTGCCCTTCTTGATGACGTTGCGCACGCCGAGCCGCGCCCGGCGGCGGTACCCCCAGGCCGGACCGGTGAGGGGCTCGAGCCAGCGTGCCGGCTCGACGTGACCGACCCGCGCGAACTGCTCCGCGACGTGCCGGCGCTTCACCTCGATCTGGCGTGCGGCGTCCAGGTGCTGCAGGGCGCAGCCACCGCACACGCCGAAGTGCTCGCAACGCGGCGCGACGCGCTCCGGCGCCGCCACCAGGACTTCCAGCAGGTCGGCCTCGTCATAGCGCCGGTGCCGTCGGACACGCTGAGCCATGACCTCCTCGCCCGGCAGCGCCCCGTGGACGAACACCGTCTTGCCGTCCACGCGTGCCACGCCACGGCCGTCGTCGGCGAGCGAGGCGACCTGCATTCGCTCCGGCGGCAGCGGCTTCAAGTCACGTCCCACGCCGCCGAGAATTCCTGCCAGTGGGCTTCGCTGCGCTCCTCGAGCCACTCCCACACGCGCGCGATCTCCGCCTCGTAGGCGGTGGCGCCGAGCTTGCCGCGGATCAGCTCGAAGCGCAGGTAGACGAGGTAGGTGTTGAGGACGTCGGTCTCGCAGTAGGCGCGGATCTCGGGCAGGCGGCCCTCGGCATAGGCACCCCACACCTTCGAGCCGTCCATCCCCAGCTTGCCCGGCAGGCCGAGCAGCGCCGCGACGTGCTCGAGGCTCGCCCGCGCGCGCCCCTGGTAGCCCGACAGCACGTCCATGACGTCGATGTGGCGCCAGTGGAAGCGACCGAGGTAGTTGTTGAAGCGGAAGCTCTGGTCGGACTCGCCGACATCCCAGTAGCGCCGCGACACGATGCCGTGCTTGAGCGAGCGGTAGTGCAGCACCGGCAGGTCGAAGCCGCTGCCGTTCCACGACACGAGCGTCGGCTGGGTCTTCTCGATGCCCGCGAAGAAACGGGTCACCAGTTCGTCCTCGGGTGCGTCGACCGCCCCCAGGCTCCACAGGTGGAACTGCTCGCCGCTGCGCAAGGCCACGGCAATGGAGGCGATGCGGTGCTGCTCGAAGGGCAGGAACTCCGAGCCGGTTTCCTCCCGCCGGCGGGCGAACATGGCCTCGGCAACCTCGGCGTCCGGCGCGTCCGGCAGGTCGTGCAGGCGGCGTCCGAGCTCGACGTCGGGGATGGTCTCGATGTCGAATACCAGGCAGTTGAGGCTCATCGTCAGGTCCTCTTCATCAGCACGGCGAAGGCCATGACGAG
>CAZXAS010000330.1:0-1666 GCA_964638185.1 uncultured Steroidobacteraceae bacterium | reverse complement strand
TCCGCGCGAGCAAATACGATCTACAGGAGTAGGCCGGCCTGGGCCGTGCCAACCTCGATGCGGCTCGCCTCACCACAGGCACAACCCCACGGGCCGTGCCCACCTTGACGCGGCTCGCCTCACTACAGGCACTCACGCGGCGATGGCGAGATGCTCGCGGGTCTCGCGGAAGGTGACGTCCGGGGACCGCTCGATGGCGAGCTGCAGGTTGACGCGGCTAGGCGCCAGGTAGACGAGCTCGCCCGCGTGGTCGAGCGCGAGATGCTCGTAGGCCCGATTACGGAACTCCTCGAGCTTCTTCGCGTCCGCGCACACCGTCCAGCGCGCCGTCGCCACGTTGACCGGCTCGAAGGCGCACTGCACCCCGTACTCGTCCGCCAGCCGGAACGCCACCACGTCGAACTGCAGCTGGCCGATCGCACCCAGGATCAGGTCGTTGTTGCGCAACGGCCGGAACAGCTGCGTCGCGCCCTCCTCGCACAGCTGGTCGAGGCCCTTCTGCAGCGCCTTGGCCCGCAGCGGGTCCTTGAGCACGGCGCGCCTGAAGATCTCGGGGGCAAAGTTCGGGATGCCGGTGAACATCAGCGACTCGCCCTCCGTGAACGTGTCGCCGATGTTGATGGTGCCGTGGTTGTGCAGGCCGATGATGTCGCCGGCGAACGCCTCTTCGGCCGCCGAACGGTCCGAAGCCATGAAGGTGAGCGCATCCGCGATGCGGATCTCCTTGCCGAGCCGTACATGCCTGAAGCGCATGCCACGCTGGTAGCGGCCGGAGCAGATCCGCATGAAGGCGATGCGGTCGCGGTGTGCCGGGTCCATGTTCGCCTGGATCTTGAACACGAAGCCCGTCAGCCGTTCCTCGGTGGCGCGGACCTCGCGGGTCGTGGTGGCGCGCGGCCGCGGCGACGGTGCGTGCTCCACGAAGGACGCGAGCAGCTCCTCGACGCCGAAGTTGTTGATGGCCGAACCGAAGAACACCGGCGTCTGGCGTGCGGCCAGGTACGCCCCGGGGTCGAACGCGGGCGCGGCGCCATGCACGAGTTCGACCTCGTCGCGGAAGGCCTTCTGGTCGTCGCCCAGGAACGCCTGCGCGGCCTCGCTGGCGAGGCCGTCGATCACCAGGTTCCGCCCCACGCGGCCGCCCGCGGCGGCGTCGTAGGCGTAGATGCGGTCCTCGAGCAGATGATAGATGCCCTTCAGCGCGCGGCCCATGCCGATCGGCCAGGTCACCGGCGCGCACACCACGCCGAGCACCTTCTCGATCTCGTCGAGGAGCTCGAGCGGCTCGCGACCCTCGCGATCGAGCTTGTTGATGAAGGTCATGATCGGGGTGTCGCGCAGCCGGCAGACTTCCATCAGCTTGATGGTGCGTGCCTCGACACCCTTGGCGCAGTCGATGACCATCAGCGCCGAATCGACCGCGGTCAGCGTCCGGTAGGTATCCTCGGAGAAGTCCTCGTGCCCGGGTGTGTCGAGCAGGTTGACGATGCGTTCCCGGTAGGGGAACTGCATCACTGACGACGTGACGGAAATGCCCCGCTCCTGCTCGAGCCGCATCCAGTCCGAGGTGGCGTGCCGCGCCGCCTTGCGCCCCTTCACGGTGCCGGCCATCTGGATCGCGCCACCGAACAAGAGCAGCTTCTCGGTCAGCGTCGTCTTGCCGGCG
>CAZXAS010000329.1:0-1678 GCA_964638185.1 uncultured Steroidobacteraceae bacterium | reverse complement strand
CGACGGTCGCGCCCTCGGGAAGCTGCACGGCCCCGAACAGGTACAGCTTGTCCTGCGTGGGGATGAAGCCACCGGGCACCGCGCGGAAGCCGATCACGGTCACCACCAGCAAGAGCCCGTACACCACGAGCAGTCGTGGCGCGCGACCGATGACCCCGCCGATGCTGCCGGAATAGCGGTCGGCCCCGCGCTTGAACATGCGGTTGAAGCCCTCGAACAGCCGGCCGAACACCCGCTCGATGCCGCGTCCCAGGGCGTCGGGCTTCGCGTCGCGTGGCTTGAGCAGCACGGCCGCCAGCGCCGGCGACAGTGTCAGCGAGTTGAAGGCCGAGATCAGCACCGAGGCGGCGATCGTCACCGCGAACTGCCGGTAGAACTGGCCCGTGACGCCCTCCAGGAAGGCGAGTGGCACGAACACGGACGCCAGCACCAGCGAGATGGCGATGATGGGGCCGGAGACCTCGCTCATGGCCTGGTGCGCCGCATCGCGCGGCTTCATGCCGTTCTCGATGTGGCGCTCGACGTTTTCCACCACCACGATCGCGTCGTCGACCACGATGCCGATCGCCAGCACCAGCCCGAACAGCGTCAGCACGTTGAGCGAGAAGCCGAGCAGCCACAGCACGGCGAAGGCGCCGACGATGGACACCGGCACCGCAATCAGCGGGATCAGCGAGGCGCGCCAGGTCTGCAGGAACAGCACCACGACGATGACCACGAGCGCCACCGCCTCGAGCAGCGTCACCACGACCTTGCGGATGGACTCCTTGACGAAGACGGTGGGGTCGTACGCGACCGTCCACTCGACGCCCTCCGGGAAGGTCTCGGCGAGCTCGGCCATCTTCGCCCGTACCGCGGCCGACAGCTCCACGGTATTGGCACCCGGCGCCTCGAACAGCGCGATCGCGGCGGCGTCCTGGTTGTCGAGCAGCGAGCGCAGGGAGTAGCTCTGTGAGCCGAGCTCGATGCGCGCGACGTCCTTCAGGCGGGTGAGGGCCGTGCCTTCCGACTTGAGCACGATCTCGCCGAAGGCCTCGGGTGAGTCGAGCCGGCCCTGCGCGTTGATCGGCAGCTGCATGACCGTGCCTGCCGGTGTGGGCGGCCCGCCGATGGTGCCGGCGGAGATCTCGATGTTCTGCTCGCGGATCGCCTGCAGGACCTCGCCGGCGGTGAGGCCGCGTGCCGCGACCTGCTCCGGGTCGAGCCAGATGCGCATCGCGTAGGTGCCGGCACCGAAGGCGAAGGCCTGCCCGACACCGGGAATGCGCGCGAGCTCGTCGCGCACCCGGAGGCTCGCGAAGTTCGACAGGTACAACGCGTCGTAGCGCTGGTCCGGCGAGGCGACGTGCACCACCATGGTCAGGTTGGGCGAGGCCTTGACGGTCGTGACGCCGAGGGCGCGGACCGGAGCCGGCAGCCGCGGGATCGCCTGTGCGACCCGGTTCTGCACCTGCACGGCGGCGAGGTCGATGTCGGTCCCGCCGGCGAAGGTCACGGTGAGCTGCATGACGCCGTCGGAGCTCGACGTCGACTTCATGTAGATCATGCCCTCGACGCCGTTGATCGCCTCCTCCAGCGGCCCGGCGACGGTCTCGGCGATCGTCCGCGGGTTCGCGCCCGGGTAGGTCGCCGACACCTGCACCGAGGGCGGCACCACGTCGGGGTACTCGCTGATCGG
>CAZXAS010000328.1:0-1680 GCA_964638185.1 uncultured Steroidobacteraceae bacterium | reverse complement strand
CGCCCTGGTGCGCAGCCGTCTGCAATGAACCGTCTCAACCTGGCCCCGGGGATTGCCGTCATGCAACGACCCACACGACTTTCGCGCAGCATCCAGTGGCATCACCATGGCGTGGCTGCCATGCTCGCGCTGCCCCTCCTGGCAGGATGCGTCACCGGGCCGGACTACGTCGAGCCACCGGCCGTTGACCTCGGCGCCGGATGGATCGAGGCGGTCGACGATCCGGCCGCTGCGATGGACCTCGACAGCTGGTGGACTGCGCTCGGCGATCCGGAACTGAGCCGGCTGGTCGAGCAGGCGCTCGAGAACAACCTCGACGTGCGCCGGGCGGTGCTGCGGATCGAGGAGTCACGAACGCTCCTCGACGCCACCCGCAGCCGCCAATGGCCGGCGGCTGACGTCCGCGGCGGCGTGACCGAGCAGCGACAGTCGGAGAACGGGCCGTTCCCGATCTTCCAGGAACGCGACCAGACCATCTACGACCTGTCGCTCGACGCCACCTGGGAGATCGACCTGTTCGGACGCGTCCGGCGCGCGGTCGAGTCTGCCGATGCACGCCTCGAGGCCACGGCGGAGGACGCGCGCGCGGTGCGCATCAGCATCGCCGCCGAGGTCGCGCGCACCTACTTCGCCCTGCAGGGTGCGCGGCAGGCGCTCGCTGCACGCGAGGCGCGGGTTGCCGCGCTCGAGGCGTCCTACCGGCTGGCGCAACGTCGCGTGGCGGCGGGCGACCTGGCGCCGGTGGAACTCGAGACCCTGGCGTCCCGGCTCGACAGCGCGCGCGCGGCGCTGCCGCGCATCGAGGGCAGTGTTCGCGATGCGGCACTCGCACTCGGCACCCTGCTCGGTGGGCTGCCGGAGCAGGAGCTGGCGCTGATTGCCGCGACCCCGCCAGAGGTCGAATTGCCGGCGATCCCCGCCGGCCAGCGCGCCGAGCTGCTGCGACGCCGGCCCGACATCCGCGCCGCGGAGCGGCGCCTCGCAGCCAGCACGGCCGAGGTGGGCGCAGCGATGGCGGAGCGTTTCCCGAGACTCGTGATCTCGGCCACCGGTGGCTTCGAGGCGCTCGACGCGGGCGAGCTTCTCGACTCCGGCAGCCAGACCTATGCGGTCGCGCCATTCATCTCGTGGCGGATCTTCGACGGTGGCCGCGTGCGCGCGGAGATCAACGCGGCCGAGGTCCGCCAGCAGGCGGCGGCGCTGGCCTACGAGGAGGCGGTGCTCAGTGCACTGGGCGAGGCGGAGCGCGCCATGAGCAGCTACCGGCATGGGCTCGAATCGCTGGCACGCCAACGCAAGGCCAGCGCCGCGGCCGAGCGTGTCCACGAGTTGACGCAGGACCGCTACCGCCAGGGTGATGTGTCGACCATCGAGGTGCTCGACAGCGAGCAGCAGCTGTACACGTCGCGCGAGGCGGTGGCGGACCTCGAGCGCGATGCCGCGACCGCGCTCGCCACAGCCGTCAAGGCGCTGGGCGGCGGCTGGCCGATGGAATCCGGGGCAATAACCGTGGCGTCGACGCACGTCGCCGCCCGTTGAGCGCCACTGCCCGGCAGGGTTGGCCGATCCTGTAGAATGACGCAGCCGCCGTCGCGGCGCGTCCACCTATCCAGGATTGCAAACCATGAAGCCATCCTTCGTGCTGTTGCTTTGCGTCGTACTGGCGCCGCCGGTGGCGTC
>CAZXAS010000327.1:0-1688 GCA_964638185.1 uncultured Steroidobacteraceae bacterium | reverse complement strand
CTCCTCCACCTCGGCAACCTTCTGCACATTGACCTTCGACATGGTGCCTCCTCCGAGTAGCCGTCCCAAAAACCTTCCTTGTTGCACCGTGTCTCGCGCTCGCTTCGCCTCCGGTCCGGGTTGTTGCGTGTTATCGGGAACGACGATCGCGATAGACGGATCGCCCTGGTGCCGGCCGGAACGCCAACTTCGGCTGTCGCCGATCGCTGCCCTGCCCGCCGGCGCCAGGACCATGGTCGCGCGTCGTGCGCCGTCGCTCAATAGGTATCTGGAGTCGTCACGCGGCTGTCATGCAGCACCTGCTGCAGCGCGACAAGACGAACGGCAACCTGCGGCCTCAATCCTCGTCATGGACGCGCTGGCCCAGCATGTCGGGCGTGATCAGCACCACGCCGCCCGGCGTCACGTGAAATCGCGCGGCGTCGGCCCGCGGCTCGAATCCAGCAGTCGTTCCGTCCGGCAGCTCGCAGTACTTGTCGACGATGGCACGCCTGAGCCGCACGTCGCGGCCGATGCTGACGTCCGGCAGGATGACCGAGTCCTCGAGCCGCGAGCCGCGCTCGACGGTGACGTCGCCGAACAACAGGGTGCGGTGGATGGCCGCGCCGCTCACCACGCAGCCGCTCGAGACCAGGCAGTTCAGCGCCTGGCCGGCAGGATCGGGGCTCTCGAACACGAACTTGGCCGGCGGTCGATGCTCCTCACGGGTGCGGATCGGCCACTCCGGGTCGTACATGTTGAGCTCCGGTTGCACCTGCACCAGGTCCATGTTGGCCGCCCAGTAGGCGTCCACCGTGCCCACGTCGCGCCAGTACGGCCTGCCCTCGACCATGTTGACGCAGCTCTTCGCGTAGTCGTGCGCGAACAGCGGCACGCCCTTGCCGATCAGCGACGGGATCACGTCATGCCCGAAGTCGTGGCTCGACCCCGCATCCTGGGCGTCCTCGCGCAGCGCCGCGAACAGGACGTCGGCGCTGAACAGGTAGATACCCATGCTGACCAGCGCGAGCCCGGGGTCATCCGGCATCGGCGACGGGACCTCCGGCTTCTCCTCGAACTCGACCACCCGGCGGCGGTGGTCGATGTGCATGACACCGAAGGCGGAGGCCTCGTCGACCGGCCGCGTGGTGCACGCGACGGAGACGGCTGCCTCACGTGCGACGTGCTCGGCGAGCATGACACCGTAGTCCATCTTGTAGACGTGGTCGCCGGCCAGCACCAGGACGAAGCGCGGCGCCTGGGAGCGCAGAATGTCGCGGTTCTGGTACACGGCATCGGCCGTGCCGCCGTACCAGCCGACCTGCAGCGGCCGCTGCGGCGGCAGCACGTCGAGGAACTCGCCGAGGTTCGCGTCGAGGAAGTTCCAGCCACGCTGCAGGTGCTGGATCAGGCTGTGCGAACGGTACTGGGTCGCGACCCCGACACGGCGAATGCCGGAGTTGATGCAGTTGCTCAGCGCGAAGTCGATGATGCGGTGCTTGCCGCCGAATGGCACGGCGGGCTTCGAACGCCAGTCGGTCAGCTGCTTGAGCCGCGACCCGCGCCCGCCGGCCAGCACCACCGCATAGGTCGAGCGCACCAGCGAGGCCACCGCCGGCGTGCGGTGTTCCTCCGACGCGAACTGCGGCACCCGCCATCGGGCCGAGTCGCTGGTGGACGTCGAGTCATGCATGGACCGACCCGCCCGC
>CAZXAS010000326.1:0-1732 GCA_964638185.1 uncultured Steroidobacteraceae bacterium | reverse complement strand
AGCGCGAGTTCACGCAGCATTTCCCGCGGCCGGGCTGGGTCGAGCACGACGCCGACGAGATCTGGATCTCGCAGGCGGTGACCATCGCCGAGGTGCTGGCACGGGCCGACATCGGTCCGCGCGAGCTCGCCGCGGTCGGCATCACCAACCAGCGCGAGACAGTAGTGCTGTGGGACCGCGCCAGCGGGCAGCCCGTCGGGCGCGCCATCGTCTGGCAGGACCGTCGCACGGCGGACGAATGTGCCCGGCTGCAGGCCGAGGGCCACGAGCCGCGCGTGGCCGAACGCACCGGGCTCCTATTTCTCCGGAACCAAGCTCGCCTGGCTGCTCGACAGCATCCCGCGTGGCCGCGAGCGCGCCGAGCGTGGCGAGTTGTGCTTCGGTACCGTCGACAGCTGGCTGGTGTGGAAGCTCTCGGGCCACCGCCTGCACGTCACCGACGTCAGCAACGCGAGCCGCACCTTGCTGCTCGACCTGCACACGGGCGAGTGGGACCCGGACATGCTCGAGCTGTTCCGCATCCCGCGCGCATGCCTGCCGACGGTGCTGCCATCGTCGCTCGGCCCGGATGCGGGCGGCCCACTTTCGATCACGATCGAGGGCGTCGAGGTTCCGCTCGGCGGCATCGCCGGTGACCAGCAGGCAGCGCTGTTCGGCCAGGTCTGCCATCGCCCGGGCATGGCCAAGAACACCTACGGAACCGGCTGCTTCATGCTGATGAATACCGGCACTCGCCCGTTGCAGTCGCGGAACAGGCTGTTGTCGACCATCGCCTGGGACCGTGGCGGCCGGCAGTACGCGCTCGAAGGCAGTGTGTTCGTCGGCGGCGCGGTCGTGCAGTGGCTGCGCGACGGACTGGGGCTGATCGGGCAATCCTCGGACGTCGAGGCCCTGGCCGCGACCGTCGCCGACAACGGTGGCGTGTTCTTCGTGCCGGCCTTCACCGGGCTCGGCAGCCCGCACTGGGATCCGTATGCGCGCGGCGCGATCGTCGGCCTGTCGCGCGGCAGTACCCGTGGCCACATCGCGCGCGCGGCGCTCGAGTCGATCGCGTTCCAGAGTGCCGAGCTGCTCACCGCCATGCAGCAGGACGCGGCACAGCCGCTCATCGAGCTGCGCGTCGATGGCGGCGCCACCGCCAACGACCTGCTGATGCAGTTCCAGGCCGACCTCCTCGGGGTGCCGGTGGTACGACCGCGCGTCACCGAGACGACGGCGCTGGGTGCGGCGTATCTCGCCGGCCTCGCGACCGGCTACTGGTCGTCGGATGAGGACCTCGAGGCCGCCTGGCAGGTGGAACGGCGCTTCACGCCCGCGATCGGGCGCGACCAGGCCGCGGCGCTGATGGCACAGTGGTCGCGTGCCGTCGCGCGGGCCAGGCACTGGAGCGACGACGGCTGAACCGCGGGGGACCCTGACATGCCAGTTCGAATGGAGCCTTGTCGCCCGCATCGAGCGCGCATGCTGCCGGCGCTGCTGCTGGCCGGGATCGCCTGCGGCGCCATCGATTCGGCTGCGGCGGTCGAGTGGCAGCCACGTCCGGACTGGGCTGTGTACTTCGAGACCTCCGGTGTCGACGGCACGATGGTCGTCGTGGACGAGCGCAACAGCCGTCACTTCGTCCACGATCCCGTCCGCGCGCGCCAGCGTTTCGTACCCGCCTCGACCTTCAAGGTCCCGCATGCCCTGTTCGCGCTCGACGCCGGCCTGGTGCGCGACGAGTTCCAGGTCT
>CAZXAS010000325.1:0-1818 GCA_964638185.1 uncultured Steroidobacteraceae bacterium | reverse complement strand
TGCGCCACGTCCTCGAAGCTGTCGCCGTCGAGCGGGACGACGCCCTGGTAGCGGCTGGCGTGCGTTCCCTGGTCGATGGTCATGGCGAGCGTGCCGCGGCCGAGCAGGGTTGCGGCGGAAACGAGCTCCGCCTGCATGCCGTCGATCGCATCGCGGTCGAAGCGGGCATAGGCGCGGATGTCGCCGCTGGTGCGGTAGTCGACGACGACAAGGTCGACGATGCCATCGGTCTCGGCTTGCAACGTGAA
Source organism: uncultured Steroidobacteraceae bacterium (assembly GCA_964638185.1). Taxonomy (GTDB): domain Bacteria; phylum Pseudomonadota; class Gammaproteobacteria; order Steroidobacterales; family Steroidobacteraceae; genus SG8-30. The sequence goes on along the minus strand of CAZXAS010000325.1, from coordinate 1,570 downwards.
CTTACCGTCGAACTTCAACGACGAACCGAGGAGCACGGCCAGCACGATCGCCTCGGCGAGGAGCCGCGACACCGGCGGCGGGTAATCGTGGCGCGACAGGATCGCGTCCAGCGCCGGCCCCATCTGGATGGCGCGGCCGCGCACGTCGAGCGCCTCGACCGCGAAGGGCCGCACAGCGTCATCGCCGGCCGGTCCGTAAGCCTCCGGGCCCGTTTCGACTTCGAGACTCATCAGGGCCGGTCCGCTTTCAGCGCCCACATCAGTATGGCCTTCTGGACGTGCAGGCGGTTCTCGGCCTCGTCGAAGACGACCGACTGCGGCCCGTCGATGACATCGGCGGTGACTTCCTCGCCGCGGTGGGCCGGCAGGCAGTGCATGAAAATGGCATCCGGCTTGGCCTCGCCCATAAGGCGTGCGTTCACCTGGTAGGGCATCAGAAGATTGTGGCGACGCTGGGCCTCATCGTCGCCCATCGACACGAACGTATCGGCGACGACACAGTCGGCGCCCTTCACCGCGGCATGGGGATCGTTGGACACCGTCACCGCGGCGCCATTGGCCCGCGCCCACGCCTGCACCTCCTGCGTGGGAGCAAGCTCCGGCGGCGTGGCAACGTTGAGGTTGAAGCCGAGCCGCGCGGAGCCGTGCACCCACGACGCCAGCACGTTGTTGCCGTCGCCGACCCAGGCAACCGTGCGCCCGGCGATCGGCCCCTTGTGCTCCTCGAACGTCATGACGTCGGCCATGACCTGGCAGGGATGCGACAGGCGCGTGAGCCCGTTGATGACTGGGATGGTCGCGCTGGCCGCGAGCTCCGCCACCATGGCGTGATCCAGCGCGCGGATCATGATCGCGTCGACGTAGCGCGACAGCACCTTGGCGGTGTCGGAGATCGTCTCGCCGCGGCCGAGCTGCATCTCCTTGCCGGTCGACGGCTTGTCGAAGATCAGCGCCAGCGTCTTGCCAGCGAGCGGCTTCGCCGGCGACGGATCGCGGCGCGACGCCTTCAGGTGAACCGCGTCGTCGAGGATGGCGCGCAGCGTCGCCGGATCCTGGTCGGCGATGTCGAGGAAATGGCGGACCATGATGCCGGTCCTACGCCGTGGCCGCCGCCGGAGCGCGTGCCTCGATGGCCGTCAGCGCCGCATCGAGCCGCGCGATCGCTTCATCGATCTCTGCGTCGCTGACGATGAGCGGCGGCAGCAGGCGCGCGACGTTGTCGCCGGCGCGCACCAGCAGGAGGCCGCTGTCGCGCGCGGCATCGACGACCTCGGCCGCCTGCACCACGCAGCGCACACCGGCCAGGAGGCCCTCGCCCCGCACTTCATCAACGACACCGGCGTGTGCATCGACAACCGAAGCAAGGCGCTGCTTCAGGTAAAGGCCGCGGCGGCGCACCTGTTCCAGGAAATCGGTGTCGCTGACGATATCGACCACGGCCTTGGCGACGGCCATCGCCAGCGGGTTGCCACCGAAGGTCGAACCGTGGGAGCCGACCGTCATCCCCTTCGCCGCCTCCGCGGTCGCCAGGCACGCGCCGACCGGGAAACCGCCACCGATGCCCTTGGCC
>CAZXAS010000324.1:0-1825 GCA_964638185.1 uncultured Steroidobacteraceae bacterium | reverse complement strand
GCGTACTCGCGCTTGGCGGCGAGCGTCAGGTCGTAGAGGCGCTGTGCGTCGCCGCCAATCGAGCGGATCATCTCCGCGTGCGTGGAGCGCGTCGCCTGCGCCCATTGGGCGCGCTGGTCGCGGGTGAGTGGGTGCACCTGGAACTTCAGGCGCGCCGCGGCGGCCAGGTCGCGCTCTTCCTCCGCGCGTATCACCCGCCGTGTATCGGCCAGCGACGGGAACGCCGCGCGAATGGCCTCGCGCTGGGCGGGCGCGAGCCGCTCCCAGAAGCGCTGCTGTGCCACGATGACCGACATGCCGAGGCTGTGCCCGGTGAGGGTCAGGTGCGGCGCCTCCGGCGCGATGCCGGTGCGCGAGTACATCACGACCGAGTTCTCGCCCGCCTCGATCAGCCCGGTCTGCAGCGAGGGAATGATGTCGGCGTAGGCGAGCGGGATCACGTCGGCGCCGATCGAGCGGGCGAACAGCCGCGCCGCCTCGCTCGCCGCGATCCGGAAGCGCACGCCGCGGGCGTCGCCCGGCAGCCTGAGCGGCTCGTCGCGGCTGTAGACATGGTGAAAGCCGATCTCGAACCACTGGATGAAGACCAGTCCCCGGGCCGCGAACAGCTTCTCGTACTCCCGGGTCAGGTAGCGGTCGAAGACGAAGTCGGCCTCCGCGGCGTCCTCGAACAGGTAGGGCGCATAGATCAGAGACACCTCCGGCACCACGGTCGAGGCGATGTTCGCCGACAGGTTGGCGAAGTGAACGCGGCCGCGCCTGAGGCCCGATACGATCTGCTCCTCGCTGCCGAGTTCGCCGTAGATGAGGAGCTTCGGCTCGACACCCGCGGCAGTGCTGGCGGCGAGATTGTCGCGGAAGCGCAGCCACAGCGCTTCACCGTCGGTGTTGCGGAACGCCGTGCCGCCGACGACCATCTCGACGGCGAGCGCGGGAGCGCAGGCGAGGGCCAGCGCGAGGCTGGCGCCGGCGAGGGCATGTCGCATCGTGAGGGGACCCATGTCGACGAGGAGGCCCCGAGTATACGCGGCCGCCCTTGAGACCCGCCGGTCGAGCGCCTACGCTGCCGATCCCCGGGGCCATTGACGAAGGCGCAGCCATGACGGTGCCAGCGATCATCGATTTCCGAGTGGCGGTGGAGGCGGAAGAGTCCGCGCCCGCGGCCGCCAACGTCGTGGCGGGCTCGCCGCGCACGACCGTCCACAATCACTACACCGACCCGCGCGGACGCTTCTTCGCGGGCACCTGGTCGAGCACGGTCGGTACCTGGCGGGTGTCCTATACGGAACACGAGTTCTGCCACCTGCTGGAGGGCGTCGTGGTGCTCACTGCGGCGGACGGTCGCGAATGGCGGTTCGCGGCCGGCGATGCCTGGGTCATCCCGGCCGGCTTCACCGGCACCTGGGAAACCGTCGAGCCCGCCCGGAAGCGCTATGCGATCTACGAGGCCGGCGCGGACTGAGGGCGCACCCCGACGGTGCGCCGTGCCTCCGGGCTGCCTGACTTTGGTGCAGATGTCAGGCGGGCGGGTACGCTAAGTTCCTGATCGTGAAGGCAGGACCATCGATCGGACGGTGTGGCATGTTAGGTGCAATGGGATGTGCCGTGCATCATGACCGGGCCGATTTCGTGGTTTTTTTGCGACATCGGTGGCCCGGACTAGTGCCAGGACGGGATTTTCTTGCGCCGGAATGGCATAGTTCGCGCCGAGCCTGGCGTTGTTTGGAAGACACCCATCTGGGAACCAGTGGGCTCATCAGTCAAGTCGGGTGATCCGACCAAAAGGGGACAGCAGATGAAATACGTCAAGTGGCTGGCGGCGAGC
>CAZXAS010000323.1:0-1830 GCA_964638185.1 uncultured Steroidobacteraceae bacterium | reverse complement strand
CTCATCGCCAGGCCGGAATGACCGGCACCGATGACGACGACGTCAACGATGCCGGCCAGCGGCCGCCGCAGGTGCGCCGGCGCCGTCATCAGGCCTTGCTCACGGAGACCATCACGTCGGTCGGGTTCGTCAGGATGTCGAACACGGCCGAGCGCTTCTGCGACTGCGCGACCAGGGCTGCGATCTCGTCCTCGGTCGCGTCGGCGTCGATCTCGTAGTGCACGGTGATGCCGTCGAACCCGTTGCGGACGGCGTCGTCGATGCCGAGGATGCCCTGCAGGTCCATGCCGGCCTCGAGCGTCGCCTTGACCGAGCGAAGCTGGATGTTGCGGTTCTGCGCCACCGAGGCGATGCCCGCCCCCAGGCAGCCGGCCAGGCCGACGAGGATCATCTCGACCGGCGTCGCGCCATTGTCCTCGGCGGCGAAGATCTCCGGGTGGTCGGTATCGAACCGGAACGCCTGGCGGTGCTTCTGCTCGCCGCCGAGTCCGAAGAACCCGTCGACGGTGGCGCGGCTGTGGGTGCCGTTGATCCACTCGCTGGTGGCACGCCACTTGAAGCGGGCGGCCTCCGGGGCCTCGGACAGGGCCTGGCGGGCGCCCAGGAGCGCCTCGACGTTGACACCGTTCTGGACCGTCTGTTCCTGCATGTTCATCTGTGTTGCTCCCGTGATGTTGGCTTGAAATTCACCCGGGCCTCGCCGGGGTTGGAGCAACTGTGGGCAGCCTGCGTGGGACCCAGCGTGGGATCGACCGTGGAATTTTCGCGATCGCGCGCCGCGCCGTCCGCTGCGGCGCAAAAAGACAATGACCCCGGACTACGCGAACCGCCGGAACGCCCAGACCTGTTCCACGGGCATGCCGGTCTCGCGCTGGGCGATGCGTACCGACTCTGCATCCGGGGCTTCGTACAGGCAGATCATCCGCCGCCGGTCCGCCGAGAAGTAGGTGCGGACGAAGCGCACGCGGTGGCTGTCGAGGCAACCCGCGCCCGCGTCCTCGAGGGCCTGGATCTCGTCGAAGTCCGCCGGCTGCTCGAAGCGCCGGCTGACCAGTACGTTCGCCTGGGTCAGGTCCGCGGAAGTGCATCCAGGCGCGTCGTGGATCGTCCCCGGCCAGACGCTTCCGCGCGGCGATCCCGCCTCGCGCAGCGCCATACGCACCGATTCCGCATCCGGCGCGGAGAAATGGCACACGAGCTCGTGCCCATCCGCCGACAGCAGGCTGCCGCGCCAGCTGCAGCGGTGCGCGGCCAGGCAGCCGCCGGCCTCCGCGAACATGGCCTGCATGGCCGCCGGTGTCAGCGGCGAATCCCAGTGCCGCTCTACGAGTATGTCGGTCATCTTCTTCTCCCCCTGCGCGCGACGCCCGCCGTGCGGTCCTCGCCGAGCCTCGCCACGATCTCGCCCGTCCAGGCGGCAGCGCCTGCCGAGGCCAGCCTTGCGGCCTCCACCGCGTGCCGGTCGGCGGCCTTCGCCTCGCCACGCTTGCGGCTCGCGTGCGACAGCACGGCGTGGGCCAGCAGCATTTCCGTGGGGCGCTCGAGGAGCGTCGCGTACTCGAGCGCCTCGCGCGCGCGCGTCACGGCCGACTCGGACCTTCCGCGCTCGCAGTCGATCAGGGCCGCCCGCGTCAGGATGAACGCCAGGCGATGCTTCGCATCCGCCACCCGCAGGTCCGCGAGCGCCGCATCGAGACCCTCCGGCTCGTCGTCGATCGCATAGTTGCACAGGCCGAGCATGGTCCGGGCGAAGGGCTCTTCGCTGCCCTCGCGCAGCTTGCCGCCGAGCATCAGGAGCTCGTTGCAGCGTTCCCGGGCCGCGACCAGCCG
>CAZXAS010000322.1:0-1843 GCA_964638185.1 uncultured Steroidobacteraceae bacterium | reverse complement strand
GCTGGCCGCTGGAGCCGTCGCGGACTCCGGTGGCGACCATGTCGATGTAGGCGCCTAGGGCTCGGCTGAACTCGATGCGGGCCTTCTTGGCGTCGTCAGTGGCGTTGTAGTTCGGCATGAACCAGAACAGTGCGGCGAGCCCGAGCGACCCGCAGGTGGGGATCGCGAACGGGAGCGGGAGCCCGATCAGCGCGAAGAACGCCGCGAACAGCGGCGGCATGGCCAGGCCGAGTAGCGCCCAGACGACCTTCTCGCCGTAGAACCTGGTCTCGCTGATCTGGAGGATGGCCAGGTCCTTGCGGGGCGTGTGTGCCCACGCTCCCCCGGGCAGGTTCTTGATCGCCCACACGCCGATCCGATCGACGAGCGATCCGGATTCGGTGCTCTGCTCGACGTCGAGCGGGCCGGCGCTGCGGCGGGGCACGACGTGGCCGGGCGAGAGCCGGTCCAGGGCGTCGGTGAGGTCGGGGTCGGACGGGGCCAGGCGCCACACGAGCAGGGCAACGGCGAGCCCGAGGAGGGTGCCGCTGGCGAGCGCGAGCTGGAGGCCGGTCATGGGAGTGCTCCTTCCTTCTCCCCGTGCGCCGCTCGGTGCGCGTTGCGGGCCTGGAGGTCGAGGAAGCGCGGGAGCGGCTTGGCGACCGCCATCCGGCGCATCCACAGCAGCGTGGCCACGTAGGCAGTCAGCAAGACGGCGAGGATGACCTGGCCGAGCGGGCTGCCGTACGGCTCGATGTAGTCGCCGGTGAGGGCGAGCATGCCCAGGACGCCGAGGGTGATCACGGTGACCGTGCGGGCGGTGGCGCGCGGCTTGGCTTGGTCCGCGGCGATCTGGCGGCGGGCGCGCACGTCGGCGGCGACGGTCTCGGCGAGGGCGTCCAGCGCCTTGGCCAGGCCGGCCTGCCCGCGCCCGCTGGCGGCGAGGATCAGCTGGCTGGCCACCACGTCGCCGGTGGAGTCGTTGAGGTCCTCGGCGAAGGCGCGCAGCACGTCCTCGGTGGTGGCGGTGTTGTTCCAGAGCCGGGAGACCATCAGGCCGACCTCGCGCTCGATGGGCGCCGGCACCGACTGCAGTGACTTGATGAGAGCCGAGCGCAGCGACTGGCCGGCCGTCAGCTTGCCCGACAGTGACCGGGTCCACTCCTCGAGCGCCTCGAGCTTCTCGACGCTCGCGGCCGCCGGCGGCGGTGAGAGCAGCAGCGGGATGCCGACGATCGCGGCCGGGACGAGCACGATCGCGATCACCCAGCCGGTCAGCAGCGCGACCAGGAGGCCGGCGACAGCGCCGCCGATGACCAGCATGCGGGTGCGCGGGTTGAGCCGAGTGAACCAGCCACGCGCCCGGCCGAACGGGGTGAGGGTCCGGGCGGGCCGCGGCGGCTTCGGGGGTGCGGGGATCAGCGCGTAGACCATGCCGATCAGGCCGATGACCATGAGCGCCCCGAAGACGGCGGGCAGGAAGGCCGTCATGAGATCGCCACCCCCGGGTTTGCCTGGGACTCGGCCTTGTACGCCTCGAGGTCGAACCCGTGGCGGGCAAGCTCCTGGGCGAGGAAGTTGTCGAGCTTCCCGGTGGCGACGGCCTGGCCGAGTTGGTTCGGGGCGAAGATCGGGGTGGTCGCATACCCTCGGGCCGCGTCGATGCTGGGCTGGACGACCAGGACCTCCTCGACCCAGCGCTGCCTGCGAAAGGTGCCGTCGCCGTTGGGGACGACTTCAGAGCGCAGGTACATCACGATGTCGATGGCGGCGGCGAGCTTGCTGATCGCGAGCTCGCGGGTGACCTGCGGGCCCTTCTCCATGGCGCAGGAGACGAGCTTCTCGATGGTGTGCTCGGCGCTGC
>CAZXAS010000321.1:0-1861 GCA_964638185.1 uncultured Steroidobacteraceae bacterium | reverse complement strand
CGGGCAACCTGCTCGGTGATCCGCCGCCGGGGACGACGGCGATAGCCTGGGTCGGCCAGGCCCAGTGGCTCATCGTCATCTGGGCGTACTGGGTCGACGCGCACCGCCGCGCGCTGCGACCGCGGCAAGGCGCCGGGACCACCAACGTCCCCGAGCGCGCCGCCGGCACGTGAAGACCATCGGCCTCATCGGTGGCATGAGCTGGGAGTCGACGGTTCCCTATTACCAGGTGATCAACCGTGCGGTCGCTGCGCGACTGGGTGGACTGCACTCCGCGCGCCTGCTGCTGCTCAGTGTCGACTTCCAGGACATCGAGACGATGCAGGCGAGCGGTGACTGGGACCGGGCGGGCGAGCTGCTCGCGGATGCCGGTCTTCGGCTGGAGGGGGCCGGTGCGGACTTCCTGGTCCTGTGCACCAACACCATGCACAAGGTCGCCGAGCGGATCGAGGCGGCGACCACCATCCCGCTGCTGCACATTGCCGACGCGACCGCGGCGCAGGTGCATGCCGCCGGCCTCGGTCGCGTCGGTCTCCTCGGCACGCGGTTCACCATGGAGGAGCCGTTCTATCGCGGCCGGCTCGGGGAGAATCACGGCCTCACGGTCCTCGTACCCGACGACGCCGGGCGGCGACGCGTTGACCGGGTCATCTACGACGAGCTGTGCCGCGGTCGGGTCCTGCCCGAGTCCCGTGCCGCCTGCCTCGCCGTCGTCGCGGAGCTGGTTGCACGGGGCGCCGAGGGCGTGATCCTCGGCTGCACGGAGATAGGCCTGCTGATCGGCGACGGCGACGCGCCAGTGCCGCTGTTCGACACCGCGCGACTGCATGCCGAGGCCGCGGCACGCTACGCCCTCGAGGTGACGAGCGGCGATCTTCGTGGAGCCTGACTCGATGCGCGCAGCCTTCATACGCCGCTACGGCGGCAACGACCGGGTCGAGATCGGGGAGCAACCGCTGCCCGAGGTCGGGCCCGGCGACGTGCTGGTCGCGGTGAAGGCGGCGAGCGTCAACCCGCTCGACTTCAAGATCCGCCAGGGCAAGACGAGATCACTGCTGCCGTATCGCTTTCCGCTGGTGCTCGGCAACGACTGTGCCGGTATCGTGGCTGCGACCGGCGCCGCGGTGCGGCGCTTCAGCCGTGGCGACGAGGTCTATGTACGCCTCGCCAAGGACCGTATTGGAGCCTTCGCCGAGTTCGCCGTCGCCGACGAGGCGATCGTCGCCCTGAAGCCGGCCGGCACGAGCTTCGCGGAAGCGGCTTCGCTGCCGCTCGTCGGCCTCACGAGCTGGCAGGCGCTGGTGGACATCGCCCGGCTGGAGCGCGGCCAGCGGGTGCTGATCCATGCCGGCTCCGGCGGCGTCGGCACGTTCGCCATCCAGCTCGCCCGCCATCTCGGTGCGCAGGTCGTGACCACCGCGAGCATGCGGAATGCAGCGCTGGTCCGGTCGCTCGGCGCCGATACCGTGATAGACCATCGCCGTGAGCGCTTCGAGGAGCAGGTGGGCGAGGTCGACGTCGTGCTCGACACGATCGGTGGCGAAGTGCAGCGTCGTTCACTCGCGGTCCTCCGACCGGGCGGGGTCCTGGTGACGATCGCAGGGGTCCCCACGCCGGAGGTCGCTCGCCGCTGGGGCGCGAACGCCATGGTGGCCACCGTGCTCTGGGCCGCGAACCTGCGTTCCCGCGGCATCGCGAAGCGTCGTGGCGTGCGCTTCGAGTACCTGTTCATGCGGCCCGACGGCGAGCAGCTCGAGCGCATCGCGGCGCTGGTGGAAGCGGGGTCGATCCGTGCAGTGGTCGATCGCGCGTTCCCGCTGGCACGGGCGGCCGAGGCACTCGCCTACAGCGAGTCCGGGCA
>CAZXAS010000320.1:0-1877 GCA_964638185.1 uncultured Steroidobacteraceae bacterium | reverse complement strand
TCACCTACGAGGCGGTCTTCCAGACCACGCGCCTCGGACTCGGCCAGAGCACCTGTGTCGGTATCGGCGGCGACCCGGTGCGTGGCATGAACTTCGTCGACGTGCTGGCGCTGTTCGAGAAGGACCCGAAGACCGACGGCATCATCATGGTCGGCGAGATCGGCGGTGCGGACGAGGAGGCAGCGGCCGAGTTCATCCGCGGCAACGTCCGCAAGCCGGTGGTCGCCTACATCGCCGGCGTGACGGCCCCGGCCGGCAAGCGCATGGGTCACGCCGGGGCGGTGATCGCGGGTGGCAAGGGGACCGCGGCCGACAAGTTCGCCGCGCTCGAGGCCGCCGGCGTGCGCACGGTACGCTCGCCCGCCGAGCTCGGTTCGGCGATGAAGGCGGAGCTGGCGCGGCGTACCCGTGCGGCGGGCCGCAAGGCGAAGCCCGCGGCCAGGCCAGCCAAGAAGACGGCACGAAAGGCGACGAAGAAGCCGGCGGCCAGGGCCCGGCCCGCGAAGAAGTCGGCGCGCCGGCCGGCGCGGAAGACCGCCGCAACGGCTCGCGCCAAGGCGCCGGTGCGGCGCGCGACGCGCACCCGCCGTACGCGACGCTGACACCGCGCCGCCAGCCTACCGTCCACGTTTCGCGGGAGGGGCAGGCAGTGACACTCTCGATCGCCCTCGGCCAGTTCGATTCCTGCGTCGGTGACGTGCCGGGCAATGCCCGGCGCATCATCGAGGCGGCCGGCCGCGCCCGCGATGCCGGGGCACGCGTGCTGGTGACCCCGGAGCTGGCGTTGTCCGGCTACCCGCCGGAGGACCTGCTGTTCCACCGCGGCTTCCGCCACCGCATCGCCGAGGCGCTCGACGAGATACGCGGCGCGGTGCGCGGCCTGCACGTGGTGCTCGGCTATCCCGATTACGACGGCGACGCCATCTACAACGCCGCGGCGGTCATCGCCGACGGCCATGTCGTCGCCAACCATCGCAAGCAGCTGCTGCCGAACTACCAGGTCTTCGATGAGAAGCGGTATTTCCATACCGGCTCGGGGCCGACCTGCTTCGACCTCGATGGGCTGAAGACCGCCGTGCTGGTCTGCGAGGACATCTGGGAGCCCGGCCCGGCAAGCCAGGCGCGTGCCGCGGGCGCCGGGCTCGCGCTGGTCCTCAACGCCTCGCCCTACGACCTGCGCAAGCATCCGCGCCGCGAAGCCGTGGTGCGTGCCCGCGTCACCGAGACGGGCATGCCATTCGTCTATGTGAACCTGGTCGGCGGCCAGGACGAGCTCGTCTTCGACGGCCGCTCGTTCGTGATGGCCGGGGACGGCAGCATCGTGCATCGTGCACCGGCCTTCGAGCAGGGCGTGACCGTGGCGCATGCCGACCTCCGCGAAGGCTGGATCGCAGGCTGGGAGGGGCAGTTCGCGGCCGAGCCCGGCGACGACGAGACCGTGTACCGCGCGCTGACCCTCGGGGTGCGCGACTACGTCGAGAAGAACGGCTTCCCCGGCGCCATCATCGGCCTGTCCGGCGGCATCGACTCGGCGCTGACGCTGACCCTCGCAGTCGACGCGATCGGCCCCGAGCGTGTGCGCGTGGTGATGATGCCGTCGCGCTATACCTCGCGGATGTCGCTCGAGGACGCCGAGCAGATGGCACGCGGGCTCGGCGTGCAGTACTCGGTGCTGCCGATCGAAGGCATGTTCGAGGCGACGCTGGAGACCCTGGCCGGCGAGTTCGTCGGTCTTCCGGCCGATGCCACCGAGGAGAACATCCAGGCACGCTGCCGCGGCATGATCCTGATGGCACTGTCGAACAAGACCGGCAGGCTGCTCTTGACCACCGGCAACAAGAGCGAGATGGCGGTGGGCTACGCCACGCTCTACGGCG
>CAZXAS010000319.1:0-1885 GCA_964638185.1 uncultured Steroidobacteraceae bacterium | reverse complement strand
TCGTCGGCGGCATGACGCTCGGCACGCTGCTGACGCTGTTCGTGGTGCCGACCGTCTACGCGCTCATCGGGCGGCGCCAGGTCGCGACCCCGGCAGCCGCCTGAACGGCTCAGGCGACCGGATTCACCCGCTCGGTGGTGTAGCGCCAGGCACGCAGTGCCGCGGGCCAGCGATGCCGCGGCAGGCCCGCCTTGGCCACGAGTTCGGTGACGAAACGCCCCGGTTCGGGCAGCGATTCCCACACCTTCGGCAGGAACGTCGCACGCTGCCCGTAGGCCTCCAGCACCAGGCCGTGAAGGTGGGGCACGAGTTGCTCGAGGAGCACCGCCTTGCTGGAGGCGGGCACCGGTTCCAGCGGCGACAGCAGCGAGACGTCGATCTCGAGGGCGGGGAACTCGGCGTGCCCGAGCGGGGGAAACCGCGGGTCGTCGAAGGCACTGGCCCAGGCATTGCGCCACAGGTCGTGGGCTAGCGGCCGGGTCGCCTCGAGCGTGCCGCGGCAGCCGCGCAGGCTGCCGGCGACGGTGAGGGTCACGAATGTCGCCACCCGCGCACCGAAGTCTTCCGGCAGGGTGTCGAGCCCGGGTGGCGGTGCCGGCGACGCCCGGCCGAAACCTGCCGCGATGGATGCCCGGGCCAGGCCCGGAAGCCTGTTGCGGCTGTCAGGCTGCATCCCCGTACAGCGCGAACGACCCGTATCCGACCACGCGCGAACGGTCGCCGGAGGTATCGCCGGAGTTGCGCACGTCGAGCGCCTTGACCACGAGGCCGTGCCTTACCGCGGTGCGCATCAATCCGTTCAGGATGCGACAGCCGCAGGCCTGCTCGTCGCGGAGGTCGTCGCGGCGCGCGAGGATGGCGGTCACCGTGGCCTCATCAACCTGCCTCGCGCCCTGGTAGTCGCGGAAATGGCTCAGGTCGCTGCTCGCCACGATGAGGGTCTCGTCGCCCCCCCAGCATGCATCGAGCACGCTCGCCACCACGGAGCGTGGCGCATCGCCGACCGCGAGGGGCACCAGCGAGAACTCGCCGAGCGCCATCTGCAGGAACGGAAGCTGCACTTCGAGACTGTGCTCGAGGCGGTGTGGCGCGTTGCTCGAGTAGACGTGCGGGATGTCGAGCAGGCGCTCGATGGTCGCGCGATCGATGGGTACGGCGCCGAGCGGGGTGTCGAAGGCCGCGACGTCCGGAACCGCGATGCCAGGGACCGACACGCGGTGGCTCGGCCCGGCAAGGATCACGCGTTCATACGCCGGCCTGGCGCCGACCAGCGACCGGTACGCGGCCGCGGCGATGGCGCCGGAATAGACGTAGCCGGCATGTGGGACGATGATGGCCTTGGGGCGTCCCACCGTCGCCTGCGCGCCGTCGAGGTAGCGCTGTACCACGGCGCGCAGTTCGTACGGGTCGTCGGGGTAGAACAGCCCGGCGACTGCGGGCAGTCGCGTGCCGGTCACGGGTTCTCCATAGGTCATCGTGGCCACTCCGGTAGCAATTGCGGCCTGCGCCGTCGGATATCTGGGTAGAGAGCCGAGAGCCGCCGAGGGCCTGGTTCCGGCCGACGCTAGCTTTGGCGGCCCGCGGGGTGAATCGTGACAAACCGCTACCCGACCGGGACCGTGACCGATACCCGCTGGTGGCACCGGGAGGAGGACGGCCGCATCACCTGCGACGTCTGCCCACGCAGCTGCCGCATGCACGATGGCCAGCGCGGGCTGTGCTTCGTGCGGGGCGTCGAGGGGGGCAGGGTCCGCCTCTACACCTATGGCCGCTCCAGCGGCTTCTGCGTCGATCCGATCGAGAAGAAGCCGCTCAATCACTTCCTGCCCGGAAGCGCGGTGCTGTCCTTCGGCACCGCCGGCTGCAACCTCGCCTGCAAGTTCTG
>CAZXAS010000318.1:0-1938 GCA_964638185.1 uncultured Steroidobacteraceae bacterium | reverse complement strand
GAGCTGATGGCGCGCATCGCCCAGGCGCAGGTAGAGCTGGTTCGGGAAGTCAGGCGGCTCGTTGCCGAAGTAGAAGCCCCGCACCGCGTAGCGCTGGTCGAGGGCGTTGCGCAGCCAGGCATGCACCGACCAGGTCCTGGCCTCGTAGCCGGCGCGCAGGTTGACCAGTGAGTAGGCCTGCGAGCGTTCGTCGTGGCTGGCATCGAAGTAGTACGCATCCTCGCCGCCGACGTCGACCCGTCCCATCCAGCCGGCCGGATGGCGCCAGGTCGCGGCCAGCGAGTACTTCCAGCGCGGCGCATGCGCCCACGCCCGTCCGTCGAGGTCCCGGTCATCGATGGCATATCCGAGGTACTCGGAGTCCATCAGCGACATTGTCGCCGCCAGGCTCCAGCGCGGGCTGGCCTGCCAGTCGACCGACGCCTCCAAGCCCCAGGCGCGGCCACGCGCCGCGTTGTCGGTGAAGTACACGAACGTGAGCGGATCCTGCGGGTCGAGCTGCGCGGAGGTCGCGACCTGCTGGTCCTCGCGCCGCAGGTAGAACAGGCTGACGTCGGCGGCGACGCCGTATCCGGCGGAGCGCGTCTTCAGCCCGGCCTCCACGCTCCAGGCGTACTCCGGCTCGAACTGCAGGCGGTCGGCGGGCAGCGCCGCCCCGATGTTGAAGCCTCCCGCCTTGAAGCCGCGCGACAGCGATAGCCAGGCATTGGCCGCGGGACCGAGCTCACGAAGCACCGACACCTGCCCGCCGAGCATCTCGTCGCGGGGCGCGAACGAGGCGCCGTCAGTGTCCGTGTAGCGTGAATCGCGCCGTTCCAGCCGGATCCCCGCGCCAAGAGTGGTCAGGCTTCCGAGCTGCCATTCGGACTGGCCATAGAGCGCCGCGGTCGTGGCGCGATACCGGCTCGCCAGCGAGCGATCAAAGGTGTCGGCGAGGTAGAGACCGTCGTCGACCTGCTGGTTGTCCTCCTCGAGGCGCAGCGCGTAGGCGCCGGCCACCCATGATGTGCCGCCGCCCTGCCCTGCGAAACGCAGGTCCTGACTCAACGAGGTCCGTTGGCGCAGGGTGCGCGAGAAGAAGTCGTAGGGTCCGGCCGCGCCCCAGTCAACATCGTTGCCCCAATCCCCGTCAAAGCTCGACTCGATGCTGGAATCGGCCCACGTGGTGATGCTGCGCAGCTCCATCGTGCCCGACGCCTGGTAGCGGGCATCGACGGCCGCGCCGGTGGAGCGCTGCGAGTCTCGTCCCGGCCGGTCGGCAAGCGTCACGTAGCTGTTGTCGATGGCGAAGGCGTCGTAGCCATTGTCGAGGTCGGCGTGCAATGCATTGATGTCCACCCGCCACGCCTCGCCGGTATCGAGGCGCAGGCGACCGCGAACGGTCAGCTCGTCGCGCTCGTTGGTGTCGGAGCGGCCCAGGAACGCGTTGCGGCGGAAGCCATCGCTGACACTGCGCTGCACCGCGAGGCGCCAGGCGGAGCCGCTCCCGCCCGCACCGCCGAGCGCGCCGCCGGCGACCACGCCTGCCCCGAACATGCCGTCATCCCCCGCGGTCACTTCGACGGTCGCCTCCGGCTCGGGCACCGGCTCGCGGGTCCTCACCTTGATGAGCCCGGCCAGGGCGTTCGCCCCGTAGCGCGTGCCCTGCGGGCCGCGGAGCACCTCGACCTGCTCGACGTCGAACAGGGTGCCGATCATGCCGATGCCGCTGAAGTCGATCTCGTCCACCAGGAATCCGACCGACGGGTTCGGCGCGCCCTGGTACTGCTCGAGTTCGCCGATGCCGCGCACCTGGAAATACCGCGGCCGCGAGCTGGCGCCGGCCCAGGAAAGCGACGGGACCTGCGCGAGGACTTCCTCCAGGTGTTGCACTGCCGAATCATCGAGCGTGCGCTGGTCGAGCACCGACACGCTCGCCGGCAGCTCGATCGCCGGCAC
>CAZXAS010000317.1:0-1971 GCA_964638185.1 uncultured Steroidobacteraceae bacterium | reverse complement strand
CCGATCGACATGCACGAGCTGCTCGCCCGCGGCCCGTCGGATCCGTTCGAGGAGCTGCGCATCGAGCTCTACGAGAAGGTCAACGCGCTCGGCATCGGCGCGCAGGGCCTCGGCGGCCTGACCACGGTCCTCGACGTGAAGATCAGGAGCTATCCGACCCACGCGGCGTCCAAGCCGGTGGCCATGATCCCCAACTGTGCCGCCACCCGCCACGCGCACTTCGTCCTCGACGGGTCCGGCCCGGCCGAACTCGTGCCGCCGTCCCTGGAGGCCTGGCCCCGGGTGGGGTGGACGCCAGGTGGTGACGCGCGCCGCGTCGATCTCGACCGACTGACCCCGGCTGAAGTGGCGAGCTGGAAGCCCGGCGAGACGCTGCTGCTCAGTGGCCGCATGCTGACCGGCCGTGATGCCGCCCACAAGAAGATCGCCGACCTGTACGCCACCGGCCAGGGCCTGCCGCCGGGCGTCGACTTCACCAACCGCGTCATCTATTACGTCGGGCCCGTCGACCCGGTGCGTGACGAAGTCGTGGGCCCGGCGGGCCCGACGACTGCCACCCGCATGGACAAGTTCACCGACATGATGCTCGAAAAGACCGGGCTCATCGCCATGGTCGGCAAGGCCGAGCGCGGGCCGGTTGCGATAGAGTCCATCAAGAGGCACAAGGCCGCCTACCTGATGGCGGTGGGCGGTGCGGCCTACCTGGTGTCGAGGGCGATCCGCAAGTCGCGGGTCGTGGCCTTCGCGGAACTCGGCATGGAGGCCATCTACGAGTTCGAAGTCGCGGACATGCCGGTCACGGTCGCGGTCGATGCGAATGGCACCTCGGTGCACGAGACCGGCCCGGCGGCCTGGGCAGAGAAGATCCGCAGACTCGCGATACCGGTCAGGGTCGCCTGAGCCGGGATCGCGACGCAAGGGAGCATGCGTCGGTGAAACCCGGGATGCAGTACAGGGTTCGGATCGCCCGGTGGCAGCGCGGAACCCAGCGTCGATGAACGGCCGGCGACGCAGGGTCCTGTTCGTCCCCGTATCCGGCCCGCAGGGCTCGGGTGAGTACGTCCGCTGCCTCGTCGTGGCGCAGGCGCTCGCCGAGTCGCGTCCGGACGTCGACATCCATTTCGTGCTCAATCGAGCCGCGCGCTACGCCAATGAAGCACCGTTCACGACCCACCTCATCGACGGCTCGCCGACCTCGAGCACCGTGGCCGTCAACGCGCTGCTCGAGCGCCTGTCGCCCGACGTGGTGGTGTTCGACAACGCCGGCCGGACCGCGCAACTGCGCCGCGCCCGGCAGCTCGGCGCGCGCGTCGTGTTCGTCTCCCGTCGCCCCGGGAAGCGGCGCAAGGCCTTCCGCCCGGCATGGATGCGCTGCCTGGACCAGCACTGGCTGGCGTTTCCAGTCGCCATCGACGGCCCGCTCGGTCCGCTGGAACGCCTTTCGCTGCGGATCCATCCGGGCGTCGAGATGATCGAGCTCGGCTCGGTGTACAGCGAATCGCTGGAGCAGCGTCGTGCGGCATTGCTCGCGCGCATCGGCGCGGGCGACGCGCCCTACGTGCTGCTCGCGCCCGGTGGCGGCGGGCCGCATGCGCGCAGCCGCGATGCCGCCGCCGTCTTTGCCGACGCCGCGGTCCGCATCGCGGACGCGGGCGGGATCCGGGTGATCCTGGTCGCGGGTGTCAACGCTGGCGTCGACGCCGGCACTGGGTCAGGTCCGGGGGTCATCTCGCTGCCGCGGGTGACACCGCCGGAAATGATCGACCTGCTCCACACCGCCCATGTCGTCGTGACCAACGGCGGTACGACGCTCGCGCAGGCGCTGGCCCACGGCAAGCCCTGCATCGCTGTTCCGCTTGCCGACGACCAGCCATTCCGGGTGCGACGCTGCGCCGGGCTCGGCGCCGTCGTCGCCGCGAGGCTCGATGCCGGGGAACTGTCCGGGGCGGCGCTGGCGCTGCTGGCCGATGG
>CAZXAS010000316.1:0-2004 GCA_964638185.1 uncultured Steroidobacteraceae bacterium | reverse complement strand
ATGGCGCTCCCAGAGGGATTCGAACCCTCGTACCAGCCTTGAGAGGGCTGTGTCCTGGGCCTCTAGACGATGGGAGCACTGTTCTGCGTCGGCAGACAGCGGCGGCTGTCAGGGGGGCGTGTATTATATAGATCCATCCATCGACCTCAAGCGGACCCGCTTCTTTTTGAACGAATCAGCCAACCGGACCCACGAGCCGGTCATCATTCCCCGCCCCGAGCACACCGTCTCCAGGTCGCTCGTCGCCTCCAGTGCCCTGAAAGTACTCTATCGGCTGCGCGACGCCGGGTACCAGGCGTTCCTCGTCGGCGGCTGCGTCCGGGACATCCTGATCGGCATCGTGCCCAAGGACTTCGACGTCGCGACCGACGCTTCACCCGACGAGGTGCGGGCGCTGTTCCGCAACTGTCGTCTCATCGGCAGGCGCTTCCGGCTGGCCCATGTCCGTTTCGGCGACCACGTGATCGAAGTCGCGACCTTCCGGGCCGAGCACTTCCCGGACGAGCCGGACGAAGAGGGCAGTATCGAGGAACCGGAGGGCGAGGCCGAGCTCGAGGCCGAGGACGCATCGGGCCCGGACGACCAGCGGGTGCAGGACGACCGCGGCCGGCTCTTGCGCGACAACCTCTACGGCACCATCGACCAGGACGTCTGGCGGCGCGATTTCACCTGCAACGCGCTCTATTACAACATCGACGACTTCTCCATCTGGGACTACGTCGGCGGCGTGGCCGACGTCCAGGCGCGCAGGCTGCGCCTCATCGGCGATCCCGAGACGCGCTATCGCGAGGATCCGGTGCGCATGCTGCGGGCCATCCGCTTCCAGGCCAAGCTCGGGTTCAGCATGGACGCGGCCACGCGCGACCCGATTCCGCGGCTCGCGAGCCTGCTCGACGGCATTCCCCCGGCGCGGCTGCTCGACGAGTTCCAGAAGCTCTTCATGACCGGCTACGCACGTCGCGCGCACGAATTGCTGGTGCAGCACCGCCTGCTCGAGCACCTGTTCCCGGAAACCGCCGAGCACCTGCGTCGGGAGCCGGGTGGCATGGCCGAGCGGCTGCTCATGGCGGGCCTCGATGCGACCGACGAGCGGGTCGCCGCCGGCAAGCCGGTGACGCCGATGTTCCTGTTCGCAGTGCTGCTGTTCGGGCCGATCTCCGCCCATGCGCAGCGGCGTTTCGAAGGTGGCATGCCTGCCGCGCTTGCCATCGCCGATGCCAGTGACGAGGTGGTCCGTGCCCAGGGCCGGCGGATCAGCCTGCCGAAGCGCTTCTCGATCCCGATGCGCGAGATGCTCGCCCTGCAACCACGTTTCCATCGGCGCGCCGGGCGCAAGTCCCTGGCACTGCTGACGCACCCGCGCTTCCGCGCGGCGTACGACTTCCTGCTGCTCCGGGCCGCTGCCGGCGCCGAGGATCCCGAGGTCGCCCGCTGGTGGACGGAGATCCAGGAGCTGCCGCACGAGGAGCGCGTCGCGCGGGTCGAGCAGGCGCGGACCGAGCAACCGCCACGGGAGGGCGAGGCCACGCGGCCGCGCCGTCGCCGTCGCGGCGGACGCGGTCGCCGCAAGCCCGTCCCGGAAACGACCTGAGCCCGGGACGATGCGCTGGCGTCCCGCCTACGTGGCGCTCGGCAGCAACCTCGACCGTCCTGCGACGCAGGTCGCACGCGCCTTCGAACGGCTCGCGCTGCTGCCGGAGACACGGCTCGTCGCCCGCTCGCGCCTGTGGGCCTCGCCGCCGATGGGCCCGGTCGATCAGCCGGACTTCGTCAACGCCGTGGCCGGCCTGCTGACCCGGCTCGAGCCCCGGCCACTGCTCGATCTGCTGAAGCAGGTCGAGCGCGAACTCGGGCGCCACGAGCCACGGGTGCGCTGGGGTCCACGGGTGATCGACCTCGACCTCCTGGCCTGCGGTTCCCTGCGTGTCAAGGAGGACGGCCTCGTGCTACCGCACCCCGGCGTGCACGAGCGCGATTTCGTCCTGTATCCTCTCGCCGAGATTG
>CAZXAS010000315.1:0-2011 GCA_964638185.1 uncultured Steroidobacteraceae bacterium | reverse complement strand
GCCCTGCGCCGCGTCCACGACCAGGAGCGCCCCCTCGCAGGCGGCGAGCGAGCGCGACACCTCGTAGGAGAAGTCGACGTGGCCTGGCGTGTCGATGAAGTTCAGCTGGTACTCGACCCCGTCGCGCGCGCGGTACTTGAGCGTCACCGACTGGGCCTTGATGGTGATGCCGCGCTCGCGCTCGAGGTCCATGGAGTCGAGCACCTGGTCCTGCATCTCGCGCGCGGTGAGGCCGCCGCAGATCTGGATGATCCGGTCCGCCAGGGTCGACTTGCCGTGGTCGATGTGCGCGATGATCGAGAAATTACGGATGTTCTGCATTCGGTGGGGAGCGCTGCGACCGGGCCATGGGGGCGGATGTAAACCGGCGGAGTATACCAGCCGGAGCCCGCCGTCCCGTCACGAAGCGAGCATGCGCTCGAGCCTGGCGAGGTCGAGGCGGCCGTGGCAGACGAGCGCGCCGTCCAGCGTCAGCACCGGGATCTTGAGGCCGAAACGGCGTCGCGTGAGCGGGTCGGCGTCGACGTCGCGGACGGCGACCTCGAGCCCGCGGCCGGGAAGCCAGGCGGCGAGCTCGGACAGGAGTTCGTCGCACAGGCCACAGCCGTCGCGCGAATAGACGATGAGCCGCGCTGGGTCAGCGCTCAACGGCAGGCGCGGCCGGGACGACTCCCCGGGCGATCAGCTTGAGGGTATCAGGCGGCACCTCGCCCACGGCGGTGACCTGGTGCCCCTCGACCACGGTCGAGAACGTCGATGCCGCGCCAGCCCGGCCAAGGCCACTCGCAGGCTTCTGCCCGGCGCCGGGGACATGGATGAAGACCGACACCGAGGCAAGGCCGTCGGACAGCACCAGGTGACTCACCGGCGCGGGTACGCCGAGCATTTCCTGCAGCTTGCGGTCGGATACCGTGAATCCGGGCGGCGGGCTCGCGATGCGCCAGGCCAGCTTGCCGGGGGACTCGAGCCCCACCTGGCGGACCCAGCGGAAGCCGCTCGGGTCGACGGCCGGTGCAAGCTCGGAATCGAGGATGTCGCTGCGCATCTCGAGGCGCGTGAAGCGCAGCCGCTCCACCACCCGGTCCTGCCCGTCGCACAGCTCGGTGCGGACCGGCATCCCGGTTGCTTCGTCGATCCACAGCCGGTGCCCGAAGCGGTACTGGTCGCGCGGCCGTACGCTGATGACGGCCGCCGGACGGTTGTTCATCCCGGAGTCGCGACCAACCAGGATCACCTCGTACCATTGCTCGAGACTGTCATCGTAGCGTGGCAATGCGCCCAGCAGGCCGCCACGATCCGGGCGCTGCTCGATGACCGCGAGGCGCTTGTCGGGAAGGAGCGCGGTGACCTCGTCGCCGACGCGCAGCATCTCCCGGCCACTGGCATTGAGCGACACCAGGCGCTCGCTGACCTTGCCATTACGCACGCGATGGTAGATGCGCATGCGCTCGGTGTAGCCGGCGCCATCGAGGCGGAACTCGCCGACGTAACTGGCATCGGCCAGGGCGTTCGACATGCGCTCCAGCCACGCCCTGGCATCGTCCGAGGCGTGGCTCACCGGCGGGGCGACCACGCTGGCGGCTATGGCCGCCAAAGTGGCCCAGCGGATCATCGGCCGCTGGCCGCCGTGGCCGGTTTGTCGGCCTCCTGCGTCTCCGGCTCGGGGGTGTCGACGACGACCGCCGTCACCATGTTGCGCGCCGACAGCGGCGAGCTATAGACGCTGTGTGCCACCAGGTAGGACGCAAGCTGCGCGGGCGGCAGGTTGGCGCCACCGGCGGGCGCCGGGGGCGTCGTGTAGGCCGGATCCGGCTCGTCGGTCGCGATCGACACCGGGACGACCTCGGACTCCGGTGCGAGCGAGGCAACCGTCACCGGGGCGCCCGTCGACGCGGTCGCGGCGACCCCGCCGGCATCCGGCATGGCGCCGCCGCCGGCCCACAGCGGCAGCAGGATCACGGTCGCCGCGGCGACGCCCGCCGCGACCGCGAGCCCGGCCGCCGGCTTGAGC
>CAZXAS010000314.1:0-2016 GCA_964638185.1 uncultured Steroidobacteraceae bacterium | reverse complement strand
TCGCCGTGCAGTCCTCGCTGACCGGGCACCTGGTGCTGTCGACGCTGCATACCAACACTGCCGTCGGCGCCGTGACGCGCCTGCGCGACATGGGCATCGAGCCATTCCTGCTGTCCTCGACGCTGATCGGCGTGGTGGCCCAGCGGCTGGTGCGCAAGCTCAACCCGGATACGCGCGTGGCCTACGAGGCCGGCGAGTACGAGCGGCGGCTCTTGAACATTCCCGACGGGGCGCCCTCGCCCACGCTGTACCGGCCGTCGCAGGACTCGAGCATCGGCTACCGTGGCCGCACCGGCATCTACGAGCTGGTGCTGATCGACGACACCATTCGCGGGCTGATCCACGACGGTGCGGGCGAGATGGAAATGGAGCGCCATGCACGACGCACCACGCCGAGCATCCGCGAGGACGGCCGCGCCAAGGTCCTGGCGGGCGTGACCTCGCTCGAAGAAGTCCTGCGGGTGACCCAGGAAGACTGATGGCCGCCTACGAGTACACGGCGCTCGACCCCTCGGGCCGCGAGCGCAGCGGCGTGCTGGAAGGCGACAACGCCCGGCAGATTCGCGCCCAGCTGCGGGAGCAGAACCTGCTGCCGGTGCGGGTCGAGGAAGTGGTCGACACCAAGCCGGCTCGTTTCGGGCGCTTCTCGCTCCGCCGCGGGGTGCGCGCCGCCGATCTCGCCCTGTTGACCCGCCAGCTGGCGACGCTGGTGCGCTCCGGGCTGCCCCTCGAGGAAGCATTGCTCGCCGTGTCGCAGCAGAGCGAGAAGGCGCGGGTGCAGAACATCGTCGCCGGCGTGCGCTCGCGGGTGATCGAGGGGCGCACGCTCGCCGAGGGCCTGGGTGCCTTCCCGGCCGTGTTTCCCGAGATCTACCGGGCCACCGTCTCCGCCGGCGAGCAGTCCGGCCACCTCGACGCCGTGCTCGAGCGCCTGGCCGACTACACCGAGAACCGCCAGGTGCTGCAGCAGCGCATCAGCAACGCGATGGTGTACCCGATCCTGCTGACGGTGGTCTGCGTCGGCATCGTGTCGCTGCTCCTCGGCTACGTCGTACCCGAGGTGGTGCGCGTGTTCGAGGCCGGCAACCGCGAATTGCCGATCCTGACCCGCATCCTGATCGCCATGTCGGACTTCATCCGCGCGTGGTGGTGGCTGCTGCTGGCGGGCACCGCCGGCGGCGTCTGGGGCTTCCGGCAGTGGCTCAGGAACCCGGCGGCCAAGCGGCGATTCGACCGCTTCAAGCTCGGACTGCCGCTCGTCGGTCGCGTCACCCGCGGCAACAACGCGGCGCGCTTCTCGCGGACCTTCGCCATCCTGACCGCGAGCGCCGTGCCGGTGCTGGAGGCGCTGCGCATCTCCGGCGAGGTCGTCACCAACCTGCCGATGCGTGATGCGGTGCGCGAGGCTGCGGTGAAGGTGCGCGAGGGCGCGCCGATCGCCCGCTCCCTGGGCGCCAGCAAGCTGTTCCCGCCGATGCTCATCCATCTGGTGGCGAGCGGCGAGACCAGCGGCGCGCTCGAGCAGATGCTCGAGCGCGCTGCGGAGAACCAGGAGCGCGAGCTCGACGGGGTCGTCAACACCGCGGTCGGGATCCTCGGCCCGGTGATGATCCTGGTCATGGGCGGGTTCGTGTTCGTCATCGTGCTCGCGCTGCTGCTGCCGATTTTCGAGTTGAACCAGCTGGTCCGCTGAGCCCGCCCGTCGCTGCCGGAAGCGTGATGGGGCGCCCCCTGCACCGAGATCCCTCTTGCGGTCTGCGGCGTCGCGTCTTATAAGGGCGCCGCGGACAGCCGCTCTCATGGATGTTGGCCCCTTGCTTGCGCGCGGAACCGGTGCATGAGCGAAAAGCCCGAAGAGACCTTCGATGACGAAGAGGATGAGGACGTCGTCCCGGACGACGACGGCCTCAAGCTCGACGAAATCATTCGCGACCTCGACACCACCAAGCGGCGCCGCACGGCGAAGACCGTCGGCGAACCGGCGTGGCGCAAGCTCGAGCGCTACCTCGAGGACCG
>CAZXAS010000313.1:0-2018 GCA_964638185.1 uncultured Steroidobacteraceae bacterium | reverse complement strand
AGGACTCGAGCTATTCAGCCGGCCTGTCCCTCAGCTGGGAGCTCGACCTGTTCGGGCGCCTGCGACGCGCCAACGAGGCTGCGCGGGCGCAGCTGCTGGCCGAGGAAGACAACGCGCGCGCGGTGATGGCTTCCCTGGTCGCTGCGGTCGCCACCTCCTGGTTCGACCTGCGCCAGCTCGACGCCGAGGTCGACATCATCCGCCGCACCATCGAGGCGCAGCAGGCGTCACTGGCGCTGGTCCAGTCGCAGAACCGCAACGGCATCGCATCGGGCACCGAGGTGCAGCAGGCCATCGCGCAGCTCGCCACGACCCGCTCGCAGCTGCCGGTCGCGCTGCAGCGCTCGCGCCAGGCCGAGAACACGTTGCGTTTCCTGCTCGGCTATCCGCCGGACGCCGTGGCGCGCGCGCCGGCGCGGGCCCTGCCAGCCGTGCCCCCCACCCTGCCGGTCGGACTGCCCGCCCAGCTCCTCACCCGCCGGCCGGACCTGAGACGCCTCGAGAACAACCTGCATGCCGCAACCGCGCAGGTGGGCGTTGCCCAGGCCTCGCGCTTCCCGTACCTGAGTCTGGGACTCACGTCGTTCTTCGGGCTGGTCAGCCCGGAGCTCGGGCGCCTGCTCGACGGCGACGACCCGTCCCAGGACCTGTTCTCGATCGGTCCGTTCCTCGACGCCCCGCTGTGGCAGTCGGGGGCTGGCACCGGCAACGTCGACGCCGCGTGGGCGCGTGCCCGGCAGGCGGAACTCGCGTATCGGGCCGGCGTACTGCAGTCGCTGCGCGAAGTGGCCGACTCGCTCGACTCGACCGAGCGCTTGCGCGAGGTGATCGGCCTGGGCGAGGAGCGCGTGGCGGCGTCGAGCGAAGTGCTGCGGCTGCAGATGATGCGCTATCGCTCCGGCGTGGTGAGTTACATCGAAGTCCTCGACGCCGAACGGCAGCTGTTCAGTGCCGAGGTCGACCTCGCACGTGCCCGCCGCGACCATCTCGTTGCCTACGTGACACTGTACCGCTCGCTGGGCGGCGGCTGGTCCGACGCGGAGATCGACCGGCTGCTCGTCGCAGCCGCGCGCTAGTCCCGGTGCGCGGATGATCCAGTTCCGCGCCATGACGCTCGCACGTGGCAGTCGCGTGCTGGTCGAGCACGCCGACCTGCAGGTCCACGACGGCTGGCGCGTCGGGCTCATCGGCGCCAACGGCAGCGGCAAGTCGAGCCTGTTCGCC
This sequence comes from uncultured Steroidobacteraceae bacterium, assembly GCA_964638185.1. GTDB lineage: Bacteria > Pseudomonadota > Gammaproteobacteria > Steroidobacterales > Steroidobacteraceae > SG8-30. Next base: position 794 of record CAZXAS010000313.1, on the reverse strand, counting down.
CTGTTGCGCGGTGAATTGCAGGCGGAGGCCGGCGCCTGCGAACTGCCGGCGGCCTGGCGCATCGCCACGGTCCTCCAGGAGACCCCCGCGCTGCCGACCGCGGCGATCGAGTATGTACTCGACGGCGATACCGAGCTGCGCGAGATCGAGCATGCGCTCGGCCTGGCGCACGCCGCCCACGACGGCGCCCGTATCGGCGAGCTGCACACCCGCCTCGAAGCCATCGATGGCTATGCGGCACGCGCCCGGGCGGCGGTCCTGCTCGCGGGCCTCGGCTTCGCGAACGACGAACTCGAGCAACCAGTCGCGGCGTTCTCGGGCGGGTGGCGCATGAGGCTCAACCTCGCGCGCGCACTGGTGGCACGAGCCGACCTGGCCCTGCTCGACGAGCCCACCAACCACCTCGACCTCGACGCGATCGTCTGGCTCGAACGCTGGCTCGCGGCCTACCCGGGAACGCTCCTGATCGTCTCGCATGATCGCGAGTTCCTGGACGGCTGCGTCACCCACATCGTGGAGCTGGCCGACCGGCGGCTGACCTTGTACTCCGGGAACTATTCGGCGTACGAGGAGCAGCGAGCGGCGCGGCTCGCGCTGCAGCAGGCGATGTTCACGCGCCAGCAGCGCGAGATCGCGCATCTCACCCGCTTTGTCGAACGCTTTCGGGCCAAGGCCAGCAAGGCCCGCCAGGCACAGAGCCGCGTCAAGGCCCTGGCACGCATGGAGCGGATCGCCGCGGCGCACGTGGACACGCCGTTCGACTTCGAGTTCGGCGCGCCCGAGCGGGCGCCCGA
>CAZXAS010000312.1:0-2031 GCA_964638185.1 uncultured Steroidobacteraceae bacterium | reverse complement strand
ATCACGTGCTCAATCACCTGAACCTGTTCGGCGGCGGCTATCGCGCGCAGGCCGAAGCCCTCGTCGACCGGCTGCTCGCGGCCGCGGGCCACTGACGACAGGTCACGCCGCACCGCAGCCTCGAGCGCAAGTCGGCCGGGCGCCGCCTGACGCCGGCTGGATCGCGGCCCACGCAGGCGTCATGCTCGGCGCCTGCCCCTGGTCGAGGCGGAGCAAACCCATGCCACAGTCCCCCGAGATCGAGCAGTTCTGGCTTGCCTGCCGTGAAGCCGTGCCTGGCATCGCCGCGGACGCACGCTATTCGAGTCAGAGCTTCGGCGACGACCCGGTGCTGTCACGGCGCCTCCTCGAGCTCGTCGCCGCCGGCGACAAGACCGGGACCTTCACGGTCGACTGGCAGTTCGACGACGACCCGGGGCAGCGGCCGCGCGTGGGCGATTACCGCGTGATCACCGACCACGCCGGCACACCGGGCGCGCTCGTGCGCATCACCGCGGTCGAGGTCGTCCCGTTCACCGCGATCGACGAGGCCTGGTTGCAGTGCGAGGGCCCGGCACTCAGGCGGCTCGACCTGTGGCGCCGCGTCCACTGGGACTACTGGTCGCCACTCGTCGCCGGTCTCGGCCGCGAACCGGCCGACGACATGCCGGTCCTGTGCCAGCGCTTCGAACTGGTGCACGTCGCCTGACGGGGTCCTCGTCATGCGAGGCGGCTCGTGTCAGTCGCTGCGGTGGGCGAGGCCGAGATACAGGTATCCGGCGACGCGCGGTACACCTTCGAGGTACTGGTTGCGCAGTTGTGCGAGCGCGAAGCCGGCTGCCTCTACTTCGGCCGATGCATCGCGGGTGAGGTGGCAACCGTCGGCAAGTGGCTTCCACAAGGGCTCGAGCCGGTGCTGCCAGCGCGCCACGTCCGCATCGGGGCTCAACCCATGCTCCAGGAACACCAGTCCGCCGCCCGGCTTGAGGACGCGCCGCGCCTCGGCAAGCGCGGCCTGGACGTCGGGGATGCTGCACAGCGTGAAGGTGCTCACCACCCAGTCGAAGCTCGCGTCGGCGAAGGGCAGCGATTCGGCCGAGAGTGGATGGTGGGCGACCTCGATGCCCGCCTCGGCGGCCCGCCGCCGCGCGCGCCGGGCCACACCCGGGTTGCTGTCCACGCCGATGAGCTCGCGCACGTGGCCCGGGTAGTGGTGCAGGTTCACGCCGGTCCCGAAGCCGATCTCGAGGATGCGCCCGCGGACCGGCGCCAGCACCTCGCGTCGCAGGGGGCGGAACGCCCGCCGCGTCATGGCGCGTTCGAGCACCCAGGGAAACAGGTAGCGCCGGTAAAGGCCCATGGCGTCATGCTAGTCCACGCGGGCCACCCCGGCACGCCGGGCCGACGAGCCCGGCTCAGCGCTCGAGCAGGAGGTCGAACCGTACCTCGACCTCATCGCCCACCCACTCGGTGTCCTGCCATTCGCCCTGGCCGACGCCAAACGCCAGCCGACTGAGGCGCGCACCGCCGGAGAGCCGTGCCCGATCTGCTCCATCGGGCGTGAACCGGAAGCGCACGCGCAACGGGTGCGTGATGCCACGAAGCGTGAGCTTGCCGTCGGCGAGGTAGCCGTCGCCGTCCCGGCGGAAGTCCGATGCCACGTAGCGCGCCTCGGGAAACCGCGCGGTGGCGAAGAAATCGACACCCTTCAGGATGCCGTCGCGCTCGGCCTCGCGGGTGGTCACGGAGCCAAGGTCCACCCGCACGTCGAAACGCCCGGCCGCGGGCTCCGCCGGGTCGAAGTCGACGATCGCCGAGAACCGCTCGAAATGCCCGTCGAAGCGCGCACCGGCCTGGATCGCGGTGAAGCCCAGACTGCTCCCGGCAGGGTCGACGCGCCATGGCGAGGCCGCCGTCGCGACGAGCGGCAATGCGAGCGCCAGCAGCGCGAGCGAGTTCACCGCCTGCGTCCGAAGGGCAGCATGCGCAGCAGCAGACCGTCGCCGTCGATGAAGGTGTGCTTGAGCGCGGCGGCGATGTGCAGCCCGGCCA
>CAZXAS010000311.1:0-2054 GCA_964638185.1 uncultured Steroidobacteraceae bacterium | reverse complement strand
GAGCGTTCACGTGTAGCCGAGTTGCCGCGCGAGGCCGCCGACCACGCCATCTACCGCGGCGAGCTGCCCCGGGCCGAGTTCCCGCCGCCAGCGACCGATCCGGGCATCGTGCAGGCCGCCGATGCCCAGGGGCGGGTGCGGGTTGTCGGTAGTCATGGTCACGAGACGCGCGGCATCCTCGCGCACGACCGCCGGCGGCGGCGTCTCGCCGATGAAGCGACCGATCGTGGCAAGCGTCGCCGCGGGCGACCGGCAAAGCTCCTCGTAGCGCAGCGCGACGAGCCTGCCTGCGGCCTCGAGTTCACGACCGGTGTCGAGCGCCAGCGCAGTGCTGTCCGCCCAGAGCCTGGCGGCGAGGCCGGGATCGAGGGTCGCAGGCAGGCGACGGCCGTCGCGCGGATCGTGCCAGGTGGAGGCGAGGACCGAGGCGACAGTGTCCCTGGGGTCACGCAGCGTCACGATCACGCGCGCATCCGGAAACAGGCGCCCGAAGGCGCCTACGCACACGACTGCGGCGAACGACTGGATCACGAATCGCGCCTTGCCTGCCGCCGCGAGGCGCGGCTCGTACAGCGACGAGATCGTGCTGCGAAAGGAATCGCGGACCTCGTCCGGGGACAGGCCGTAGTGCGTCGCATGGTTGGTGCCGAGCGACTGGCCGAGTTCCTGCCACTGCTGCACCACCGTGACGAGTGCCGGCAGGTCGGGCCCGCTGGCGAGATTCGGGTGGCCGTCGAGCAGGGCGGCGAGCAGTCGCACCCCGGTGCGCGGCGCGCCGGTCACGATGACCGGTGCCCGCAGCACCGCCGTGGACCCGCTCACCACGGCTGGTTCGGTACCAGGTAGCCGAGTTCCAGCAGTTCGTGGCCGGCCGCCTGCATGACGGCATCCAGCTCCCGCCGGCCGAGGCACTCGCGCCAGCGACCGACGGAGCTCGCGAAGACCGGCCGGCGCACAGCCCCGGCACTCCATTCCTCGCTGCCGTCGACGTCGCGCGCGATGCGGTGGAATTCGAGCACCGCCGGATCGAAACGGACACCGAGAAAGCGGAACACGGGTATGAGCGTTGCCTCTGGATTCGTGACCAGCGCCTCGTAGCGGACCTCGCGGTAGCCACGGGCCAGCGCCGGATCGCCGAGGAGCTCGCGGCGCAACTGCATGGCGCGGGCCCACTCCGTGGCGCGCTGCCGCGCGAGTGCGATGCCGTCGAACTTCGCGCCGAGCGTGCGCCGGTCCTGCTCGAGTCGCGACGCGACCACGTCGCGGCAGTCGCGGATCACGTGCACCAGCGGGCTCGAGGGAAACAGCTGCCTCAGCTCCGGAAAGGCGAGCAGGTTCCAGGGCGTCTTCTCGGCGACGCGCGGCTTGCCGCTCGCCTGCCAGGCGGGCCTCAGCAACGAGACGATGAGTTCCGCGAACACGCGGCGCATCGCCTCGGCATCGAGGCCGTAGGCGCTCGTCGCGAGCGGCGCACTGCTGTGCGCGAACCCGGTGTACAGGGAGGCCAGCGCCGGCACCGCCCGCAGCTCCGTGCCGCAGCAGATCTCCGGATGACTGTCGAACATGACCCGGAGCAGGGTGGTCCCGGAGCGCGGCACGCCGCCGATGAAGATCGGGTTGCCCGCCTGCACGGTTTCGCTCGCGGCGGACGCAGCGCGCAGCAGCGCGCGCAGCGCTTCCGGGCCCGCGGCGGCGCGTGCCGGCCGCGGGCCGACGGCATCGGGCGCCGGGCCGGCGCGCGCGACCAGCGCTTGACGATCATCCATGACTGCCTCGTCCGGTCAGGAGGTGACGGGTCGAGGTTAACCAGCGGCCGCCGGCGCCGGCGCGACGTTCATCGCAGCGGCCTCTCGGCTCGCCGCAATGCGGGCGTGATCAGCTCGCCCACATCCGGTGCAGGCTGTGACGCACGTGCTCGAGGCGGACCCGGTTCTCCCACTTCATGGCGAGTCCCTCCGCGGCGGTGACGTCGTTCAGCGTGTACAGCACTTCCCGACGTGTCTCGTCCGCGATCTGGCTCTGCACGAAGGTGATCGCGACCAGTCGCTGGCCCG
>CAZXAS010000310.1:0-2077 GCA_964638185.1 uncultured Steroidobacteraceae bacterium | reverse complement strand
CGGGTCCGAGCTTGATCACGGCGTTGTCCGGGCACACGCCGTAGCAGTTGTCGCATTCGAGGCAGTTGCCGCAGGACAGGCAACGCCTCGCCTCGAAGCCGGCGGTCGACTCGTCGAACGACCCGTACACTTCGTCGAAGGTCGACTGGCGACGCACCAGGTCGAGTGCCGGGGCCACGGACTTGGGTGCGTCGGAGTAGTACCAGGTGTTGAGCATGCCGAAGGTCGCGAGCTCGTGGCGCGGCGGCGGCGCATGCACGCGTCCGGCGAGCCAGGCGTCGATGTGGCGTGCCGCCTGCTTGCCGTGGCCGATGGCGACGGTCACGGTGCGCTCGTCGCGCACCATGTCGCCACCGGCGAAGACGCCCGGGTAGCCGGTCATCATGTCCGGCCCGACCTTGACCATGCCGTCTTCCCGTTCGAGCCCCGGAACCTGCTCGAGCAGGCCGAGGTCGACGTCCTGGCCGAGCGCCAGCACCACCGAGTCGGCCTCGAGCGTCTCGAGCTGTCCGGTCGGTCGCGCCCGGCCCTCGTCGTCGAGTTCCATGCGCTCGACCGTGATGGTCGACTCCTCCGCGTGCCTGATGGTCGACAGCCACTTGACCAGCACGCCCTCCTGGAGCGCCTCCTCGAGTTCGGAGTCGTGGGCAGGCATGCGGTCGCGCGTGCGGCGATAGACGATGATCGAGTCCGTCGCGCCGAGGCGCTTCGCCGTGCGCGCAACGTCGATCGCGGTGTTGCCGCCGCCATAGACGACGACGCGCCGGCCGAGCAGCGGCTGCTCGCCGTCTTCCATGCTGCGCAGCACCGATACCGCGTCGAGCATCTTCGCGGCGCTGCCGGCCGGGATGTAGGCACGCTTCGCCAGGTGCGCGCCCACGGCCAGGAACGCGGCGTCGAAGCGGCCCTCGCGCATCGTCGCCAGCAGGTCGGCGACCTTGGTGTCGAGCCTGATCACCACGCCGAGCGCCGTGATCCGGTCGATCTCGGCCTGCAGGATGTCGCGCGGCAGCCGGTAGCTCGGGATGCCGAAGCGCATCATCCCGCCGGCCACCGGGCCGGCCTCGTGGATCTCGACCGCGTGGCCCTTGAGCGCCAGGTGATACGCGGCCGACAGGCCCGAGGGCCCGGCGCCGACCACCAGCACGCGCTTGCCGCTCGCGCCCGCGACCGGGGCGAACGCCCAGCCGCGCCGGATCGCCTCGTCGCCGAGGAAACGCTCCACGGCGTTGATGCCGACCGCGGCGTCGAGGTGCTTGCGGTTGCAGCTGGCCTCGCAGGGGTGGTAGCAGACCCGGCCCATCGTCGCCGGCAGCGGGTTGTCGCGCGTCAACACGCGCCAGGCCGCCTCGTAGTCGCCGGACTCGGCGTGGAACAGCCAGCCCTGCACGTTCTCGCCGGCCGGGCAGGCGTTGTTGCACGGCGGCAGGCGGTCGATGTATTCGGGCCGGTAGGTGCGCCATGCGCCGGTGTGGTTGGCGAGGCTCGAGCCCGGGTCCAGGGTGATGGCGAACGGATGTTTCATTGCGCCTCCATGCCCTCCACCAGGCCGAAGCGGCGGATGTTGCGGTCGGCGATGGCCTGGATGCGCTCGATCAGCGCCTTGCGCGACGGGTCGCGGAACATGTGCGCGAAACGCTGCTGCGGCCGCAGGTAGTCCTCGACCGGCACCTGGTGCTTGATCTTCGACACCTGCGTGATCTCGCCGTACTCCGCCTCGTAGACCGGGAACAGCCCCGATTCCCGGGCCAGCCGCGCGACGCGGATGGTCGCGTCGGACGGGTGCCCCCAGCCGAGCGGGCAGGGCACCAGGATGTGGATGTAGCGCGCGCCACGGAACTCCATCGCGCGACGGACCTTGGCCTCGAGGTCGCGTAGCTCCGCCACGGTCGCCGTGGCGACGTAGGGGATGCCGTGCGCGAGCGCGATGGCAGGCAGGTCCTTGCCCTGTCCGAAGGGATTGCCCGCGGCCGGGCCGTTGGTCGTGGTGGTGGCGGTGCGGGCGGCCGGCGGCGTCGCCGAGGAGCGCTGCACGCCGGTGTTCATGTACGCCTCGTTGTCGTAGCAGATGTACAGC
>CAZXAS010000309.1:0-2083 GCA_964638185.1 uncultured Steroidobacteraceae bacterium | reverse complement strand
CTGGCGGGCAAGGACGGACTCGTGGTCCTGGGCGACCGGCCGATCAATGCAGAGACGCCCGCGCACCTGCTCGACGACGATGTCACGCCGAACAGCCGCCACTTCGTGCGCGACAACGGCCTGCTGCCGGAGATGGCCGAGAAGATGGATGCCACGGGGTGGACCCTCACCGTGGACGGCGAGGTCGACAATCCGCTGACCCTCACCCTCGACGAACTGCGCACACGCTTCAAGCCGGTGAAGCTCCGGCTGCAGCTCGAGTGCGGCGGCAACGGCCGCGCGTCGTTCAACCCGCCGGTCAAGGGCAACCAGTGGAAGGTCGGCGCGGTCGGCAATGCAGAATGGACCGGAGTGCGCTATCGCGACGTGCTCGAAGCGGCCGGAGTGCGAAAGACCGCCGTGTACACCGGCCACTATGGACATGACCTGCACCTGTCGCGTGACCCGGGCAAGGTGCCGATCTCGCGCGGCGTCCCCATCGCCAAGGCCATGGAGCCACACTCGATCCTCGCCTTCGAAATGAACGGCGAACCGATCCCGAAGTACCACGGCTTCCCGGTCCGCAGTATCTGTCCGGGCTGGCCCGCGTCGGTGTCCGCCAAATGGCTGAAGCGCATCTGGGTGCGCGACATCGTGCATGACGGTCCCAAGATGGGCGGCGACTCGTACCGCGTGCCGCGCTACCCGGTCGCGCCCGGGACGGAAGTGCCGGAGGAGGACTTCGTCATCATCGAGTCGATGCCGGTGAAGTCGATCATCACCTCGCCGGAGGCCGGCACCACGGTCGCCGGTCGCACACTCGACGTTCGAGGCCATGCCTGGGCTGGCGAACGTTCGGTCAGGGCGGTCGACGTCAGCACCGACTTCGGCGCCACCTGGCAGAAGGCGCGGCTCGGGCGCCCGCCCAACAAGTACTCCTGGCAGACCTGGACCGCGACGCTGCGCTTTCCCATGGCCGGCTACTACGAAGTATGGTCGCGCGCCACCGACGAGGAGGGCGTGGCGCAGCCGTTCGTCGTCGCCTGGAACCCGAGGGGCTACCTCGGCAACGCCATGCATCGCATCGCCGTCAATGTGGCCTGACCGCGTGCGCAGCAACACCAGCCGTCGCGCGCGGCAGCAACGCGCGTCTTCAGCGGGATGGCCTCAGTGGCTTGCCGGCGCCACCGCGGTCCTGGGCGTGGCCTCGATCACAGCCGGCGCCGTCGTGGCAGATGTGCCGGCTGGGGATGCGACCCGCGGCGCCGAGGCCTTCCTCGTCTGCAGCGCCTGCCATGCCGTGGATCCGGGCGGCGCCGCGCTCATTGGGCCGAACCTGCGGGGCGTCGTCGGCCGGCCTGTCGCCAGCGCACCCGGGTTCGACTACTCGCCTGAACTGGCCGCAATCGGCGGCACCTGGACGCCGGCGGAGATCGACCGTTTCCTCTCGGACCCCGCGGCGTTCGCACCCGGCACGCGCATGGGTTTCGTCGGGGTCGCCGACGCCCGGGAGCGCGCCGACCTGGTCGCGTATCTCGCGACACTCGACCCTGACCAGCCGACATCGCCACCCGCGGCCGCGGCGGATTTCGGTCCCGACTGGCCGGCCGGGCCCGGACAGGCCGAGACCGGCCAGCTGTGCAATGCCTGCCACTCGCTTGCCATCGTCAAGCAGCAGCAACTCTCGCGCGACAACTGGGACAAGCTGCTGGTGTGGATGGTGGAAGAACAGGGCATGGCCGAGCAGTCGCCAGAGCGCCGGGCACTGATCCTCGACTACCTCGCCACCCACTTCGGCGCCCCCTGACCGGACTCGGCCCGGCGGCGCCGCGCTCGACGGGACGCCGCCGGCGTGGATAATCCCCTGAGCCTGCCCGAGATCGGTGCAGGCCCCGCTGCAGTCGCAGCACCCGCGGGGATGCCATGCAGAAAGGACTCGGGCCCGGGATCGTCTGGCGCAACTGGGAGGCGTCGCGCAGCGAGGCGCTCGCGGCCAGACTGCGTGGCAGCGACCAGCGCCTGCCGGCGACCGCGAAGGTCAGCGGCGTGCGCTCCGCGGCCTTGCCCTTCTACCGGCATCACGAACTGGTGGAGATCACGGTGA
>CAZXAS010000308.1:0-2094 GCA_964638185.1 uncultured Steroidobacteraceae bacterium | reverse complement strand
TGGCTCCCCGAGTTGGACTCGAACCAACGACCCACGGATTAACAGTCCGTTGCTCTACCGGCTGAGCTATCGGGGAATGGTCTGGTCGAGGGGCCGGAATTCTCGGTCAAGGGCAGGGGCAAGTCAACAACGCACAAGGGATTTCCGGGCTTGGAGCGGCCGTCGCGGCACGGTGGCAGGCGCGCCCACCATGCTTCCTGGCCGTCACGGCAATTGTTCGATGACGACAGAAACGTGCAAGACGCCAGAACCCGCGTGCGCAGGCGTCGAAACGGGTCCTCGACAGCTCGCGAAGTGCCGAGGCCCTGTCGCACGCCTGTCGGTCGGCGGTGGGGCGCAGGTATGATGAATCCTTCAGCCGCATCGAGCAGAGCCGCCGGCAGGCAGCCCCCGGACCACGCGACAGCCCGGTCCGGGCCGCCGTGGGCCCGGGCGCAGCGAGGTGCGCGCAGCGTCTCGGGACTGGAACGCCTGTCACGATGAGCGAACATCGAGCCTTCCGCCTGCACGCGGACTACAAGCCGGCCGGCGACCAGCCGGCAGCCATCGAGGCGCTGATCGACGGCCTCGGGTCCGGTCTCGCCCACCAGACCCTGCTGGGCGTCACCGGCTCGGGCAAGACCTTCACCATCGCGAATGTCATCGAGCGGCTGCAGCGCCCGACGCTCGTGCTGGCCCACAACAAGACCCTGGCAGCCCAGCTCTACGGCGAATTCCGCGAGTTCTTCCCCGAGAACGCGGTCGAGTACTTCGTTTCCTACTACGACTACTACCAGCCGGAGGCCTATGTGCCGTCCTCCGACACGTACATCGAGAAGGACGCGTCGATCAACGAGCATGTCGAGCAGATGCGCCTGTCCGCGACGAAGGCCCTGCTCGAGCGGCACGACTCGATCATCGTGGCGACGGTATCGGCCATCTACGGCCTCGGCGACCCGCAGGCCTACCTGCAGATGGTGCTGCACCTGGTGCGCGGCGAGATCATGGACCACCGGCAGCTGCTCCGGCGCCTCGCCGACATGCAGTACACACGCAACGAGATGGACCTGAAGCAGGGCACCTTCCGCGTGCGCGGTGACGTCGTGGACATCTTCCCGGCGGACTCCGAGCGGGACGCGGTGCGGGTGCAGTTCTTCGACGAGGAAATCGAGTCTCTGGCATGGTTCGACCCGTTGACCGGCGAGGTCCTGCGCAAGGTCCCGAGGTTGACGATCTTCCCATCGACCCATTACGTCACGCCGCGCGAGCGCCTCGTCGCGACGCTCGATGACATCAAGGACGAGCTGCGCCTGCGACTCGCCGAGCTGCGCGCGCAGGACAAGCTGGTGGAGGCGCAGCGCCTCGAGCAGCGGACGCTGTTCGACATCGAGATGATGAACGAAGTCGGATACTGCGCCGGCATCGAGAACTACTCACGCTACCTGTCCGGGCGCGCGCCGGGCGAGCCGCCGCCGTGCCTGTTCGACTATCTGCCGCGTGATGCCATGCTGGTGGTCGACGAGAGCCACGTCACCATCCCGCAGGTCATGGGCATGTACCGCGGCGACCGCTCGCGCAAGGAGACCCTGGTCGAGTACGGCTTCCGATTGCCCTCGGCGCTCGACAACCGGCCACTGCGGTTCGACGAGTTCGAGAAGGTCCAGCCGCAGACCATCTACGTGTCCGCCACACCGTCGAAGTTCGAGCTCGAGCGCTCCGGGCAGGTCATCGAGCAGGTGGCGCGGCCGACCGGGCTCATCGATCCGGAGGTCGAGGTGCGACCGGTCCGCAGCCAGGTCGACGACCTGTTGTCCGAGATCCGCCTGCGCGCCGAGCGTCGCGAACGCGTGCTGGTCACGACGCTCACCAAGCGGATGGCGGAGGACCTGACCGAGTACCTCCACGAGCACGGCGTCCGTGTCCGCTACCTGCACTCCGACATCGAGACGGTGGAGCGGGTCGAGATCATCCGCGACCTGCGCCTCGCGCGCTTCGACGTGCTGGTCGGCATCAACCTCCTGCGCGAGGGGCTGGACCTGCCGGAGGTGTCGCTGGTGGCCATCCTCGACGCCGACAAGGAAGGCTTCCTGCGCTCGGAGGGATCGCTGATCCAGA
>CAZXAS010000307.1:0-2101 GCA_964638185.1 uncultured Steroidobacteraceae bacterium | reverse complement strand
GATCATGCAGAACGGGTACGTGGTGCGCGACTGGCGCAAGGCGGCGGCGCACTGGGTCGAGGTGCTCGGCGTCGGGCCGTTCTTCGTCATGGAGCACATCGAGTTCAGGAGTTGCCACTACCGCGGCGCGCCGAGCGCGATCGACATGTCCGTCGCCATCGCCTACTCCGGCGAGCTCCAGATCGAGCTCGTCGAGCAGCACAACGATGCACCGTCGATATACCGCGATCACCTGGCGAGCGCCCCGGAGGGGCTGCAGCACGTCGGTGCGCTGGTCGACGACCTCGACGGCACGCTCACGCGCCTCGGCTGGACCGGCCGGGTGGTGCAGCGCGGCGAGACCACCCTCGGCCAGCGCTTCGCCTACGTCGATACGGTGACCCATGGCGGTACGATGATCGAACTCATCGAGCAGACCGAGGCCATGAGGGATGCCTTCGAGCACATGAGGCGCAGCGCACGCGCCTGGGACGGTTCGCGGCCGGTGCGCCTGTCCAGGCCGGCCGCCTCAGTCGGGTAGCGACACCTCGACCTGTCCGTCGACGATGCGCAGCGGATAGGTCGCGATCGGCGTGGTGGCCGGCGCGCCGAGCACGCTGCCGTCGCGCACGTCGAAGGATGCGCCATGCAGCGGGCAGATCAGCCGGCAGCCGCGCAGGCGGCCCTCGTGCATGCGCGCATACGCATGCGAGCACACGTTGTCGAGGGCGAACCAGCCCTCGCGGCTGTGGCAGACGACGACATCGCGCCCGGCGACCTCGGCGCCGTGCATCCGGCCTTCCGGCACGTCCGCCGTTGCCACGACCCGGTGCCACTGACCTGTCATGATGATCCGCTGGTGTCCGTCGACAGACGCGAACTCTAACCGACCCATCCTGAAAGAAACAGGCCTGACTGTTTATTTTTGCCGCGTGCGGGGCTAGCATTCGGGCATGCTGGCGCCGAATGCATGGCCGCCACGACCCTGGGGGGAACGATGCCCAAAGTCACATTCATTTCACGGATGACGGTCAAGGAAGGCCACGAGAAGGACTTCGTGCGACTGTGTCGCCAGCTGACCGACAAGGTGCGCGCCACCGAGCCCGGCACCGTCTATTACGAGTTCTTCAAGCTCCGAGAGCCGCGGCGCTACGCAGTGATCGAGTCTTTCGAGAGCGAGGCGGCCGAGCATGCTCACATGAATTCGCCGCTGCTCGCGGAGTTCGGACCCGGCATCATCGAGTGCCTCGACGGGCCGTACGTGCGCGAGTACCTCGATCCGTTCGAGGCGCCGTGAGGAGAGGCAGGCCGTGAGGAGCGAATCACTGCGTGACATGCGCATCAGCGTCACCACCATCGGTGACCTGCTGCTGTCGGCCGCGGACCGCTACCCCGAATCGGACGCCGTGGTGTTCCCGGAAGCGCGCCTCAGCTACGGCGAGCTGGCCAGGCGGGCGCTCCACTGGGCGCGGGCGCTGCGCGCAGTCGGTGTCCGGCCGGGGGACCACGTCGGGCTCTTGATGCCGACGTCCTTCGATTTCGTCGAGGTCATGTTCGGCATCGCGCTGGCCGGTGCCGTGGTCGTCCCCATCAATGCGCGCTACAAGCCGTCCGAGCTCGCCTACGTGGTCGAGAACGGCGACCTCGTCACCGTGGTGACGACGGACCGGATCGGCGAGCACGTCAACTTCGTCGAGCGACTGAAGGAGGCGTTGCCGAGCCTCGCCGCAGCCCGCGACCCGCTGGCGCTGTCGCTGCCGGAGGCGCCGCGGTTGCGAAACGTCGTCCTGATGGGGCGTGATACACCCGCAGGCTTCATTCCGCAGCGGCGCTTCGAGGAACTCGCCGACGCCGTCCCCGAGGACGATGTGCATGCGGCGCGCCTGAGCGTGCGGGTGCGCGACATCGGCATCATGCTCTACACGAGCGGCACGACCGCCAACCCGAAGGGCTGCCTGCTGTCGCACGAGGCGATCGTCCGCAATTCCATTGCGCTCGGCCGGCACCGCTACCAGCTCGGGCACGAGGATCGCTTCTGGTCGCCGCTGCCGATGTTCCACATCGCGGCGATCCTGCCCATGATCGCCATCTTCGACGTCGGCGGCGCCTACGTCACGATGGG
>CAZXAS010000306.1:0-2120 GCA_964638185.1 uncultured Steroidobacteraceae bacterium | reverse complement strand
ACTCCCACTCGATCGTCGCGGGCGGCTTGCCGGTGATGTCGTACACGACGCGCGAGACGCCCTTGACCTCGTTGACGATGCGCCGCGAGCACACGTCGAGCAGTTCGTAGGGCAGGTGCGCCCAGCGGGCGGTCATGAAGTCGACGGTCTCGACCGCTCTCAGCGCGACGACCGGCTCGTGCCGACGCCCGTCGCCGGTGACGCCGACGCTCTTCACCGGAAGGAACACGGCGAACGCCTGGCTGGTCTTCTCATACCAGCCGGCCTTGCGCAGTTCCTCGATGAAGATGTGATCGGCGAGGCGCAACGTGTCCGCCGCCGCCTGTGTCACCTCGCCCAGGATGCGCACGCCGAGTCCCGGGCCCGGAAAGGGGTGCCGGTGGACCATCTCGGCCGGCAGGCCCAGTTCCACCCCGATGCGCCGCACCTCGTCCTTGAACAGCTCGCGCAGCGGCTCGATCAGCTTGAGCTTCATGTGCGCGGGCAGGCCGCCGACGTTGTGGTGGCTCTTGATGACGTGCGCCTTGCCGGTCTTGCCGCCGGCCGACTCGATCACGTCCGGGTAGATGGTGCCCTGAGCCAGGAACTCGACGTCGCGCAGCTTGTGCGCCTCCTCGTCGAAGACCTCGATGAACAGCCGGCCGATGATCTTGCGCTTGGCCTCCGGATCGGCGACGCCCGCGAGTTCCCGGAAATAGCGCTCGGCGGCGTTCACGCGGATCACACGGACGCCGAAGTTCTTCTCGAACACACGCATCACCTGGTCGCCTTCCTGGTGGCGCAGCAGGCCGTGGTCCACGAACACGCAGGTGAGCTGGTCGCCGATCGCCTTGTGCAGCAAGGCCGCGACCACGGAGGAGTCGACGCCGCCCGACAGTCCCAGCAGCACCTTGCCCTGCCCCACCTGGGCGCGTACGCGGGCGATGGCGTCGTCGATGATGTTGCCGGCGGTCCAGCCTGCCTCGCAGCCGCAGACCTGGCGCAGGAAGCGCTCGTAGATGCGCGTACCCTGCCGGGTGTGGGTGACCTCCGGGTGGAATTGCAGCGCGTAGTAGCCGCGCGCCTCGTCGGCCATGCCGGCGATGGGCACGTCCGCAGTGGAGGCGATGACCTTGAATCCCTCGGGCAGCTCGACCACGCGGTCGCCGTGGCTCATCCAGACGTCGAGCAGCCCGTGTCCCTCGGCATTGACGCGGTCCTCGATGTCCTTGAGCAGCACGGAGTGCCCGCGCGCCCGCACTTCGGCGTAGCCGAACTCGTGCACGTCGCCCGGCTCGACGCGTCCGCCGAGCTGCGCCGCCATGGTCTGCATGCCGTAGCAGATGCCGAGTACCGGCACGCCGAGTTCGAACACCGCCGCCGGCGCCGTCGGCGCCCCGGCGGCCGTGACCGACTCCGGTCCACCGGAAAGGATGATGCCGCGGGCGCCGAAGCGGCGGACGTCGTCGTCGCCGGCGTCCCAGGGGTGGATCTCGCAGTACACGCCGAGCTCGCGCACCCGGCGCGCGATCAGCTGCGTGTACTGGGACCCGAAATCGAGGATCAGGATGCGGTGGGCATGGATGTCCGCGCCGGGTCCTTGCATGGCTTCCTCGTCAACTGACCCGGTAGTTGGGCGCTTCCTTGGTGATGCGCACGTCGTGCACGTGGCTCTCGCGCACGCCCGCCCCGGTGATGCGCACGAAGTGCGGCCGGGTACGCATTTCCTCGACGCTCGCGCTGCCGGTATAGCCCATCGCGGCGCGCAGGCCGCCGGCCATCTGGTGCACGATCGCCACCAGGCTGCCCTTGTACGGCACGCGGCCCTCGACGCCTTCCGGCACCAGCTTCTCCAGTTCCTCGACGGCGTCCTGGAAATAGCGATCGCTGGATCCGTGGCGCTGGGCCATGGCGCCGAGCGAGCCCATGCCGCGGTAGGACTTGTATGACGCGCCCTGGTAGAGCTCGACCTCGCCCGGCGACTCCTCGGTACCGGCAAACAGCCCGCCGATCATGACGCTGTGCGCGCCGGCGGCGATCGCCTTGGCGATGTCGCCGGAATAGCGGATGCCGCCGTCGGCAATGAGCGGCACGCCGCTCGCGGCCAGCGCCGCCGCCACGGTCGCGACCGCCGACACCTG
>CAZXAS010000305.1:0-2124 GCA_964638185.1 uncultured Steroidobacteraceae bacterium | reverse complement strand
CCGAACAGGTCGAGCTCCCAGCTGAGGGACAGGCCGGCTGAATAGCTCGAGTCCTCGTCGCTGGCCGGGCTCGGTGCGGTCGACACGCCGGCCCGGATCTCCGGACCGAAGGCCGCGCGACTCACGCGTGACAAGGCGCGGAATTCCTCGACCCGGGCCGCGGCCGCCATCAGGTCGAGGTTGTTGTCGAGCGCGAGGCGGATGAGTCGGTCGAGTTCGGGATCCTGGAAGGCCTCGACCCAGTCCAGGTCGGCAAACGACGCGGCCTGTCCGGTACTGACGACGCCTCGATACGCCTCGGCCGGCAGTACGTCGGCAGGCCGCTCATAGGTCGGACCGATGGCGCAGCCGCCTGCCCACGCCGCGGCGGCAAGGACCAGTGTCACGCGGCCGAGCTTCATGCCTGCCCCCCGGCCGCGGGTACCGCGGCGGCGGTGGCCGGGGCACCGCTCATCCGCTCCGCCAGGCCCTGGATCAGCACGTAGAACGCGGGCACCGCCACGGTGGTGAGCACCGTGGCGGCGATCATGCCGCCGAACACTGTCGTACCGACCGAGACCTTGGAGGCGGCCCCGGCGCCCGTGGCGATCATCAGCGGCACGACGCCCAGGATGAAGGCCATGGAGGTCATGATGATCGGTCGCAGCCGAAGCCGCGCCGCCTCGAGCGCCGCGTCGCGCAACGGCATTCCCTGCTCGCGATTCAGCTTCGCGAACTCGACGATCAGGATGGCGTTCTTGGCCGACAGCCCGATCAGGGTCACCAGCCCGATCTGGCCGTAGACATTGAAATCTAGCCCACCCAGCTTGATGGCGACGAAGGCTCCGAGGAACCCGAAGGGCGTTGCCAGGAGCACCGCGAACGGCACCGCCCAGCTCTCGTACAGCGCCGCGAGGAACAGGAAGACGACCACGACGGACAACCCAAGCACCAGCGTCGCGGCATTGCCGGCCTCGATCTCCTGGCGGCTCTGTCCGGTCCACTCGTAGCCATAATCGGCGGGGAGGACTTCGGCGGCCACTTCCTCGAGGGCACGCAAGCCGTCGCCCGAACTCGCCCCGGGTGCGGGCGACCCGCTGAACGCGGCGGTGCGATACAGGTTGTAGCGCTGCAGGAAGCGGGCGCCGGTGCCCGGGGTCGGCGTCGTCAGGGTATCGAGCGGCACCATCTCGCCCTTGTCGTTGCGGACGAACAGCTGGGCGACGTCGCGGATTTCCTCGCGGAAGCGGGGTTCGGCCTGCATCGTGACCTTGTAGTTCCGTCCGAAGCGCGTGAAGTCGTTGATCTGGTAGCCGCCGAGGAAGGTCTGCAGGGTGGTGAAGACGTCGCTCACCGGCACGCCGAGCTTCTTGGCCTTCTCGCGGTCGACATCGAGCTGGTAGTTCGGCGTGCTGGCGGAAAACGTCGTGGTGATGCGCCCGATCTCCGGCCGTTGCTGTGCCGCGGCCATGAACTGGCTCGCGGTCGCCGCCAGTTCCTCCGGCGACTGGCCGCCGCGCGCCTGCAGCATGAACGAGAAGCCCGAAACGGCCCCGAAGCCCGGCAGCGCAGGCGGGTTGAACGGGACGACGATGGCTTCGGGAATGTTGCGGGTGGCGGCAGCGAGCGCGCCGAGGATCGCGCGCACCTGGAGCTCCGGCGACTCGCGCTCGGCCCAGGGCTTCAACCGAACGATGACAAAGGCGCCGTTTGACGCCGGCGTACCCGAGATGAGGTCGTACCCGGCGATCGACACCACTGTCTCGACACCCGGCAGCGCGCTCGCGATGCGCTGGACCTGCTCGGCCACTGCCACAGTCCGCTGCTGCGCGGCGGCATCCGGCAGCACGATCTGCATGAACACTGCGCCCTTGTCCTCGTCCGGCACGAAGCCGGTCGGCGTGATGCGCTGCAGGCCCGCCACCATGATGACCACGGCGCCGAGCAATGCGAGCATGATCGAGGTGCGCCGCACGCCGATCGCCGCAGTGGCTCCATAGCGTTCGGTGAGCCGGTCGAAGCCGCGGTTGAATCGCGCGAAGAAGCCTGCCAGCACGCCGCCGCGGCGCTCGCCCTCGACCGGCGGCTTCAGCATCATCGCGCACAGCGCCGGCGTCAGCGTCAGGGCCACCAGCGCCGAGAACA
>CAZXAS010000304.1:0-2179 GCA_964638185.1 uncultured Steroidobacteraceae bacterium | reverse complement strand
CCGCGCTACATCCAGACCATCCCGCGCCGCGGCTATCGCTTCATCGGAACCCTGGCCGCCCCACCGACAGCAACCCCCGTTGACGTCGCCACCGCGAGCCCGTCCACGACGCCAGTCCCGCCGCCGCAGTCGAAGCTGTCCACCTGGGCACTGCTCGCGGCGATGGGCATCGCGCTGGCAGCCTGGCACTGGTGGCCTTCCTCCGCGCCCGCCGAGGGTCCGCCGCCATCTACCGGGGCCGCGGCGAGGTCCATCGCGGTCCTGCCCTTCGTGGACGCGGAGCGCGAGCAGCGCTATCTGGCGGAGGGCATGGCGGACGAGGTGCGCGAGCTTCTCGCCCGCACGCCGGGGCTGCGCGTCATCGCGCGGGCGTCCTCCCTGTCGGTACAGGAGAAGGATCCCGACGCCGCAGCGGTTGCTCGGCAACTGGACGTCACCCACCTGCTCGAGGGCAGCCTGCAACGTTCCGGCGACCGGTTCGAGGTAGCGGCGCGTCTCGTCGACCCAGCAACCGGTGCGGAGCTCTGGTCACGGACCTTCGAACGTCCTGCCGACGCCATGCACGGCGTACCCGCCGAGATTGCCGCGTCCGTCACCGATGCGCTGAGCCTCGCGCCAGCGGACCAGCAGCGGACGCCGACGGACGGCGAGGCCTACGACCGGTTTCTGCGCGCCGGGTACTTCTTCCACCGGCGCGCACCCGGCGACATTCCCCGGGCCCGGGCGTACCTGGAACAGGCGCTCGCCATCGATCCCGGGTTTGCTCGTGGCTGGGCCGCGCTCGCGGGGGTTGCCTGGATCGAGACGGTGCTGGAGATGGTACCCCTCGAAGCGGGGCTAGACGCGATGCGCGCCGCCGCCGAGCGGGCCCTGCAGCTCGACCCCGACCTGGCAGACGCCCACCTGCGGCTCGCCCAGTACCGCCGCACCGTCGGCGATCGCCGCCAGAGTGACGCGCACATTCGCGCGGCGGCGGCACTCGAGCCGGACAATCCGCTGGTCCTCGGCTTCCTCGCCAGCGACGTGGCAGCCGACGGCCGCTTCGACGAAGCGGTCGACCTCCAGCGCCGTGCGGTGTCGGCCGACCCATTGTCGCCGCTCAACCGCTACAACCTGGGTTCATTCCTGTACTTCGCCGGACGCTTCGAGGAAGCGAAGACCGAGTTGCGCGGAACCATGGAGCTCAATCCCTCCAGTACCCACTACGCCAATCTCCTGTGCTTCGTACTGGCACTCGAAGGACGCTTCGAGGAAGCGCTCGCGCTGGCACAGGACTGGGGCGACGACCTCGACCGGCTGCAATGCAGGGCGCTCGCTCATCACGGGCTCGGCCATCGTGCCGACGCCGACGCGGCCCTGCGGGCGCTGATCGAGGCGTCACGGACCAGCGGTCCGGCTCGCGTTGCAGAGGTGTACGCCCGACGCGGCGAGACCGATCGCGCCTTCGAGTGGCTCGAACTCGCCACGAAGGCTGCCCTCGCGGCGCCCCGGCTGAGCGTCGACTATCGCCCACTGTGGATGCTGCGGCACTCGCCGCTGCTCGAGTCCCTGCACACGGATCCGCGCTGGAACGCCTGGCTGGCGTCGGCATGGATGCCGCGGGCCGAAGTACGGCAGGCGGCGCGCATCGACTGAATCGTGGCGGCTGTTCAGCGGCGCAGGTGGCCGCGGATGCAGTCGAGATACAACTTGCGGAAGTCGTCCTCGGTCATCGGGAGCGGATTGCCGCCTGTCGAGGGATCGGCGAGTGCCTGCGGCGCGAAGATGGCGGCATGTTCCTCGCCTACGCCGATCTGGGCCAGCGTGTCCGGTATGCCGACCTCCGCGCGCAATTCCAGCACCCAGTCGAGGAAACCGTCGAACGACTGCCGGGCGAGACCGATATAAGCCGCAAGACGTTCCATCTTGGCTTCGATGGCGCGCCGGTTCCAGGCGAGCACGTAGGGCATGACCACTGCATTGGTGAGCCCGTGGTGCGTGTCGAGGTTGGCGCCACAGGGATGGCTCAGGCTGTGCATGGCACCGAGCCCCTTCTGGAATGCGGTGGCGCCCATGGACGAGGCGATCAGCATGTGCGACCGGGCCTCGAGGTCGGTGCCGTCGCGGACCGCCGCCGGCAGCCAACGGCGCACCAGCCGCATGCCCTCGGCCGCGATGCCCTCGGCCATCGGGTGATAGA
>CAZXAS010000303.1:0-2202 GCA_964638185.1 uncultured Steroidobacteraceae bacterium | reverse complement strand
GCGCCTTCTCGCCGCCGCGGTAGAGCGACACGAACTGCACCAGGCGCACCTCGAGACTGTCGCCGGGCTCGCCCATCGCCTCGAGGCCGGCGCGCACGCGTGCCACGTAGCCGTGGTGGTCCGCGCCCAGCACGTCGAGGAGGAGCTCGAAGCCGCGCTCGCGCTTCTCCAGGTGATAGGCGATGTCCGAGGCGAAGTAGGTCTTCTGGCCGTTCTCGCGCACGACGACGCGGTCCTTCTCGTCGCCGAAGGCGGTGGCCCGGAACCACAGCGCCCCGTCCTTCTCGTACACGTGCTGCTGGTCCTTCAGCCGGGCCAGCGCACGCTCGATGGCGCCCCCGTCCTCCAGGCTGCGCTCCGAGTACCAGCGGTCGTAGGTCACGCCGAAGCCGGCCAGGTCGTCGCGGATATCGTCGAGGATCTCGTTGAGCCCGGCGTCGAACACGCTGCGGAAGTCGACCGGGCCGAGCAGCGCACGGGCGCGGCCGATGACCGCGTCGATGTACTCGTCCTTGTCGCCGCCGTCGGGTTCGTCGGGCGGCAGACCGGCCAGCACCTCGCCGGCCGCTCGGCGCAGGCGCTCGCCCTCGGCGGCGTGGATGCGTCCGGCGATGTCGCGCACGTAGTCGCCGCGGTAGCCGTTGGCCGGGAAGCGCAAGGACTCGCCGCAGGCTTCGAGGTAGCGCAGCCACACGCTGGCGGCGAGGATGTCCATCTGCCGTCCCGCATCGTTGACGTAGTACTCGCGATGGACCTCGTGGCCGGTCGCGGCGAGCAGGTTCGCCACCGTGGCACCGTAGGCCGCGTGACGACCGTGACCGACGTGCAGCGGCCCGGTCGGGTTGGCGGAGACGAACTCGACGATGGCCTTGCGGCCCTGCGCGAGGTTGCTCTGGCCGTAGCGCTCGCCCTCGGCCAGCACCCGCGCGAGCTCGGCGCGGTAGGCCGCCGGGGTCAGGTGGAAGTTGATGAAGCCGGGTCCGGCGATCTCGACCCTGGCGATGCCCTCGTTGGCCGGCAGGGCGGCAACGATGGCTGCGGCGAGCTCGCGCGGGTTGCGGCGCGCCGGCCGCGCGAGCTGCATGGCGACGTTGCAGGCGAAGTCCCCGTGGGCGGGGTCGCGGGTCCGCTCGACCACCGGGCGGATGGCGCGCAGGTCCTCCGCCAGCAGGTCGGCGGGCAGCGCCGCGAGGGCGGACGCCGCGAGTTGTTCGATCAGGTGTTTCACGAGAGTCGGGCCGGAATTCGCTGGCGCGCAAGTCTACCCGAAAGCCGGCTGCCGGACGCTGTCAACCCGGGCCCGGCCGCGGCGTTGAACGGGTCGGTACCCCCCTCCCTCCCCTGGAGATACGCATGAAGAACCTAAAGTTGCTCGCCGCGCTCGGTTGCCTGGTCATGGCGCCTGCGCTGGCGCAGGATGCGCCGCCTCCGGGCGGTCATTTCAGCGACCTCGACACCGACGGTGACGGGGCCTTGAGCCTCGCGGAGGCCGAGGCCGGCGCGCCGAGGCTCGCCGCGAATTTCGCCAGCCTGGATGCCGACGGCGATGGGCTCGTCACCCGGGCGGAGATGCAGGCCAGTCGCGAGCGCTTCCGCGAGGACCGCGGCCAGCGCGCCGAGGAGCGCTTCAGCGCGCTCGACACCGACGGCGACGGTGCGCTGAGCGTCGCCGAGGCGGCGGCCGCGCCGGGTCTGGCGAAGAATTTCGAGCGCCTCGACGCGGACGGCGACGGCGCCCTGACCCACGGCGAACTCAAGGCCGCCGGCAAGCAGTTCCGTGAAGAGCGGCGCGAGCAGGCCGAAGCGCGGTTCAAGGGCGCCGATGCGAACGGCGACGGCGCGATCGACCTGGCCGAGGCGCAGACCGGCATGCCGCGCGTGGCCGAGCACTTCGGGCGGATCGACGCCGACGGCAACGGCCTGGTGACCCGCCAGGAAATGCGCAGCAAGCTCCGCCAGCACCGGCAGGAGCAGCGTCCGCGGCAGGGCCAACGCCCACTCTGACGCGCCACGACGGTGCCAGGCACACCCCTGGCACTTCCTTGGCACTTCCCTGGCACCTTCACGTTGCGGTGCCAAGGGTGTGCCTGGCACCGTTTCAGTCGACCTCGAGTGGGTCGACGTCCACCGACCAGCGCAGGCCCGCGGGTTTCTTCAGTTGTTCGACGCGTGGCAGCCAGGCGTCGAGCAGCCGCTTGAGCG
>CAZXAS010000302.1:0-2203 GCA_964638185.1 uncultured Steroidobacteraceae bacterium | reverse complement strand
GGGACCGCGCGCTTCGCGATCCGGCCCTACCCGAAGGAACTCGAGCAATCGATCGATTTCCACGGCCGGCCTGTCCTGCTGCGCCCGATCAGGCCCGAGGACCGTGCGCAGCACGAGGCGTTCGTCGCCCGCAACACGCCGGCCGACATGCACGCGCGCTTCTTCCGCATGGTGCGCGAGCTGCCGCCGTCCGAGCTCGCACGCTTCACCCAGATCGACTACGAGCGCGAAATGGCGTTCATCGCGGTGGGAGAGGCGGGGTCCGGCGAACCGGAGACGCTCGGCGTGGCGCGCGCGCACGCGGACCCGGACAATGTCGAGGCCGAGTTCGCCATCATCGTGCGCTCTGACCTCAAGGGCCAGGGTCTCGGCGCGGCACTCCTGACGAAGCTCATCGACTACTGCCGCAGTCGCGGGACGCAACGCCTGGTGGGCGAGGCCTTCTCGGACAACGAGCGCATGCTGCACCTCGCGCGCGAGTGCGGCTTCCGCATCGTCGGCAGGCACGACGCGGTCGTGGAACTGCTGCTCGAGCTGCAGCCGCCGCCGGGCGCCGCCTGAGGCGCGCTCAGTCGTCGACGGCGAAGAAGAAGCAGCAGCGCGGCAGGTCGAGGAACTCGTGCTGGAGTCGCACGACTTCGGCGCGCGCGTGCTGCGCCGCGGGGTCGGCCAGCCGCTCGTCGAGGTCGCGGGCGTCGATGGCCCAGGTCTCCACCATGCCGTCGTAGGCTTCCTCGGTGCCGCGCTCCAGCGGCATGCGGTCGTTGGCGTCGATGGCGAGCGTGGTGGTGAAACTGACGCGTTGCGCGCCGGCAAGCCCCGCCAGCGCCTGCCATGCCGGCTTGTACTCTTCCCAGTAGCGGCGGAAGTCGGCGGGTGCGAGGTCAGGGTGGCGTCGCAGGCAATGCACCAGCTTGATCATGTGGTTCGGCACCCGTTGCGGCGTCCGCGATGGACGTACAGCATAGCCGGGGGCCGGGGCGGGATGCGCCCCCGGGGGCGGCCCGCCCAAGAAAAAGGCCGGCGGTCCTTTGGGAACCGCCGGCCCGACGAACCCGGCTTGGGGATGCTGTCCGGGTACACCCGCTCAGGGAGGGAAGCGGGGAGCGCCTTGCGGCACTCGCAGATTTGGACGGCGCCGCCGAGGCAAAGTTCCGTGGCGGGAACCGGCGTGCCGATTCCACATAACACATTGATATAGTTAGATTTTATCAGTGGGCCTGGTCCCAGTTGCGGCCACTGCCGGCCTCCACCTTGAGCGGCACGGCGAGCTTGGCCGAGTCTGCCATGCAGCCGACGACCTGGGCGCGGACGGCGTCCACGGCATCCTCAGCGACTTCCAGCACCAGCTCGTCGTGGACCTGCATGACGAGACGCGCCGGCGGCCGCTCGCGCTCGATCCAGCCGTCGACCGCGATCATCGCGCGCTTGATGATGTCGGCGGCAGTGCCTTGCATCGGGGCGTTGATGGCGCTGCGCTCGGCGTACTGCTGCAGCTGGCGATTGCGCGAGCGGATGTCGGGCAGGTACAGCCGGCGGCCGAACACGGTCTCGACGTAGCCACGTTCGCGGGCCTGCGCCCGGGTCTCGTCCATGTAGCGCTTCACCCCGGGGTAGCGCTCAAAGTAGCGGTTGACGTAGTCCTGCGCCGCGCCCCGGTCGATGCCGAGCTGGCGCGCGAGCCCGAACGCCGACATGCCGTAGATCAGGCCGAAGTTGATCGCCTTCGCCGCACGGCGCTCGTCGCTGCCCACGGCCGCGGGCGCGAGCCCGAACACCTCGGCAGCGGTGGCCTGGTGGATGTCGCGGTCGTCGGCGAAGGCCTGCAGCAGTCCGGTGTCGCCCGACAGGTGCGCCATGATGCGCAGTTCGATCTGTGAATAGTCCGCGGCGAGCAGCAGGTGTCCCGGCGGCGCGACGAAAGCCTGGCGGATGCGCCGGCCTTCGGGTGTGCGGATCGGGATGTTCTGCAGGTTGGGATCGCTCGAGGACAACCTGCCGGTCACCGCCACGGCCTGGTGGTAGGACGTGTGGACCCGCCCGGTGCGCGCATCGACCTGCCCTGGCAGCTTGTCGGTGTAGGTCGACTTGAGCTTGGCGAGGCCGCGATAGTCGAGGATCACGCGCGGCAGCGGGTAGCTCCCCGCCAGGTCCTCGAGCACGTCCTCCGCCGTGGACGGCTGGCCGGTCGGGGTCTTGCGCG
>CAZXAS010000301.1:0-2217 GCA_964638185.1 uncultured Steroidobacteraceae bacterium | reverse complement strand
CGCATGCGGCCTTCCGTCTGCTGCGGCATCTCCGAGTGGATGATGCCGCGGGCGGCGGTCATCCACTGCACGTCGCCGGGCCCGAGATCGCCGCGGTTGCCGAAGCCGTCCTCGTGGCGCATGTGGCCGTCGAGCATGTAGGTCACGGTCTCGAAGCCGCGGTGCGGGTGCGAAGGAAAGCCGGCGAGGTAGTCGTTCGGGTCGTCGGAGAAGAACTCGTCCAGCATCAGGAACGGGTCGAAGCGCAGGTGCTGCGCGCTGCCGAGGCTGCGCCGCAGCTTGACGCCGGCGCCGTCGGACGCCGCGACCGATGCGATGACGGATTGCAGGGTGCGCTGGGTCATGTCGGGCTCCTTCAGCGGCGGGTGGTCGAGGCCAGGCGCGCGTCGAGCGACCAGTCGCCCGCGCCGCGCGCCACCAGGAACAGGAAGCCGCCGGCGATCGCCAGGTTCTTGGTGAGCATGATGTTCTGCATCTGGTCACCGGGGTTGAAGTGGAATAGCAGGCCGGACAATACCGAGAAGCCGCCGAGCAGGAACGCGGCAATGCGGGTGCGGTAGCCGACGATCACGGCGATGGCGCCGAGCACCTCGACCGCGATGACGATCGGCAGCAGCATGCCGGGCACGCCCATCGACTCCATGTAGCCCTGGGTGCCCGCATAGCCGCTGATCTTGCCGAGACCGGACCAGAGGAAGATGGCGGAGATCAGGATGCGACCGGCGAGGTCGGCGGCGTTCTGTTGTGTGTTCATGGCGGACTCCCGAGGTGATGTGGGGCAGGTTGAGACAGCCAGCATGGCTTGCTCGTCATTCTTCACCAATGGAATGAATATAAAAGTTCAAAAAAGCGGCATAAACTATCTAATCGATAGATATATTCCTCGGTCTGGGCTCGGCCGAAGTCCGGCCACGGCCGGTCGCGGGCACCCCGTCAGACCGGCGCGGCGTCCAGCAAGCCCGCGAGCAGGGTGGCGATGCCGAGGAAGGAGGCGAAGCCGACGATGTCGGTCACGGTCGTCAGGATGATGGACGAGGCCAGCGCCGGATCCTGTCCGAAGCGGCGCAGCAATACCGGCACGAGCGCGCCGGCGAGCCCGGCCGCGACCATGGAGATGACCATGGCCAGCGCGCAGACCAGCACCAGGCCGAGCGAGCGGCTCCAGATGAAGACGCCGAGCGCCGTGGTCGCGGCCACCGCCAGTCCGTTGGCGAGCCCGACCACGAACTCCTTGCCGACGATGCGCGGCCAGTGGCGCAGCGTCACTTCACGCAGCGCCAGCCCGCGCATGGTCACGGCCAGGGCCTGCGCGCCGGAGTTGCCGGACTGGCCGGCCACCACCGGCAGCAGCACGGCGAGCGCGGTGAACCGGGCGATGGTGCTTTCGAACAGGCCGACGACCGCCGCGGCAAGAAAGGCGGTCAGCAGGTTGATCTGCAGCCAGGGCAGGCGGCGTGCGATGGCGAAGCCGGGCGCGGACAGCGCGCGCTCATCGCGACTGACGCCGACCATCGTCTGCACGTCGAGGCTCGACTCCTGTTCGAGCGCTGCGAACAGCGCGTCCTGGCGGACCACGCCGACGAAGCGACCGTCGACGTTGACGACCGGCAGCTCCGTGATCGGCATCTGCTGCAGGCGCTCGACGAATTCCTCGCGCGGGTCGAGGTCGGCGGCCACCGCGAGCAGCGGACGCACGACATCGGCGACGGCCATGGCGTCGTCGTTGACCGCGAGGTCCTGGATCTCGACGCGCCCGACCAGGCGCAGGTGCTCGTCCACCACGAACAGCTCGCGCAGGCCCCGGCTCCGGATTCCCTTCAGTCGCGCCAGCGCCTCGCCCACGGTCATGTCGGCGTGCACCGGCGTCACGCGCGGGTCCATCATCCGGCCGGCCACGTCCGCGGGGTAGTCGAGCAGGCCGCGCAACTCGCCGGCGACCTGGCGGTCGAGGTCGCCGAGAAAGGTCTCGCGGACCTCGCCGTCGAACTGCGCCAGCACCGAGGCTGCGGCCGCGGGCTCCGCCTCCGCCAGGATCTCGCGTGCCAGCGACGCGGGCAGTGACGCGAGCGCATTCGCGGCGGTATCGGGCGTCATCGCCTGCCAAACGCGGACCAGTGTCAGCGCTGCCTGGCGCCCGAGCAGTTCGGCGGCGTCGGCCGGCGACATCTTCTCGATCTGCCGTGCCGCCTCGTAGGGGTAGTCGAGCAGGAAGCGCCG
>CAZXAS010000300.1:0-2250 GCA_964638185.1 uncultured Steroidobacteraceae bacterium | reverse complement strand
CTGGTAGGGCTGGCCGAGTTCCTCGAGCATCCACGCCGCGCGGACCGCGCGGGTGCGGGGCCACCAATACAGCTTGATCACGTCGTCACTCCCTCGTTCCGGGGGGTCGCAGGATACTGTATTTATATACAGCATGGCTACCGGTCGACGCCGGTCGCAGCCGCTGTCGCGCTTCAGGCCGTGTTCAGGCGAACGGCGCGATGCTGCTCCCGAAGCCGGCATTCCGGCGAACGTCCCGGAGGCAGTCATGCTCGCCATCACCAGGTCTGTCTCGATGCTCGCAGCGGCTGCCGCGGCAGCCATCCTCGCAGCGCCGGCCGCGCTCGCCGACCCCCCTCCGCACGCCCCGGCGCACGGCTGGCGCGCGAAGCACCAGCCCTACTACGCGGGCCATGAACAGTACCGCTGGGACCGTGACTACGGCGTGCGCAGCGGCCGCTGCGACCGGTCCGAGGTCGGGACGGTGCTCGGCGCCGTGGTCGGCGGGGCCATCGGGTCGAGCGTCGGCGACGGCGACGGCCGATTGATCGCGATCCTGGCCGGGGCCGCGCTCGGCGCCGTGGTCGGCCGCGAGATCGGACGCGACATGGATGGCAGCGACCGCGCCTGCCTCGGCCATTCCCTCGAACTCGCGCCCGCCGGTCATCGGGTCGAGTGGGCCGGCGCGGACCCGCGCATCGAGTACGCGATCACGCCCTACGCCGCCTTCCAGCGCGGCGAGCTCCTGTGCCGTGAGTTCGACCTCGTGCGCCACGACCGGAACCGGCACGCGCGCAAGCGCAGCACGGCGTGCCGCTACGGCGACGGCGACTGGCGCAGCTGATCAGGAATGTCCCCTACCGGATGTCGAGGTAGTCGAGGATGCCGCGGGCGGCCTCGCGGCCCTCGAACACGGCGGTGACCACGAGATCGGAGCCGCGCACCATGTCGCCGCCCGCGAACACCTTCTCGTGCGTCGTCTGGAATGGCCGGCGGCGATCCGGTGACACGCGCACGCGACCGTTGTCGTGCAGGCGGATGCCGGCCGAGTCGAACCAGTCCGGCGGGCTCGGCAGGAAACCGAACGCGACGATCACGGCATCGGCATCGAGCAACTGCTCGCTGCCCGGGACCGGCTCCGGCATGCGCCGCCCGCGCGGTCCCGGGGGGCCGAGGCGCGTCTCGACCACGCGCACCCCGGTGACCCGGGTCTCCCCGAGTATCTCGATGGGCTGGCGGTTGAACAGGAACGTGCAGCCCTCTTCCTTGCTGTTCTTGTAGTCGCGCCGTGAGCCGGGCATGTTCGCTTCGTCGCGCCGATAGGTGCAGGTCACGCTCGCGGCACCCTGGCGCAGGGCGGTGCGGATGCAGTCCATGCCGGTGTCGCCGCCGCCGAGCACGACCACCCGCTTGCCGCGCAGGTCGACAAACCCTGCGGGATCCTGCTCGAGGCCCAGCTCGCGATTGATGTTGGAGACCAGGTACGGCAGCGCCTCGTGCACGCCGGGCAGATCCTCGCCCGGAAAGCTGCCCTTCACGTAGCGGTAGGTTCCCATGCCCATGAAGACGGCGTCGTATTCCGCGACCAGCTGGTCGAAGCTCACGTCCCGGCCGACCTCGACGCCGAGTCGGAACTCGACGCCCATGCCCTCCATGATCTGGCGGCGCGTTTCGACCACGTCCTTCTCGAGCTTGAAGGGCGGGATGCCGAAGGTCAGCAGGCCACCGATCCGCGGGTAGCGGTCGAACACCACCGGCTTGACACCGTTGCGCACCAGGATGTCCGCGCAGCCGAGGCCGGCCGGTCCCGCGCCGATGACGGCCACGCGCTTTCCGGTCGGCCTGACCGCGGACATGTCGGGGCGCCAGCCCTGCTTCAGCGCCTCGTCGGTGATGTACTTCTCGATCGAACCGATGGTTACCGCGCCGAGGCCGTCGTTCAGCGTGCAGGCACCCTCGCACAGCCGGTCCTGCGGGCAGATGCGCCCGCACACCTCGGGCAGCGAATTGGTCTGGTGCGACAGCTCCGCCGCCTCGAACAGCTTGCCCTCGGCGATGAGCCCGAGCCACTTCGGGATGTAGTTGTGCACCGGGCACTTCCACTCGCAGAACGGGTTGCCGCAATCGAGGCAGCGCCCGGCCTGGTCGGCCGCGGCCCTTTCGTCGTAGTGCGCGTAGATCTCGTCGAAGCGCTTGAGGCGCACCTCGACCGGCAGCTTCTCCGGGTCGCGCCGCGGGATCTCGAGGAACTGTAGCGTTCGGTTCGGCATG
>CAZXAS010000299.1:0-2270 GCA_964638185.1 uncultured Steroidobacteraceae bacterium | reverse complement strand
CTGTGAATTCGTTTTCCGACTCTTCCGAATTCACAGAGGACCATACAGGAGTAGGACGCGCGCCCGGCCTCCCCCGCCATCACCCCCGAATCGGTCTCGACGACAACCCGCAACAGGCGCCAACCGTGACCGCCCCCGAATCGGCCGCGAGCCTGAAGCGCCTTGCGCACGGTGGCGGAAAGCAAAGAGGCCGACCCAATGGGCCGGCCTCGTTGCGTTGATGGCTGGGGGACTAGGATTCGAACCTAGGTTGACGGAGTCAGAGTCCGTAGTCCTACCGCTAGACGATCCCCCAAAAGCGGGTCGATGGCTTCGCGATCAGCGCTTGCTGAACTGCGTACCACGACGGGCCTTGCGGCGACCGACCTTCTTGCGCTCCACCTCGCGTGCATCGCGGGTCACGAAGCCCGCGGAACGCAGCGGCCGGCGCAGGCGCTCGTCGAACTCGATCAGGGCGCGCGTGATGCCGTGCCGGATCGCGCCGGCCTGGCCGGTGACGCCACCGCCGTTGACGCTGATGGTGACATCGAAGGTGTCCGACATCTGCGTCAGCTCCAGCGGCTGGCGGACGATCATGCGGCCTGTCTCGCGGCCGAAGAACTCGTCGAGCGAGCGGCCATTCACCGTGATGCGGCCGGTGCCGGGCTTGAGGAAGACCTTGGCGGCCGAGGTCTTGCGGCGGCCTGTGCCGTAGTTCGTGTTCGCGGGCATGTGTCTTGGATTCCTGGTTTCGCCGGTCGGGCTCAGGCGAGTTCGAGCGGCTTCGGCTGTTGCGCGACGTGCGGGTGCTCCGCACCCGCGAAGACGTGCAGCTTGCGGTACATCTGGCGGCCGAGGATCGTCTTCGGCAGCATGCCCTTCACGGCGAACTCGATCGCGCGCTCCGGGTGCTCGTCGAGCAGCTTGCCGAGGGTGACGGTCTTCAGGTTGCCCATGTAGCCCGTGTGCCGGTAGTACTTCTTGTCCGCGAGCTTGTTGCCGGTGACCGCGACCTTGTCGGCATTGATCACGATGATGTAGTCGCCGCAATCGACATGCGGCGTGTACTCCGGCTTGTGCTTGCCACGCAGGCGAAAGGCCACGGCCGAAGCCAGGCGCCCGAGGGTCTTGCCCGCGGCATCCACCACAAACCAGTCGCGTCGTACGCGCTCTGGGCTCGCGAAAGTCGTCTTCATTAAGAACCCCTGATCGGGTCGGGCTCGGGAAAGGGCGGGAAGTTTAAAGAAGATGGCCGCCCTTTGCAAAGCCAACAGGCGGCCGGCCGGTCCCGGTCGGCGAGCCCCGCCGCCACCCATATATAATGTCCCCATGAGCGACCGGACCCTCACCCCCGCCGACCGGCTGCTGGTCCAGGCGGATCTGGCGTTGCGTGCCGCGTTCGGGCGACCGGCCGCCGCGCGACCCAATCCCGCCGCGGACGCGGTTGACCGCCTAGCGGACAGCGAAGCCCGCGCCCACGTGGCAGGCCTGATGCGGATCAACCATGCCGGCGAGGTCGCGGCCCAGGGCCTGTATCACGGGCAGGCGCTCACCGCCCGCCGCCCGGACATCCGCGCGGCCATGGAACAGGCCGGCCGCGAGGAGGGGGATCACCTCGCCTGGTGCCGGGACCGGCTCGATGAGCTGGGTGCCCGGCCGAGCCTGTTGAACGCGCTCTGGTACGCAGGTTCCCTGGTCATTGGCGCGGTGGCCGGCGCCGCCGGCGACCGCTGGAGCCTCGGGTTCATGGCGGAGACCGAAAGACAGGTGGAGGGGCACCTGGACGACCACCTCGGTCGACTGCCGGCCGGGGACCCGCGCAGCCGCGCGATCCTCGAACAGATGAAGACCGACGAAATCGCCCACGGCCAGGCCGCGCTGGCTGCCGGCGGGGCACCGTTGCCGGCGCCGCTGCGCTGGCTCATGACCCTCACCTCGAAGGTCATGACGGGGACCGCATACCGGATCTAGGGAGCACCTTCCCGGCTGCCGGACCCCGCCGTCGCGGGAATATGTCTTGCAGCATGAGGGGACGCTGTAATAAAAGGGCGTGGGTGCTGCGCTCGATGCGATTCTGGGGGAGTACATGGAAGACGTGGTGAAGCCGCTGACGGATATTCCGGCAATCAATCGGTTCCTGAGCTATTGCCGCGTCCGGACCGTTCCGTCCAAGACGGTACTGATCCACGCCGGAGACCTGCCGGACGTCCTCTACTACATCATCCGCGGCTCGGTGGAAGTGATGATCGAGGACGAGGAAGGCAACGAGATGGTCCTGGCCTACCTCAACA
>CAZXAS010000298.1:0-2280 GCA_964638185.1 uncultured Steroidobacteraceae bacterium | reverse complement strand
GCCTCCAGCGCCGGATCCGCGAACTCGTACAGGACGTTCGGCCGCACCAGCGGGATGGGTGCCGGGACCTCCGGCGCCTCGAGCAGGTGATCGATGACCGCGACCAGCCGGTCGTTGAAGTACGCGGTCGGGTTGCCGAGTTCCTCGTAGGCCTGCTGGAACAGCGGATAGAGGCGCCGGTAGGCCGCGGCCACACGGTCGAGGTCCACGGCCTCGGCCGCGCGCACGTAGGGCTCGTAGCGCGCAAAGCCGCTCGCGCCGATCTCGGGCGCATCCTCGACGCCCGAGGCAAGGAACGGCGGGGCGACGGGCTTGAGCGGCCGCAGGCGCAGCGCGAGCTTCTCCCGCGGCAGGTTGTCGACGGTGACGACGAACCGGCGCACCAGGTCGTCGGTGCTGAACCAGTCCCCGACCCGTTCAGGACCGACGAGGCCGGCGAGCGTATTGACGGCGGTTTCGTCGCTCTCGGCCAGTGGCGGCAGCGCAGGCGCATCCTCCTTCTCGACCGGGCCGATCGGGTTCTCGATGGTCTCGGTGGGCTCCGCGGCCGGCGTCTCCACGGCCGGAGACCCGGCGAGCGGCTTCTCATCGGCCTCCTGCTGCGGCCAGAAGAACAACGCGACCACGATCGCGGCGAGGCCCAGGCCCAGCAGCGCCCATTTGCCCAGTGTTTCGTTCGAGTACCTGCCTGGCGTCGTCATTCCTGTCTCCTTCGGTGTCACGGCCGCGCGGATCCGGACACGCGCCGGAGCAACTCGCTGACCTGGCCGGCCGGGTCCTGGCGGATCGCCCGTTCCTCGGCGGCCATCATGTGAAAGATCCCGTCGAGCGCCTTGCGCGTCACGTACTGCTCGAGGTTCGCCTCGTCGGCACCGATCCAGCCGAGCTGCGCCGCGGCGCCTGCCACCTTGTTGAAGTCTGCGGCGAGCCCGAGCTGGTCCGTCTCCGCCTTGACCACCGGCAGGAACCTGTCCGCCAGCCCGGCACGCGCCACGGACTCGAAGTGGCGCGTCACGGCATCATCGCCCGCGGCGAGCACGCCGCGGACATCATCGAGGGACAATTCCGCAACCGCATCGATCAGCAGGGCGCGCGCCCCGGGGACGGCGGCCTCCGCGGCACGGTTCATCGCCACCACCACCTCGTCGATGTCGTCGCCGAGCCCCGCCATGCGCAGGAAGTGCTCGTTCTTGCGCAGCTTGCGCGGCAGAAGGATCTTGACCTCCGGATTGCCCAGGAAACCGTCCGTCGCGCCAAGCCGGTCGACCGCCACGGCGGCGCCCTTGAGCAGCACCTCCCGGCAGGCCCGCCCGGCATCGACATCGCCGGCCAGGTCGCCGGCGTCGACCGGGCCGGCCACCAGGGCGAGCGCCGCGACGCCGAGCAACATCGCCCCTGCATGGACTGATCTCAACTCGGCCTCCTGCCGTGACCCCGGGGATGCAGCCTGACCGGCGGCCATTCTCGGCCGCGCACCCTACTATGACCATCCTGGGCTGTCGCCGAGTTCCCGTCCGGACGGGAACTTCGCGGCCGGCGCCCGGCCGCGCCGCCGCCCTCCCGCCATCAGCCGCCCTGCATGCGCGACCGGACGATGGCCCCTGCCTCCTTGTAGGTCTCCGGCAGCGTATCGAGGAAGTTGTTCGGACCGAACCGCGGCTGGTACTGGGACAGGACCGGCAACAGCAGCGCCATGGGCACTTCCGGGAAGCGTCGCGTCTTGCGGAAGTCGGCGATGCCGATGCGGGTGCTGGCGAAGTCCTCGTGATGATTCTCCGTGCTCGCCAGGACCTCGCCGCGCGGACCCGCGATGATCGTGCCCTCGTCCTTGGCACCGGCGGCGTCGGCGAAGCCGATGTTGTCCGGCGAGACCGCATTGCCGACCCCCACCGTGTAGATGCGGTTGGCGCGCGCCGTCGCCTTGGCCGAGTCCGCGTTGCTGCCCCCGGTGACCGACATCACCAGGATCTCCGCGCCCTTCAACGCCAGGCACTGGTACAGGATCGGCTCCATGCCGACCGCCGTCATCGCGATGTTGCCGATCGGCGTGCGCGCGATGGGCAGCGTGGCGTCCCAGCCGTACATCTCCACGTATCGGTCGAGCACGTCGTAGACCGTGGTGCCGATCAACGCCCCCTCGCCGAACAGGCCGAGGATGTTGCGCGCCTTCCACTGCTTCGAGACGATGTTGCCGTCCGGACCGACGATCACGGACATGTTGATCACGTGCCGCGGCCAGTCCTTCTCCTTCGCGTAGCAGCCGAAGGCGATGTAGCAGCC
>CAZXAS010000297.1:0-2292 GCA_964638185.1 uncultured Steroidobacteraceae bacterium | reverse complement strand
CGCTCGACCCGTTGTACTACGGGATGCTCGGGACCCGGGCCTTCACCCACATGGTTGAGGGCGAGGATGTCGAGGCGGCGGAGTGGGCCGAGCGTGCCGCACGCTCGCCGGGCGCCCACGTGCTGATCGCGATGATCGCGGCCGCGGCCCATGCGCTGGCAGGCAATACCGGGCGCGCCGAGGCCTGGGTGGCGAACGTCCGCGAGCGCAGTCCGCTGCTCGCGCTGGAGGATTTCTTCCGTGCCTTCCCGATGAAGTCGCCGGTCATGCGCCGGCGAGTGTCGACCGCACTGTCAGGACTCGGCTTCCAGCGCGAGCACCGACCGCCGGGCACGACGGCCGGCATGCCGGCGTGATGCCGACGGTCATGGACCGGGTGCGGCGCCGCGCCGGTCGCGTCGCGCCGCCAGCACGATGTCGATCGTCTCGCTCGCTGGATCGAACAGGATCTGCGCCTCGCCCCGCTCGAGCTGCCGCATGACCTGCGCCACCTTGCCCTCGAACGCCGACTCGCGCTCGCCGTAGTCGGTCCCTTCGCGCAGGACGAACGACTCGATGACCCCGCGCAATGCCTCCTCGCTCAGCTCGGCGTGGTGCACTACGACCGGTGGCGGGCGCCCGGCGTCCTCGTCCCCTTCGCTCACATCGTGCTCCCCGGTCCTGAACGAGCCTGTCAACGCAGGGCCAACGTGCCATCAGTCGCGGGCACGGGCCAGGTAGTCCTGCCACAGCATGCGCGCGGCGACTGAACGCCATGGCGCCCAGCGCCGGCTGAGCCGTTCCTCGGCCGCCGCGTCGGGCACCTGCCGCAGGCGCTTGACCCGCTGCAATGCCAGCCGCAACGCGAGGTCGCCAACGGGCCAGACATCCGGACGCCGGAGCGCCATCAGGTAGTAGATGCTGACACTCCAGGGACCCAGCCCGGGCAGCGCCAGCAACGCACGCTGCCCGGCGGCGTCGGGTGCGCGGGCGACGGCCGCGAGGTCGAGACGGCCGTCCATGAGCGCCAGCGCGAGGCCATGACAGTACGCCGCCTTCTGCCGCGTCAGTCCGAGGCGGCGCAGGCCCTCGACACCGGCGGCGGCGACACTCACCGGCGTGACGGTGCCGAGCTGGCCCTGCACACGTCTGAACATGGTCCGTGCTGCCGCCAGCGATACCTGTTGCTCCAGTACGATGCGCACCAGGGTCGCATAGCCGGGCCGCCGTCCCCACATCGGCGGCGGGCCGTGGCGTTCCAGCAGAGTCGCGAGACCGGCATCGCGGGCCGCAAGGGCGTGCGCGCCGGCGTGGAGCATCGCCGTGGTCAGCGCACGCGGGACCGCCGCCGTTTCAGCCACGTGCCTCGCCGCCCGCCGGGCCGTAGAAAATCACCCACACCGCGAAATCGGCCGAGAGGTCCTCGAACCGGTGCACCGCACCGGCCGCAACGAACAGGAAGGACCCGGTCGCGACGGGGTGACGCTCGGCTCCATTGAAGAATGTCGCCGATCCTCTCGCCACCACGTAGACCTCGTCGCGGTCGTGCGGCTCCTGCAGGTCCTCGCCAGCCGGCGCGTACCACTCGACCTCGAGTGAACCGTGCCGGAAGACCGGCACGGCCAGGTTGTCCGGCGGTGGCGGCCCGAGCGCGAGCGCCTGGGCGAGGCCGACGTGCGCGGTGACCGCGTCCCTGCGCGCGCCGGCCCCGGGGCCTGGATCAGAACCTGGCACGCAGGGTCAGTCCCACGGTCCGCGGCTGGTTGGTGTGGAATGCCAGCCGCGCCCGGCCGCCGCGCTCGCGGTCGAACGACAGGTCGACGTTCTCGTCCGTCACGTTGTTGACGTACAGGACTGCCTCCCAGCCGTCGAAGACGATGCCGGTGCTGAGATTCAGCAGCTCATACGAATCCAGCTTGAGGTTCAGGCTCGTGACCTCGTTGCCGGTCGCACCCGCGAACGGCAGGTTGGACACGAAGTCGCCGGCGCCGGGGAGCTGGTCGCTCGGCTGTGTGAAGCGGTCGCCGACGTGCTGGAGCGCCCCGGAGACGAACGCCTCGCGGGCGCCGAAGGCCTGGATCGGGAAGCTATAGGTCGCGGCCAGGGCGAGCTGCAGCTCCGGCACCGAGGGCAGGCGATTGCCCTCCTCCACGCCGCCCAGTATCGCGCCGGTCGCATCGAGCACCGTGGAATCGAACTCGGATTCGAGCACGCTGCCGGCGAACGACAGATACAGGCCATCGACCGGCTCCGCGGCGAGTTCGAACTCGATTCCGGCCGAGTGGGCGCTCGGGACATTGAACGAGATCCGCG
>CAZXAS010000296.1:0-2310 GCA_964638185.1 uncultured Steroidobacteraceae bacterium | reverse complement strand
CGCTGGTCGCAGGAGATGGTGGCGAGCCTGGCCGCGGCGTCCTTCGTCGGCGAGATACGGACGGTGGGGAGCGAAGTGGCGCTGCACGAAGCCATCGAACGGCGCCAGGTGCTGCTCGCCGTCGACATCCCCGAGACCTTCTCGCGCGACATCGCCGCCGGTCGCCCAGCCGCCATGCAGGTGATCGTCGACGGCCGCCGCGCCAACTCCGGGCAGGTGGCGCTCGGCTACGTGCAGGCGGTCGCCGCCAGGCTCGGTGCCACGACAGGCGTGTCGGCGAGTCCGGCGGCCAACGCAGTGGCGGTACGGCACTGGTTCAGCCCGAACCTGATCTACCAGTGGTTCGTGGTACCGAGCCTGTCAGGCATGCTGGCGATGCTGTCGGCACTGGTCGTGACCGCCCTGTCCATCGCGCGCGAGCGCGAGCTCGGTACCTTCGACCAGCTGCTCGTCTCGCCGACCTCCTCGAGCGAGATCATCATCGCCAAGAGCGTGCCGGCGCTCGTCATCGGCAGCACCCTCGGCATGCTGATGGTGGCGGCCGGCGCGCTGGTGTTCCGTGTCCCGTTCACCGGCTCGCTGCCTCTGCTCTGTGTCACGCTGCTGTTGTTCATCCTTTCCGTGGTCGGCATCGGACTCATGATCTCGTCCATCTGCGCCACGCAGCAGCAGGCGATCCTCGGCACCTTCGCCGTGGCGGTGCCGATGATCCTGATGTCGGGATTTGCCACGCCGGTGGAGAACATGCCGCAGGTGCTGCAGTGGATCTCCGCGGCCATCCCGCTCACGCACTACCTGGTGATCGTGCAGGGATCGTTCCTCAAGGCGATGCCGCTCGAGGACGTGCTGCATCAGCTATGGCCGATGCTCGTCACCGCGCTGGTCACGCTCACCGCCGCGCGGGCCCTGGTCCGCAGCCGCCTGCAATGAGCCGACTCAACCTGACCCCGGGGATTGCCGTCATGCAACGACCCACACGACCCTCGCACAGCGCCCGTTGGCATCACCCTGGCGCGGCCGCGCTGCTGGCGCTGCCCCTCCTGGCAGGTTGCGCTACCGGGCCGGACTACGTCGAGCCGCCAGCCGTCGATCTCGGCGCCGGATGGATCGATGTCGTCGACGGTCCGGCCGGTGCGATGGACCTCGACACCTGGTGGACCGCGCTCGGCGATCCGGAGCTGAGCCGGCTGGTCGAGCAGGCGCTCGAGAACAACCTCGACGTCCGCCGGGCGGTGCTGCGTATCGAGGAATCGCGAGCACTCCTCGACGCCACCCGCAGCCGCCGATGGCCGGCGGCTGACGTCCGCGGCGGCGTGACCGAACAGCGGCAGAGCGAGAACGGGCCGTTCCCGATCTTCCAGGAACGCGACCAGACCATCTACGACCTGTCGCTCGACGCCACCTGGGAGATCGACCTGTTCGGACGCGTCCGGCGCGCGGTCGAGTCTGCCGATGCACGCCTCGAGGCCACGGCGGAGGACGCGCGCGCGGTGCGCATCAGCATCGCCGCCGAGGTCGCGCGCACCTACTTCGCCCTGCAGGGTGCGCGGCAGGCGCTCGCTGCACGCGAGGCGCGGGTTGCCGCGCTCGAGGCGTCCTACCGGCTGGCGCAACGTCGCGTGGCGGCGGGCGACCTGGCGCCGGTGGAACTCGAGACCCTGGCGGCACGGCTCGACAGCGCGCGCGCCGCACTGCCGCGCATCGAGGGCAGTGTTCGAGATGCGGCACTCGCACTCGGCACGCTCCTCGGCGGGCTGCCGGAGCAGGAGCTGGCGCTCATTGCGGCTGCGCCGCCAGAGATCGAGTTGCCGGCGATTCCCGCCGGCCAGCGCGCCGACCTGCTGCGACGCCGGCCAGACATCCGCGCCACGGAGCGGCGCCTCGCCGCCAGCACTGCCGAGGTGGGTGCGGCGATGGCGGAGCGATTCCCGCGACTCGTGATCTCGGCCACTGGCGGCTTCGAGGCGCTCGACGCCGGCGAACTGTTCGATTCAGGCAGCCAGACCTATGCGGTCGCGCCGTTCATCTCGTGGCGCATCTTCGACGGCGGCCGCGTGCGTGCGGAGATCGATGCGGCCGAGGTGCGCCAGCGCGCGGCCGCACTCGCCTACGAGGAGGCGGTGCTCGGTGCACTGGGCGAGGCGGAGCGTGCCATGAGCAGCTACCGGTACGCACTCGAGTCGCTTGCACGCCAGCGCCGGGCCAGCGCCGCGGCCGAGCGTGTCCACGAGCTGACGCAGGACCGATACCGGCAGGGTGACGTGTCGACCATCGAGGTGCTCGACAGCGAGCAGCAGCTGTACACGTCGC
>CAZXAS010000295.1:0-2321 GCA_964638185.1 uncultured Steroidobacteraceae bacterium | reverse complement strand
TGCTGCGCACGGCGGCCGGATGGACCGGTGTTCCTGAGGTCACCGAGTCCGCACCGCCGCGCATCGTGCCGGCCTGATCACGGGGAGGCTGAGGGGTGCGGGTCGCGGTGCTGTTCCTGTTCGCTGCACTCGCAGCCGCGGTCGTCCGCGCCGCCGGCGCGGACCCTGACGCCGCGGCCGTCGCGCCATTGCCCGAGCCCTACGCCTCGGCGAGCCTGCGCCGCGGCCAGATCCTGTTCCTGCAGTGCGTCGCCTGCCACGACCTCGAGCCATCGGGCGTGCCCAAGGTCGGCCCGTCGCTCGCCGGACTCGCCGGGCGCAAGGCCGGGTCGCTCGCCGGGTTCCAGTACTCCGCCGCGCTCGGCGCGAGCGGCATCACCTGGACACCGGAGCTGCTCGACCGGTGGCTGGCCGAACCCGCCGCAATGGTTCCCGGCACCACGATGGTGATCGCGCCGGTCGCAAGGGCGGAGGACCGCGCGGCGATCGTCCGCTACCTGTTCGACCCGGCGCCTCGTCCCTAACCGCCGTTGCCGATGGCTGCGGCGCCCATCGCCACCTGGTGGCGCGGCGGGTTGCCCGCGGCACGGTAGAGCGGCTCCATCTGCGGCACCAGCGCAGCGAGCTTCTGCTGGCGGTTCTCGGGACCCGGATGGGTACTCAGGAACTGCGGTGGATTGGAGCCACCGTGAACCGCCATCTTCTGCCACAGCGTCACCGAGGCGGCTGGGTCGTAGCCCGCCCTGGCGGCGAGCTCGATGCCGATTCGGTCCGCCTCCGTCTCGGCGCCACGGCTGTTGGGCAACTGCACCGCGAGCTGCGCAGCGACCACCGCCAGCGCCATGGCCTGGCCGGGATTGTCGGACGCGACGCCGGCGGCGATCACGCCGGCCTGCGAGGCCATGGCGATCGACATCTTCTCGGCGGTGTGGTTCGCCAGCGCATGGGCGATCTCGTGGCCCATGACCTGCGCGAGCTCGTCGTCGG
The DNA here is from genome assembly GCA_964638185.1 of uncultured Steroidobacteraceae bacterium. Lineage (GTDB taxonomy): Bacteria > Pseudomonadota > Gammaproteobacteria > Steroidobacterales > Steroidobacteraceae > SG8-30. The sequence goes on along the minus strand of CAZXAS010000295.1, from coordinate 1,334 downwards.
TCGGATCGATCTTCTCGATGAGCCCCGTATAGAGGGCCATGCGACCGCCAGCCATGCACCACGCGTTCACCGTCTTGGGCTCGTCGATGACCGCCACGCTCCATTGCCAGCCAGCGGTGTCCGGGCGCATGACGATCGCCTGCGCCACGAGCCGCTCGGTGATGCGCTCGACGCGGGCGAGGAGCCTGGGCTCGGTGACCAGCTTGCCCTCGCTCTCGAGCTTGCCGACACTCTGCACATAGGCTTGCCGCGACGAGCTGATGGCGCGTTCCTCGGACACGAGCATCAGCTGGCGCCGTCCGGTGGGGCTGGTGGCGCACGCGACGAGCGCGACGGCGAGGACGAAGACACTGGCAATCCGCTTCAAGCTGCACCCTCCATGAGCGGCGATCGTGAGCCATGGCCCGCCCAGTCTGCCCGATGTGTGCCCGCGACGAAAAGTGAACCCTGTCGCAGGCGAAAATAGGGAGCACAACCTAGACGCGGGCCCGGTTGCGGAATCCCGAAGGCGGGGTTGCTTTTCCCCTGTCGGGCGCCAAAGCTTGGATGGATGCGTTTCGACTACGTCATCGTCGGTGCCGGCTCTGCGGGTTGCGTGCTCGCCAACCGGCTGAGCGCCGACCCGTCACGCAGCGTGTGCCTGATCGAAGCCGGTCCGCGTGATTCCTCGCCGCTCATCCACATTCCCGCCGGCGTGCTCGGGATCGTGCCCACGCGCCACGTCAACTGGGCGTTCGAGACCGTCCCGCAGGCGGGACTGAATGGCCGTCGCGGCTACCAGCCACGTGGTCGCACGCTCGGCGGATCGAGTTCCATCAACGCGATGATCTACGTCCGCGGGCATCGCGACGACTACGACGATTGGGCGGCGATGGGCAACACCGGCTGGTCCTTCGCGGAGGTGCTGCCGTACTTCAAGCGCTCGGAGGACCAGGAGCGCGGCGGCGACGAGTTCCATGGCGTCGGTGGCGAACTGACCGTCAGCGACCTGCGCGATCCGGTGGCGGCTTCGCACGCCTTCGTGGAGGCCGCCCAGGCCTGCGGCGTGCCGCGCAATCCGGACTTCAACGGCGCCGAGCAGGAAGGCACCGGCCTCTATCAGGTGACCCAGCGCGACGGCCGGCGTTGCAGCGCTGCGGTGGCGTTCCTGCGGCCGGCGGAGGGACGGGCGAACCTCACTGTACTCACGCGTGCGCGCGCCGAGCGCGTCGTGCTGGCCGATGGCAGGGTCGCCGGCGTGGCCGTTTCCCGCGGCGGGAGCAGCGAACTCATCGAGGCGACGCGCGAGGTGGTGCTCGCTGCCGGCGCCTTCGGCTCGCCGCAGTTGCTGCTGC
>CAZXAS010000294.1:0-2363 GCA_964638185.1 uncultured Steroidobacteraceae bacterium | reverse complement strand
AACACGACCCGCCCCACGTTCTCGGACGAGATCGCGCGGCTGGCATGCAGGCCGTTGTGGTTGCCGTAGGACATGTCGCCGAGCGGCACGCCGTCGAGCGTGAAGCCGAGCTGGTTCTGGTTGAAGGCGCGTACCGAGATGCGCGTCGACCATTCATACGAACCGTAGGGATCGGCCGACTGGAAGTTTACGCCGGGCAGCTTCTCGATGGCCTTGAGCGGGCTGGTTCCCGGCGGCAGCTGCTCGATCTGGATCGCCGAGACGCTCTGCACCTGGCGCGTCTCGCCGCGCCCGAAGACGACGATCTCCTCGAGCATCGTCTCGCCGTCGGTCGACGACTCCGCCGCCGCCGCGCCCGGCAGCATCACGAGCGGCGTCACGCCGAAAAGCATGCACCGTATCGCCTTCGCAAGGCCGTTCCTGGTCTTCACTGTGCTCACCTGTAGTGTCGGATGTTCCGCAGCCATCCCGGCGTGCTCGACGGATCGTCGCGCCGTTGGCCGTCCCTGGTTCCTCGCCGCAGTCGACGAGGCCGGGCACGTGGCCCGGCCTCGATCGACGCGAGCAAGGTAGAACGGGTCCTTGACTGGCGCGTGGCGTCAGCGTGTCAGGTGCGTGAAGGATCCGGGATGGAGCGGTGACAGCCCCTCAGCGGCGCGCATGGTGCATGCGCCGGGCGGTCGCAAGCTCGTCCTTGAGGTAGGCCACGGCCGCACGCAGCAGGCCGAGGCCGGTATCGGGGCGGCCGGTGTCGGCAAGACGGAACACCTGCTGGTAGTACCAGGCCTGCGCACCTAGCACGTTCACGACCCGTGCCGCGAGCAGCGGGCTCGCAGGCGAGAGCCAGCCCCGCTCGCGCAGTCTGAGCCGATGCTCCCAGGTCACCGCGGCCCGAGCGCTGCCATCGAGCAGGCGTCGCGGCAGGTCCGGCTCCGTGCACAGGGGCCGGCCAAGGCCGATGACGTCGCAGGCGCCCTGTTCCAGCGCCTGTTGCATGCCGGCGCGGGTGCGCATGCCACCGGTCAGCATCAGCGGCATGGTCGCCACGGCGCGGATCGCGCCAGCATATTCGGCGAAGTACGCCTCGCGCAGCAGCGTACTCGGCTTCATCGGCACCACGCTCTCGCGCTTGCCCTCGAAGCCGAGCAGCCGCGGCTGCTCGTAGGTTCCGCCGGAGATCTCCAGCAGGTCGATGCTTTCATGGTTGAGCCAGCGGACTACCCGCACACATTCAGCGTTGCTGAAACCGCCCTGGCGGAAGTCGTCGGAGTTGAGCTTCACGCCGACCGGGAAGTCCGGGCCCACGGCCCGGCGCACGGCGCGGAGCGTCTCGATCAGGAAGCGCGCGCGATTCTCGAGTGCGCCGCCCCACTCGTCGTTGCGCCGGTTGGTCACGGGTGAGAGGAACGAGCTGATCAGGTAGCCGTGCGCCGCATGCACCTGTACTCCGGTGAACCCGGTCTCGCGCGCGATTTCGGCAACGCGGGCGAAGCGGCCAATGAAGTCGTGGATCTCGTCCGCGGTGACGGCCCGCGGCCGCCCGTAGTTGCCGAGCAGGTCGAGCTGCACGGCCGAGGGCGCCAGTGGTTCGCGGGTCACGTAGCGTGGCGACTGCCGTCCGGCATGCGCCACCTGCATCCACAGGTGATTGCCGGAGGAGGTGCCGGCTGCCGCCCATGCGGCCAGGCGACGGCGTGCCTCCGGGGCGGTCGTCTGCGGGTCGGTGACATCGATCGCGACGTTGCCCGGGCGCTCCAGCACGCGGCGGTCGATCTGCACGTTGCCCGTGATCAGCAGCCCGGCCCCGCCTTCGCTCCACAGTCGATAGAGCGCCTCGTGGCGAGGGGTCGCCCGCAGCCGTTCATCGGCGAGTCCTTCTGTCATCGCGGACTTGCACAGCCTGTTGGACAGTACTGCGCCGCAGGGGAGCGCGAGCGGAGATGACAGGTCCGTCCTGGACATGTGGTGATCCGGCAGCAATTGGGCGCGAGGGTGCGCAGGGGCAATCTAGCCCAAGCGTGCTGCCGGCGCTGCAGGCGCTCGCGCGGCCTTGTCTTTTCCAGTGCTCTCGGGTCTGCTCGCACCCATGGAAGAGCTGACTGGACCCGCAAGCGGCCGCCGCATCCTCGTATTCGGAGCGAGTGGCTACATCGGCACCAACCTCGTGCCCCGGCTCATGGCCGAGGGTCTGCCGCTGCGGGTGTGCGCCCGGTCGCGGCGGGTGCTCGAAGCACGGGAGTGGGAGGGCGTCGAGATCGCCGAGGCGGACGCGCTTCGGCCGGAGACGCTCGGCTCTGCGCTCGCGGATGTCGACCTCGCCTACTACCTCGTGCACTCGATGGGGTCCGGCAGGGATTTCGGGC
>CAZXAS010000293.1:0-2369 GCA_964638185.1 uncultured Steroidobacteraceae bacterium | reverse complement strand
CGGCGACCTCGACGGCATGCTCGAGCGCCGGCTGCTGCGGGTTCTCACGGTCCGCAACCCGGTGCTGTACTACGTCGACAAGGGCCGTGAGATCGGCATCACCTATGAGTCGGCAAAGGCCTTCGAGGACTACCTCAACAAGCTGGCCGGCACCCCGAAGGCCAGGATCCACGTGCTGCTGATGCCCGTGCGCCATGACGAGCTGATTCCGCGCCTGCTCGCGGGCGAGGGCGACATCGCCGCGGCGGCACTGACCATCACACCGGAACGAAGGGCGAAGGTCGACTTCTCCATCCCGGTCGTTCGTGACGTCGCGGAGATCGTCGTGACCGGCCCGGCCTCCAGGCAGGTCGCGAGCCTCGACGATCTCTCGGGCCTCGAGGTCTATGTGCGCCGGTCCAGCAGCTACGCCGATCACCTCGGTGCGCTGAATGCCGACTTCGAGAAACGGGGTCTCGCTCCGGTCATCCTCAGGCACGCCGACGAGGTGCTCGAGGACGGCGACATCCTCGAAATGGTCGGCGCGGGAATCGTGCCGGCAACGGTGATCGACAGCTGGGTCGCGGAACTCTACTCCGGGGTGCTGCCCGACCTCACGTTGCATTCCGACGTGGCACTCTCGCGTGGCGGCGAGATCGGCTGGGCGTTCCGCAAGGACAGCCCGAAGCTCGCCGAGGCCGTGAACGCATTCGCGAAAACCCACCAGCAGGGCACTACTGCCGGCAATGTCCTGCTGAAGAAGTACGTCAAGTCCGACAAGTTCGTCCGCAACGCGCGCAGCGAGCAGGACATCGCGCGCCTCCAGCAGATGCGGGATCTGTTCAGGAAGTATTCCGACCAATACGACTTCGAGTGGCTGCTGATGGCGGCGCAGGGATACCAGGAATCCACGCTCGACCAGGGGCGTCGAAGTCACGTCGGCGCCATCGGCGTCATGCAGGTGATGCCCGCGACGGCGCGCGACAAGGCCGTCAACATCCCGGACATCGAGAATCTGGAAAGCAACATCCATGCCGGCATCAAGTACAACCGCTGGGTCGCCGACAACTACTTCAACGATCCCGCCATCGACCGCATCAACAAGGCGCTTTTCGTGTTCGCGTCCTACAACGCTGGGCCGAACCGCATCGCGCGGCTGCGCCAGGTAGCCGCGAAGGAAGGCCTGGACCCGAACAAGTGGTTCGGCAACGTCGAACTGGTGGTGCAGCGCCAGGTGGGCCGCGAGCCGGTGCAGTACGTCGCCAACATCTACAAGTACTACCTCGCCTACCGCATGCTCACGGAGGCCGCCGAGGCGCGCGAGGCGGCGAAGGCGGGCGGCTGACTGCCCGGGCCGGCAAGCGTCGAACCGGCTAGAGCTGCCCCGCGCGCTCGAGGTCCACGGCGCGCCACAGGTACCACGCCGCGGTGGACCGGTACGGTGCCCAGCGCTCGCCGAACGCGGCGAGCTGGCGGGGCTTCGGGTGCGCACGGCGCCGATAGGCGATGCGGAAGCCACATTGCACGCCGTAGTCGTCGACCGGCAGTACGTCGGGCCGCCCGAGGGTGAACATCAGGAACATCTCGACGGTCCAGCGGCCGACGCCGCGCACCTGCGTCAGCCGCTCGATGATCGCCTCGTCGGCGTGGCGGGCGAGCACGCGCCGCTCCGGAATCGTACCGTCGAGGGCCCGGGCGGCGATGTCCTTGAGTGCGGCGGTCTTGGCGCGCGAGAAGCCTGCGGCGCGCAACGCCTCGTCCGGTGTGGCGGCGAGTTCCCCGGGCGTCGGGTAGCGACCGTCGCCATAGAGCGCAAAGAAGCGCCCGAGGATGGTCTCGGCCGCCTTGCCGGTCAGCTGCTGGTGGGCGATGGCGCGCAGCAGCGCCTGGTAGGGCGTACGCCGGCGATCGGGTCGCAGGTCGCAGGGGCCCGCCGCGCGCATGAGCGCGGCCATGACCGGGTCCCGTGCAAGGTGGCGGCACGCTGAAGAGGGGTCAGACGCCACTCTGTCCCCCAGCCTTGGTGTTCACGCCCTTGGTCGCCACACTGCCCCGCGGGACAGAGTGGCGTCTGACCCCTCCTATCCCCGCTTCATCGCATCGAAGAAGTCCGCATTGACCTTCGTGTCCTTCATCTTGCCGATGAGGAACTCGATCGCGGCCAGCTCGTCCATCGGATGCAGCAGCTTGCGCAGGATCCACATCTTGGCGAGCTCGTCGGCCGACGTGATCAACTCCTCGCGGCGCGTGCCCGAGCGGTTGATGTTGAGCGCCGGGAACACCCGTTTCTCGGCGATGCGCCGGTCGAGGTGGATCTCGGAGTTGCCCGTACCCTTGAACTCCTCGTAGATCACGTCGTCCATGCGCGAGCCGGTGTCGATCAGCGCGGT
>CAZXAS010000292.1:0-2369 GCA_964638185.1 uncultured Steroidobacteraceae bacterium | reverse complement strand
GCCGGCGTGATCTCGCCGACCGGCGTGGGATAGAAGGTCGAGGCATTGTTGACCAGGATGTCGAGCCTGCCGAAGCGCTGCACGACCGCCGCCACCAGCGCGGGCAGGGCGGCGACGTCCATGAGATCGGCCCGTACCGCAAGCGCCGAGTTGGGCCGGAGGGCGTGGAGCTCGGCGACCAGCGCATCGGCATCGCTGGACGCAGAGCGATAGTGCACGGCGACGCTGGCGCCGGCGGCGTGCAGCCGCCGCACGATGGCCGCGCCGACGCGCCGCGCGCTGCCGGTGACCAGCGCAACCTTGCCTTCGAGGGACGATCCGCCAGCCGCTGTCATCGACGCTCCGCGCCAGCCCGTGGGAGGGCGATGACGATAACCGAAAGCCAGCGGGTGTCGCCATGCTGACACCGGCCGACCTGCCGGCCCTCGACGCCGACGAGGCCGCGCACGCGTCGCGCGTCGCCGCCCACCTGCGTGCGGCGATCGCCTCCGCCGGCGGCTGGTTGCCCTTCTCCGAGTACATGCGCCTCGCGCTCTATGCGCCGGGGCTCGGGTACTACAGCGCCGGCGCCCGCCGCTTCGGCCCCGCGGGCGACTTCGTGACGGCGCCGGAGCTGACCCCCCTGTTCGCACGCTGCGTGGCGACCCAGGTGGCGGAGATCCTGGCGGCGCTCGGGGGCGGTTCGCTCGTGGAAGTGGGTGACGGCAGCGGCGCATTGGCCGCGGAGCTGCTCGCGACGCTCGCGGCGCGCGGCGCCTGTCCGGAGCGCTATGAAATCCTCGAGGTGAGCGCGAGCCTGCGCGCGGAGCAGCACGCGACCATCGCGGCACGGGCGCCGGAGCTCCTCGGGCGGGTCGCGTGGATCGACCAGCCGCCCGCCAGCCCGTGGCGCGGCGTGCTGGTCGCGAACGAGGTGCTCGACGCGCTGCCGGTGGAGCGCTTCCGGGTGACCGCAGGAGGTGTGGATCTCGTCGGTGTGGCCGCCCGGGACGAGGGTTTCGGGTGGGTGTCGCGGCCGGCCGACGGCGCGGTCACGGCGGCGATCGCCGAGCGCCTCGCCGCCCTGCCGGAGCCCCTGCCTGCCGGCTACCTGAGCGAGGCCAGCCTCTGGGTCGGGTCCTGGGTGGCGGAGCTGGCGGCGGGACTCGGAAAGGGCGTGATGCTGTTCGTGGACTACGGCCTGCCGCGTATGCAGTACTACCACCCCTCGCGCGACGGTGGAACCGTGTGCGGGTTCTTCCGGCACCGGCGGGTGGACGACGTACTCGCGCGGCCGGGGCTGCAGGACATCACCGCGTGGGTGGACTTCACCGCAGTGGCCGAGGCGGCCAGTGCCTGTGGGCTCGAGGTCGCGGGCTTCACGACCCAGGCGCACTTCCTGCTGGGACTCGGGCTTGCGGGAGAGATCGAGGCCGCCGCCGACGGGCTCGACGCTGCCGGCCGGGCGCGCGTGGCGCAGGCGGCTGGCACGCTGATGCTGCCGGGCGAGATGGGCGAGCGATTCAAGGTCATCGCGCTGTCACGCGGCATGGACGGGCGTGAGCTCACTGGATTCGCGTTCCGCGATTTCGCCGGGATGCTGTAGGAGTGCTGAATTGGACCTGACCAACGCCGTCATCCTCGCGATCGTGCAGGGCCTGTCGGAGTTCCTGCCGATCTCGAGTTCCGGTCACCTGATCCTGGCGCCGCATTTCTTCGGCTGGGAGGACCAGGGGCTCGCCTTCGACGTGGCGGTGCACGTCGGCACCCTTGTGGCGGTCGTCACCTACTTCCGCGGCGCGATCTTCGCCATGGCCCGCGCGTGGCTGACCTCGCTGGGGACGCGGCAACTGACGCCCGATGCGCGGCTGGCCTGGTGCATCGTGCTGGGCACGATCCCGGTCGGTGTCGTCGGCCTCACCCTGCACGGGCTCATCGAGCAGCACCTGCGCAGCCCGCTGTTCGTGGCCGGCACGCTGTCGTTCTTCGGCATCGTGATGTGGCTCGCCGACCGCCTGGGCCGGCAGTCGCGCGACGAGTACTCGGTAGGCTGGCGCGAGGCGGCGATCATCGGCTGCGCACAGGCGCTCGCGCTGATGCCCGGCACCTCGCGCTCCGGGATCACGATCACCGCGGGCCTGGCACTCGGCCTCACGCGGTCCGCGGCGGCACGCTTCTCGTTCCTGCTGGCGGTGCCGGGCATCGCCATGGCGGGCGGCTACGAGTTCCTCAAGCTGTTCTCCTCGCAGGAGCCGGTCGACGTGGCGGCGATGTCGGTCGGCATCGTGGTCTCGGCGGTGACTGGCTACGCCTGCATTCACGTGCTGCTGAGGTTCATCGAGCGCGTCGGGCTCTTGCCGTTCGCTCTCTATCGGCTGCTGGTCGCGGGC
>CAZXAS010000291.1:0-2379 GCA_964638185.1 uncultured Steroidobacteraceae bacterium | reverse complement strand
CCGACGCCGGTCGGGCCGGCGAACAGGAACGAACCGACCGGCCGGCGGTCGGCGCCAAGCCCGGCGCGTGCCATCTTGATGGCCGCGCACAGGGCCTCGATTGCCGGGTCCTGGCCGTAGATCACGAGCTTCAGGTTGCGGTCGAGGTTCTTGAGCGTCTCGCGGTCTGACATCGAAACGTTGGCCGGCGGGATGCGCGCCATGCGCGCGACCACCGACTCCACCTGCTCGACCCCGACCACGCCCTGCTGCTCGCCGGCCGGCTTCAGGCGCATCGCTGCGCCGGCCTCGTCGACGACGTCGATCGCCTTGTCCGGCAGGTGACGGTCGCCGATGTGACGCGCGGCGAGCTCGGCCGCGGCCTCGAGCGCCTCGTCGGTATAGCTGACCCCGTGGTGCTCCTCGAAGCGGGAGCGCAGGCCCTTGAGGATCTCGATGGTCTCGGCCACGGTCGGCTCGACCACGTCGATCTTCTGGAAACGCCGCGCCAGGGCATGATCCTTCTCGAAGATGCCGCGGTACTCCTGGTAGGTGGTCGAGCCGATGCAGCGCAGCTCGCCGCTCGCCAGCACCGGCTTGATCAGGTTCGAGGCATCCATCACGCCGCCGGAAGCCGCGCCCGCGCCGATCACGGTGTGGATCTCGTCGATGAACAGCACGGCGCCCGGCTGCTTGCGCAGCTCGCTCACCACCGCCTTGAGGCGCTTCTCGAAGTCGCCGCGATACTTGGTGCCGGCGATCAGCGCACCCATGTCGAGCGAGTAGATCGTGCTGTCGGCCAGCACGTCGGGCACCTTGCCCTCGACGATGAGCCGCGCCAGTCCCTCGGCGATCGCGGTCTTGCCGACGCCCGCCTCGCCGACGTAGAGCGGGTTGTTCTTGCGGCGCCGGCACAGGATCTCGATGGTGCGCTCGACCTCGAGCTGGCGGCCGATCAGCGGGTCGATGCGGCCCTCGATGGCCTGCTGGTTGAGATTCGCGCAGTACTTGTCGAGGGCGCTGCCCGCGGCCTCCGCGGCCTCGCCCTCCGGCGCCTCTTCCTTGCTCTCCGGCTCGCGGCTCTCGCCGCCACGCGACAGGCCATGGGCGATGAAGTTGACCACGTCGAGCCGGGCGACGTCCTGCAGCGACAGCAGGTAGGCGGCATGCGACTGCTTCTCGCTGAAGATCGCGACCAGCACGTTGGCGACCGTGACCTCCTTCTTGCCGCTCGACTGGATGTGGAACACCGCGCGCTGCAGCACCCGCTGGAAGCCGAGCGTCGGCTGCACCTCGCGATCGTCGTCCTCGGGCAGGCGCGGCGTGGTCTCGCCGATGAATTTGGCGAGGTCGCGCTTCAACGCAGCGAGGTCGGCGCCGCAGGCCTGCAGGATCTCGCGGACCTTCGGCATGTCGAGGATCGCGAGCAGCAGGTGCTCGACGGTCATGTACTCGTGGCGCTGCTCGCGTGCCCGCTGGAAGGCCTCGTTCAGGCAATATTCGAGTTCACTGGAAAGCACTAGGCCTCCTCCATGGTGCACAACAGCGGGTGCTGGTGCTGTCTGGCGTAGCTCGTCACCTGCGCCACCTTGGTCTCCGCAATCTCGAAGGTGAACACACCGCAGACGCCTTTGCCCTTCGTGTGCACCTCGAGCATGATCCGGGTCGCCTTGGGCCGATCCAGACCGAAAATCCGCTGCAGGACGTCGACGACGAACTCCATGGGGGTGAAGTCGTCGTTGATGAGCAGCACCTGGTACAGCGGCGGTTTCTTGAGGCGCGGCGAGGCCTCCTCAACCACCAGGCTGTGTCCGGTCTGATGCTGCCCGTTGTCCTGGTCTCCGCTCACCGGTATCCCTGCGGCGACGCCGACCCTGGCGACACCGCTATCGGCTCCTTTATAGGGCCACCCGGCGCTTCGCACAAGGACACGCGACGGGTTCGTGCGATGCCCCGGCCCGGGGTCGGGGCAGGCCCGGGCGGCCGGTGCCGGTGCAATATGAGAAAACGCATACAAGTCCCGGGATGACCGATGTTTTTCGGCGGCGACCGCGCCTTGTGGCGAATGCCCGCAAGCCCGTATCATGGCGCGACTTCCGGCACCGGGTTTCGCAGGCGAACGAACGGCACCAGCGGCATGCAGTCCCTCTCCAAGCTCGCCTCGCTCGGCGGCACCGACCTCGGCGCTCGCGTCCTCGCGGCCGCGCCCGGCATCGTGGCGGGGCTCCTGGTGATCGTGCTTGCCGCGCAGCTCGCGTCGCTGGTGTGGAAGCTGGTCGCACCGCCACCCGTCCCGGTCGTCAGCACCCCGGCGGCCGGTCCGACCGCCGCGATCAACGTCGCCGGACTGGTCAATGCCCACCTGTTCGGCTCGGCCGCCGTGCAGGCGAGCGGCGACGC
>CAZXAS010000290.1:1828-2395 GCA_964638185.1 uncultured Steroidobacteraceae bacterium | reverse complement strand
GCGCACACGTATGCACATCTCTATCTCCTGCCGGTCACCGGGCTGCGGTTCTTCACCGTGTACGGACCGTGGGGCCGGCCGGACATGGCGCTGTTCCTGTTCACCCGCAACATCCTGGCGGGTGAGCCGATCGACGTCTTCAACTACGGGAATCATCGGCGCGACTTCACCTACGTCGACGATATCGTCGGTGGCGTCGTCGCGTCACTCGACCACGTCGCGCAGCCGAATCCTGACTGGAAGAGCGATGACCCGGATCCGGCGACGAGCGCGGCGCCGTATCGGCTCTACAACATCGGCAACAACAAGTCGGTCGAGCTGCGCAGGTACATCGAGGTGCTCGAGCAGTGTCTCGGTCGCAAGGCGGAAATCAACCTGCTGCCGCTGCAGGCGGGCGATGTGCCGGACACGTGGGCCGACTGCACCAGCCTCGTGAACGACGTGGACTATCACCCCGATACTCCGATAGAAGTCGGGATCAGGAACTTCGTGGACTGGTACCTCGAGTACTACCGCGACGGCGGGCCTGCCGACCCGAAGGTCACCAATCTCGGCTGAGCCCCCCGG
>CAZXAS010000290.1:0-1805 GCA_964638185.1 uncultured Steroidobacteraceae bacterium | reverse complement strand
CAGCGTTGGCGCCCGTCGACCACGACCGGGAGACGGTGCATGACCGGACATGGCGGTGATCCCACGCGCTTGGGCGATGCCTGGGCGGCACTTGGCAGGCATGCGGAACGGCTCGGGGCCACCCCGGTGCGCGAGCTGTTCGCACAGGACCCACGCCGCTTCGACGACCTGTCCCGGGAGCACGCCGGCGTCCTGCTCGACTTGACGCGCCAGCGACTCGACCCGGCGGCGCTCGACGCGCTCATTGCGCTGGCCGAGGCTATAGACCTGCGTCGGCAGGTGGTGGAGTTGCTCGGCGGCGGCATCGTCAACAACACCGAGGGGCGCGCGGCGCTGCACACCTTGCTGCGGGTGCCGGCGGGCGCTTCCGTCCCGGCCGCCCTCGGGTCCATGCACGAAGAAGTACTCGTCGAAAGGGCGAAGTGCCGGGCCTTCGTCGCCGGGGTCCATGGCGCGACGCGCACGAGCTTCACCGGCGAGCGTTTCACGGACGTCATCAACATCGGCATCGGGGGCAGCGACCTCGGCCCGGCCATGACCGTGGAGGCGTTGAAGCCCTTCCATACGGGCCACGTCCGCTGTCACTTCGTCTCGAACGTCGATGGCGTGCAGCTGGCGGATCTCGTGGAGCGTCTCGACGCGGCCAGCACGCTGGTACTGGTCTGCTCCAAGACCTTCACCACGCAGGAGACGCTCGCGAACGCCCACCTGGCGCGCGACTGGATCTCGGATCGGCTGGGCGAGGCGGCCGTGCCGCGGCACTTTGCCGCGGTCTCGACCAATGCGCCGGCCATGGATGCCTTCGGCATCGGTGCGGATGCGCGCTTGGCCATGTGGGACTGGGTCGGCGGACGCTACTCCATGTGGTCGGCCATCGGTCTCTCGCTGGAACTTGCCATCGGCACGGACCATTTCGAGCAGCTGCTCGCCGGCGCGCACGCCATGGACCGGCACTTTGGCAGTGCGCCCTGGCGGGACAACCTGCCGGCGCTGCTCGGCCTCGTCGCGGTGTGGAACCGCAACGTCCTCGGCTGCGCCAGTCACGCGGTACTGCCGTACACGCAGCGCCTGTCGCGCTTTGCCGCCTACCTGCAGCAGCTGGAGATGGAAAGCCTCGGCAAGCGCGTCATGCGGACCGGGGAGCCGGTGCAGCGTGCGACAGGGCCGGTGATCTGGGGCGAGCCGGGCTCGAACGCGCAGCACTCGTTCTTCCAGCTCCTGCACCAGGGCACCGGCGGCATCAGCCTCGACCTCGTGCTGCCGGTCGCCGGCAGCTCGGACTTCGAGCAGCAGCAGGAACTGGCCATCGCCAACTGCCTCGCCCAAGCGCAGGCCTTCATGGCGGGCTACGGCGAGGACGAGATCCGCGCCGAGCTCGTCGCCAAGGGTCTCGCGGAGGCCGAGATCGCGAGGCTCGCCCCGCACAAGCTGCATCCCGGCAACCGCCCGGTATCGCTCATCGTGCTCGAGCGGCTCGACCCGCACACGCTCGGTGCGCTGGTGGCGCTCTACGAGCACAAGGTGTTCGTGCAGGCGGCAGTGTGGGGCATCAATCCCTTCGACCAGTGGGGCGTGGAACTCGGCAAGAAGCTGTGCACGGGCCTGCTGCCCGCAGTGCGTGATCCGGCACGCCGCACCGAGGCGCCGGCCGAGCTCGACGCCATCCTGCGACGCATCCATGCGTGGCGAGCGGTGCGTTGACCTGTCATCATTCGCGCCGCATGGAAGCGCTTGCCACGAGATCGAGCCGTGTCCGCCTGCGTGCCGCGCTCATGCTGCTCGCGGGGATGGCCACGGCGTGGCCT
>CAZXAS010000289.1:0-2402 GCA_964638185.1 uncultured Steroidobacteraceae bacterium | reverse complement strand
GTCACTCGTTGAGCGCGATCCAGGTCGCCTCCGCGCGCGCCGCCAGCAACCCGCCGTGGCCGAAGAGCGCCGTGCCGACCGTGTGCTTGCGGCCCTCGGCACGCCGCTCCCAGCCGATCACGACGCAGGCCTCGCCCGGCTCGACCTGCCGCTCGAGGCGCACCGCGAGCTCGCCGAGGAGCGCGCGACGACCGGCGAGCGAGGTCGCGAAGTAGCCCGGACAGTCGAGCGCGGCCCAGATGAACTCGGCTCGCAGCCGGCCGTCCTCGTCGGCGAGCGAGCCGTCCGGCACCCACGGCGCGGCCACCAGCGGCCGCTCGGCGAGCGGCCCGGCGAAGATCCTCAGGCCGTCGTCGGCCAGCCGGCGCGGGCCGCAGACGAAGCAGCCGGGAAACGGATGCTCGACGAAGCCCGGGTAGCGCAATGACGCCGCGATCGCCTCGGCGTGGTCGGGCGGCGCTGGCACCTCGATCTCGACGACGTGCGGTCGCGCCTCGGCCACGAGCACCTCGCCCTGCCGCAGCAGCCAGCGACCGGTGGCGTCGTCGGCCACGAGCGTGAGCGCGACGTCGAGCGGCGGCGGATGGCGCAGGCGCACCGCCACCGGAGCGCCGATGGCGGCGGCGACGAGGCCACAGACGTAGCCGCCGTTGCCGGACTCCGGCGGACCACGGAAGCGTGGGTCGATCCTGAGCATCGTCATGTCGCCGCCACCTGCCGCTCGTGCCCGCAGTTCCAGCACTCCGTGAACTGGCCCTCGACCTCTTCGCCGCAGGAGTCACAGGTCCACGCCGGCTCGACCAGGCCCTCGCCATGGACGGCGGTCTCGATCAGTTCCTGTGCCCGGTCGAAGTCGAGCTCGGCCACCCACAGTTCCGGCCAGGCCTCCAGGAAGGGGATCTCGCCGACCACGCCGCCGAGCCGCTCGTTGCGGATCTCGGTGCGGATGCCTTCGGCGGCCAGCAGGTTGCGGACGTGGCTGACCTGGATGACGGACTCCGCGGTGTAGACGCGCTTCATGCGCGGTCCCGGTCTTCGCACAGCTGCACGATGGCGCCATGCAGGTCGCGCGGGTCGATGTCGATCACCCGCCAGCCATCGAGACCCGTGCGTGGCTCCGTGCTCGTGGTGCGCGCGCCGGCCTCGCGCACCCGGCCTGTCGCCGCCTCGAGGTCGTCGACCGCGAAGGACAGCAGGAACAGGCCCTCGCCATGCCGCTCCAGGTAGCGCATGGGCTCGCCGTCGGCGACCGGTTGCAGCAGCACGATCCAGGCGTCGCCGGCGCGGAAGCGTGCCAGCCTCACGCCGCGGCCCGGCAGCTCCTCGACCGGCGTGAAGCTGACGCCGAGCTGTCGCGCGTAGCTCGCCATCGCCGCCACGAGGTCGCGCACCAGCAGGTTGACGTGATGGACACCGCGGATCATGCCTTCATCCTAGCCCAACGGCCCGCTGACTGCGTGCGCTAAGCTTGGGGCTCGACACATCGCTGCTGGAGGTCCGCATGAACATTCTTCCCGGCATCGGCCTGCTGCTGGTGGCCGCGCTGCTGCCGCTCACTGCCGGCGGCGCCGACCGCGATGCCCGGATGATTTCCTCGGTGCTCGCGGCCCGCGAGGCACGCGACGCCGAGGTCGCGCGCCAGGTCTGGGAGTGGGCCGAGGTCGGCTTCCAGGAGACGCAGAGTTCCGCGCTGCTGCAGCAGGAGTTGCGCCAGGCCGGCTTCACGGTCGAAGCCGGCGTCGCGGACATGCCGACCGCCTTCGTCGCGAGCTACGGCACCGGCGCGCCGGTCATCGGCATCCTCGCCGAAATGGACGCGTTGCCCGGCATCACCCAGGACTCGGTGCCCGAGCGGGCACCGCTGTCCGGTCGCCTGTCGGCGCACGCCTGCGGCCACAACCTGTTCGGGGCAGGCTCGGTGAGCGCCGCGATCGCGGTGAAGGAATGGCTGGCCGCGACGGGCCAGCGCGGCACCGTCCGGCTGTACGGCACGCCCGCCGAGGAAGGCGGGGCCGGCAAGGTGTACATGGTGCGCGCCGGGCTATTCGATGACGTCGATGCAGTGCTGCACTGGCACGCATCGGACCGCAACTCCGCGGCGCAGCAGCCCTCGCTCGCCAACCGCTCGGCCAAGTTCCGCTTCCGCGGCCTGTCGGCCCACGCCTCGGGCGCGCCGGAGCGCGGGCGCTCCGCGCTCGACGGCGTCGAGGCCATGAACCACATGGTCAACCTGCTGCGCGAGCACGTGCCCTCGGACGCACGCATCCACTATGTGATCACCCGCGGTGGCAGCGCCCCCAACGTGGTCCCGGACTTCGCCGAGTCGTTCTACTACGTGCGCCACGAAGACCCGCGGGTGCTGGAGGGACTGTTCGAGCGCGTCGTGAAGGCGGCCGAGGGCG
>CAZXAS010000288.1:0-2405 GCA_964638185.1 uncultured Steroidobacteraceae bacterium | reverse complement strand
GAGGACACGGTGAAGCACATCTTGTCGTAGATATCCATGAACGACAGCGGCCCGGAGGTGTACGCGCCGGCGCCGGACACATAGGCGCCGCGCGGGCGCAGCGTGGAGAATTCGTAGCCGATGCCGCAGCCGGCCTTGAGCGTCAGCCCCGCCTCGTGGACCTTGTTGAGGATGTCGTCCATCGAGTCCTGGATGGTGCCGGACACCGTGCAGTTGATGGTCGAGGTCGCCGGCTTGTGGTCGAGCGCACCGGCGTTCGACATGATGCGGCCGGCCGGGATCGCGCCCTTCCTGAGCGCCCACAGGAACCGTTCGCGCCATTCGTCGCGCACGGCGGGCGCCTCCACCTCGGCGAGCGCCTGCGCCACGCGCTTCCAGGTGTCGTCCATGGACTCGTCGACGGGGCTGCCGTCCTTGGCGGTGAGCCGGTACTTCTTGTCCCAGATGTCCAGCGAGGCTTCCTGGAATGGAATCTGGTCGACGTCCTTGGGCTCGATCTTGACCGCAGTGCTCACTTGCCTGGTGCTCCCCTCATTTGGCTGCGCGCCGCATCCCGCGCAAAAGCTGTACATCCCGGGGCTGATGCCCGACCACTCCGCGTGACGGCTTGGCTTTGGCGGTTTCCCCCCGGAATCCCTGTGTTCTTCTGACGTCACCCCGGTCGGCTGTCGCGACCACAAGATGTTGTGTCAGGGTTGTTAAATTATTGGCGTGGCGAGCAGGGTGTCAAGGGTTTTCTCGCCCACCTCGGACCCTTCTTTCAACCTGTGCCATCAATGGCTTGTAAAGACTACCTCAGGCGCTTTCCGGGAGACCCCTTGCTGCCCTATGTCAAGCGGCGATTTGCGTAAAACACAACATGTTGTGTGCACCGCAAGGTCACATCCTGTCCACAGCTTGCCCACCTGATGCCCCCCGCCGGCTGCCCGCCGCAAGCCGCCGCGCAGCTCCCGGCTGCGCGCTGCACTGCGGAACTCCACCGCGGCGACGCATGTCAGAATCCCGCCAACGCGACGCCAGTCGGCCGCCGCGACACTCCCCGGAGAGGTTCCCTTGATGAAGCATTCCGCCGCCGCGATCGTGCTGTCCGCCCTCGCCTGCATCGCCGGCCCGGCGGCCTCGGCCGCGCTGCCCGCCGAAGTGGACGGCAAGCCGCTGCCGACGCTCGCGCCGCTGGTCGCGCGCGTTGCGCCCGCGGTCGTCAACATCGGCGTGCGCGGCACCGTAGCCGCACCGCAGCACCCGTTCTTCGACGACCCGAACTTCCGCCGCTTCTTCGGCATGCCGCCCGGCGGCTCGCCGCGCGAGCGCCAGTTCAGGAGCGCGGGTTCCGGCGTCATCATCGACAGCGCGAAGGGCTTCATCGTCACCAACGCGCACGTGGTCGAGAACGCCACCGAGATCACGGTGACACTGGTCGACGACCGCGAACTGAAGGCCGAGGTGGTCGGTGCCGATGCCGGCTCCGACGTGGCCGTGATCAGGATCACCGACGGCAAGCTGCCCGGTGACATCCGCCTCGCAGATTCCTCCACCGTGCAGGTCGGTGACTTCGTGGTCGCGATCGGCAACCCGTTCGGCCTGCAGCACACGGTCACCTCCGGCATCGTCAGCGCGCTCGGCCGCACCGGCATCAACCGTGACGGCTACGAGGACTTCATCCAGACGGACGCCGCCATCAACCCGGGCAACTCAGGCGGCGCGCTCGTCAACCTGCGTGGCGAACTGGTCGGCATCAACAGCGCCATCCTGTCGCGCTCCGGCGGCAACATGGGCATCGGCTTCGCGATCCCCTCGAACATGGTCAAGTCGGTCATGGACCAGCTGATCGAGTTCGGCGAGGTGAAGCGCGGCGTGCTCGGCGTATCCATCCTGACGCTCACCGCCGACTACCGCGAGAGCCTCGGCCTCGGCGACGACGTGCAGGGCGCGCTCGTGTCCCAGGTCCTCGAGGGCTCGGCGGCGGCCACCGCCGGCATCCAGGCCGGCGACGTGATCACCGCCGTGAATGGCACGCCGGTGAAAGGCTCCGGCGAACTGCGCAACCTGATCGGCATGGCGCGCATCGGCGACCGCGTGAGCCTCGACCTGATCCGCGAAGGCAAGCCGCGCTCGATCACGGCAGTGATCAGCGAGCAGTCGACGCTCGCGGCTTCCGCGTCGGAACTGCACCCCTCGCTCGGTGGCGCGGAGTTCGCCGAGGCCGAGCAGAACGGTGGCGGCGTGCTGGTCACCACGGTCGAGACCTCGAGCCCCGCCGCCCAGGTCGGCCTGCGCGCCAACGACATCATCATCGGCGTCGACCGCACGCGCGTCGGCAACCTGCAGCAGTTCCAGGAGGCAGTCGGCGAGCGCGAGTCGTTCCTGCTGTCGGTGCGCCGCGGGCGGCAGACGGTGATCCTGCC
>CAZXAS010000287.1:0-2419 GCA_964638185.1 uncultured Steroidobacteraceae bacterium | reverse complement strand
GGTGTCGTCGCCATCTTCTGGCTGATGGTGTGGAAGCCGGCGCTGTGGGCATGACACGCCTCAACGCCAGCGCGAGCGGACCGGTCGCCCGAGGCCGAGGAACAGCGCGTAGTCACCCCCCTCGGCCATGCCGAACGACAGCGACAACGGCCCGAAGGGCGTGTTGCCGCCGAGGAACAGCTGTCCCCCGAGCGTGACGTCCGTCGGCGTGTCCTCGATCGCGGACGACCACATCTTGCCGGCCTCGAGCGCCGCGCCGCCGAACAGGGTCATCCCGAGCAGGGAGTCCATCCCCGGCAGCCTCCAGCCCATGCCGACACGCGTGAAGACAAAGTCCGTGCCGCGCAGCTCGCCGCGTTGCAGACCCGACAGCTGGCCGGGACCACCAAGCCTGAAGGCCTGCTGGGCGGGCGTCCCGCCGCCGAAGGAGGTGCCGCCGGCGAAGTCCGCGAACACCAGGGCGTTCCGGGCCAGTACCGCCGACTCGTTCCACTCGAACAGGGCGGACTCGTAAGCGTCCGTCGCGCCGAGCGCGGTCTCGGCCGTCACCAGCTCCACCCGTTGCCGCGAGCCGCGCGTGGACCAGAGGTCCGAATCTCGCGTGTCGCGCTCGAACTCGAGCAGAAAGCCGGCATCATCGTAGTCGTTCTCCTCGGGCAAGCCGGGAATGCCGATGTTGAGCACGGTGTCGTCCTGGCGCCGGTATACACCGGCCTGCAGCTCGCCCCAGGTGCCCATCTCGAGGCCGAGTCGCAGCTCGCCGCGCAGGTTGCGGAACTCGTAGGTGGCGACCCGCTCGCCGCCGACGAAGAAATCCTCGAGCTCCGACAGCCAGCCGAGCCGCGCCATCGCGAACGTGCGTCGGGTCGCGCCGAGCGGCAACCGCAGGTCGGTGACGACGTGGGTCTCGGCGCCGAGCTGGAACAGGCTGCGCCATTCGGCGCCCCCCGCCTCGGGCCAGGTGTGCCGCAGCTTGGCGTTCACCAGCACCTCCGCACGGGAGCCGGAGCCGGCCTCGATACCGTAGTCGAAGGCGAGGAAGGTCGGTCCCCAGGATTTCAGGACCGGAACGAAGACGACCGTCGCCTGCCGGTCGCCTTCCACGCGGTGGCCCACCGACTGGTAATGGCCGGTCGCATAGATGCGCAGGGCGTCCGCGGCTATCCGCGACTCGTCCAGCGGCTGGCCCGGCTGGCTGCGCACCAACGACGACAGCCAGGTCGACGTGTCGCCGTCGGCACCCTCGAAGCGGATCGCGGCGATGGTCCGCGTGACGGCGGCCCCTGCCCCGCGGCGGATGGCCGTCTCCCAGCGGCCGTACTCGTCGGCTGGCAACGACAGGGCGGCAAGCCGGTCGGCCACCTGTAGCGCCGCCGCCTCACCCTGCTCGATGGCCGAGCGCGCCCGGTGGAAATCGGTCGAGCTGACGTCCTCCAGGACGATGTGGAGGCCAATGTCGTCCCTGTCGAGCGAGGCCCGCGATGCTTCTTCATTGCTCTCGATCAGGATGTCGACCATGCGCGCGACGGCGCCGGTGGCCGAACGCATCGCGTCGACGGGCGGGTCTGGTGAGTTCACCGACACCGCGATGACGACATCGGCGCAGGTGTCCCGGGCGACGTCGACCGGCAGGTTGCGGGTGATGCCCCCGTCCACCAGCAGCCAGTCGTCGAGCTGCAGCGGCGAGAACGCGCCCGGCACCGACATGCTGGCGCGCAGCACGACCGCGAGTTCTCCGGCATCGAAAACGACCATCTTCCCGGACTTCAGGTCCGTGGCGACGGCGCGAAACGGGATCGGCAGCTGGTCGAAGTCGGTCACGCTCGACTGCGAGGCGACCATGTTGCGGATCAGCGATTCGATCTGCTGGGTGTCGATGAGCCCACCCGGCGCCAGCAGGCCGGTCTCGTTCACGCCGAACTCCAGCTTGTTCGACACCGTCTCGTTCTCGCGCTTGACGCTGACCGGCTGGAAACGACGCACCAGTTGCGAGGTGAACACGCCCTGCCAGTCGATGCCGGTGACGAACTCGTCGAGCTCGGCGCCGCGCATGCCGCTTGCGTACGCACCGCCGACCAGCGCACCCATGCTGGTGCCGGCGATGCAGTCGACCGGGACGCGCAACTCCTCCAGCACCTTGATCACGCCGATGTGGGCCGCGCCCATGGCGCCGCCGCCACCCAGGACCAGGCCGATCCGCGGCCGCGCCGGCGGCTCCGGACCGGTGGCGGGTGTGGCGACGGGTGCGGCAGCGGGTGTGGCGAAGGCGCCTACCGAGAAGCACAGCAGGACGGCCGCAGCCGTGCCCGCGGGACGATGAACTGGCATTCGAAGGCTCCACGCGGCGGTTGATACGCCGCCAGAGTGTAGCCGGAGCCCCGAATGCGGTGGCCTGCGGCTACAGCAGGTCGCGCATGCG
>CAZXAS010000286.1:0-2439 GCA_964638185.1 uncultured Steroidobacteraceae bacterium | reverse complement strand
CGGCGCGTCGAAGACGATGAAGTCGTTGCCGAGGCCGTGCATCTTGGTGAACGCCAGCTCGAGCGGCGTGCCACCCGGCGAGGGCTTCAGGATGCTACTCCGGGTTGCAGGCACAACTGCCGCAGGGAGTGCCGTAGTCGCACGGCCGTTCGGTACTGCCGACGTTGCCGGCGGAAATGACCGCGCCGCCGGTGATGAGCTTCCTCACCGGGGCGCTGGACGGAGTCTTGCCCGGTGCAAGCCCGGCCCGCGCGCACAGCTCGCCCCAGGTGCCGACCTGCTCGCTCATGCGGTGGCTGACCTCGACCACGCGGCCGTTGGCGTCGCACAGATAGTCGTAGCTGGGCATGCGGAAGATTCTAGCGCGGTTGCCGTCCCGCGGGCGACCCGGGTGGGCGGGCCGGGGTGCAAACCCGCCGGTTCCGCTAACATACCTGCCCCCGCCCGCAGACGCGCCCGATGACCGATGCCAGCGCCAAAGTAGGATTCGTCAGCCTCGGCTGCCCCAAGGCGCTGGTCGATTCCGAGCGGATCCTGACCCAGCTGCGCGCCGAGGGCTACGACATCGTCCCCAGCTACGAGGCGGCCGACCTCGTGGTGGTCAACACCTGCGGGTTCATCGACGACGCCGTGCACGAGTCGCTCGACGCCATCGGCGAGGCGCTCGCCGCCAATGGCAAGGTGATCGTGACCGGCTGCCTGGGTGCGAAGCCCGAGACCATCACCAACCGCCACCCAAGCGTGCTCAA
The DNA here is from genome assembly GCA_964638185.1 of uncultured Steroidobacteraceae bacterium. Classification (GTDB taxonomy): domain Bacteria; phylum Pseudomonadota; class Gammaproteobacteria; order Steroidobacterales; family Steroidobacteraceae; genus SG8-30. The sequence goes on along the minus strand of CAZXAS010000286.1, from coordinate 1,690 downwards.
GGTGACCGGCCCCCATGCCTACGAGGAGGTGGTCGGCGCCGTGCACGAGCACCTGCCGCCGAAGCACGATCCGTTCATGGACCTCGTGCCCCCGCAGGGCGTGCGACTGACCCCTCGCCACTACGCGTACCTCAAGATCAGCGAAGGCTGCAACCACCGCTGCAGCTTCTGCATCATCCCGTCGATGCGCGGCGACCTCGTGAGCCGGCCGCTGTCCCACGTGCTGAACGAAGCCATCCGCCTCAGGAACGCCGGAGTGAAGGAACTGCTGGTGATCTCCCAGGACACCAGCGCCTATGGCGTCGACCTCAAGTACGCCGAAGAGCCCTGGGGCCGGCGCAGCATCCGCACGCGCTTCATCGACATGGCACGCGAGCTCGGCGACCTCGGCATGTGGGTGAGGCTGCACTACGTGTACCCGTACCCACACGTGGACGAGGTCATGCCGCTCATGGCCGAGCGCAGGATCCTTCCCTACCTGGACATCCCGTTCCAGCACGGCAGCCCACGGGTGCTGAAGCTGATGAAGCGACCAGCACACGCCGAGGACACCCTGGCGCGCATCCGGCGCTGGCGCGAGACCGTGCCCGACCTCACCCTGCGCAGCACCTTCATCGTCGGCTTCCCGGGAGAGACCGAGGATGACTTCCAGGTGCTCATCGAGTGGCTGGAGGAGGCACAGCTGGACCGCGTCGGCTGCTTCAAGTACTCGCCGGTCGAAGGCGCCACCGCCAACCAGATCGCCGAACCCGTGCCCGACGAGGTGAAGGAGGAGCGCTGGCACCGCTTCATGCAGGTGCAACAGCGCATCAGCGCCGCGCGCCTGGGCGCCAAGGTCGGGCGCAGCATGCAGGTGCTGGTCGACAGCGTCGAAGGACGCACCGCCATCGCGCGCAGCGAGGCAGACGCACCGGAAATCGACGGCAGCGTGCACATCACCGGCAAGGGAGCAGGCAGGCTGAGACCAGGCGAGTTCGCCGAAGTGACGATCACCGGCGCGAGCGAGTACGACCTGACGGCGCGACTGGCCGGGGCAACGACAGCGTGAAGACGCGTGGGGACACCGACATGAGCGACCACGACCACAGCACGGAACAGCGCATCGCCAGGCTCGAGCGCAGCAACCGCCGCATGACTGCAGCGGCGATGGCACTCGGGGCACTGTGGCTCGTCGCCGCGACCGACCGGCCCGCAACCATCACGACCTCCGCGTTCCAGCTCATCGACCAGACCGGCCAGGTACGCGCTGAACTGGCGTTTCGCAACGGCGCACCCGGGCTCTTCATCCTCGACGAGCAGGGGCACGACCGGTTGCTGGCCGTGCACGACGCCGAAGGCACAGGCGTCTACCTGAACGACCCCGACGGGATCACCCGGGTGGGCATGGCCCAGTTCGCCCACGGCGGCGGCGGTGTCGCCATGCACGGAGCGGAGGCGAAGGGAGCCACCGTGCTCTACCACAAGGGACAGGGCAGCCTGACCTTCTTCGATGAAGAAGGCGGCGTGATCCACCAGGTCCTGGCCGAGCCACCGGCCGGCGAGGTCAAGCCCTGACGCAGGACGGTCAGGTCGCGGGCTTGCGATCGAGTGGACTCATGACGCCGCGGCCCCCGCGGTTCAGGACGTGCGTGTAGATCATCGTCGTCTTCACGTCCGCGTGGCCGAGCAGTTCCTGCACCGTGCGGATGTC
>CAZXAS010000285.1:0-2448 GCA_964638185.1 uncultured Steroidobacteraceae bacterium | reverse complement strand
GCAGCGCGTCTCAGGTTCTCGATCAGTGAATCGACGTCGGCGGCCTTCGGCTTCACGAGCCAGAATTTCGGCGCGAAGCTGCGGAAGTCGTTCAGGATCTCGCGCGCCCAGGTGCTGCCCGTTGCGCGCTGGTGCGTCTCGATCAGCCCCCGCAGATGCTGGTAGTGCGCCTCCATGCCTTCCGACTGGATGCGGTGGATGTCGACCAGCTCGTGGTTGTAGCGATCGACGAAGTCGCGGTCGACATCCAGCACGTAGGCGAAGCCACCGGTGAATCCCGCGCCGAAGTTGACACCGGTGCGACCCAGCACGACCACGACGCCGCCGGTCATGTACTCGCAGCAGTGATCGCCGGTGCCCTCCACGACGGTGACCGCGCCGGAGTTGCGCACGGCGAAGCGCTCGCCAGCGGTGCCGGCAGCGTACAACTCGCCGCCGGTCGCGCCGTACAGGCAGGTGTTGCCCATGATCGGCGTCTCGCGCGCCACGAAGTTGGAGCCGGGGGGCGGCGCCAGCACGATGCGGCCCGAGGCCATGCCCTTGCCGACGTAGTCGTTGGCGTCACCCTCGAGGACCAGCGTCAGCCCGCCCGCGTTCCACACGCCAAGGCTCTGTCCGGCGCTGCCCTTCAGTCGTACCGTGATCGGGGCATCGATCATGCCGTAGTTGCCATGGCGCCTGGCGATCTCGCCGGACACGCGCGCGCCGATCGAGCGGTGCCAGTTGCAGACCTCGTACTCGAAGGTGCCGCCCGAGCGGGATTCGATCGCCGGCAGCATGTCCGCCACCATGCGCTCGGCGAGCTCGCCCTTGTCGAAGGGCTCGTTGCGCTCCTCGAGGCAGAACTGCGGCCGGTCGTCGGCGAGCCCCGCGCTCGACAGGAGCGGCGTCAGGTCGAGCTTGCGCTGCTTGTCGGTCTCGCCCTCGATGATGGTCAGGAGCTCGGTGCGCCCGATCAGGTCGGCCATGCGCCGCACGCCGAGACTCGCCATGATCTCGCGGCACTCCGTGGCGACGAAGCGGAAATAGTTCATCACCATCTCGGGCAGGCCGACGAAGTACTTCGACCGCAGCACCTTGTGCTGCGTCGCCACGCCGGTCGCGCAGTTGTTGAGGTGGCAGATCCGCAGGTACTTGCAGCCGAGCGCCACCATCGGCGCAGTGCCGAAGCCGAAGCTCTCCGCGCCGATGATGGCGGCCTTGATGACGTCGAGTCCGGTCTTCAGTCCGCCATCCGTCTGTAGCCGCACCCGCTGGCGAAGGTCGTTGATGCGCAGCGTCTGGTGGGTCTCGGCCAGGCCGAGCTCCCACGGGGTGCCGGCATACTTGATCGAGCTGATGGGCGAGGCGCCGGTTCCGCCGTCGTGCCCGGAGATCGTGATCAGGTCCGCATAGGCCTTCGCCACGCCCGCCGCGACCGTGCCCACGCCAGGCTCGGCGACCAGCTTGACCGACACCAGGGCCTGCGGGTTGACCTGCTTCAGGTCGAAGATGAGCTGCGCCAGGTCCTCGATCGAGTAGATGTCGTGATGTGGCGGCGGCGAGATCAGGCCGACGCCGGGGCGCGCATAGCGCAGCCGCGCGATCATCTCGTTGACCTTGTGCCCGGGCAGCTGGCCGCCTTCGCCGGGCTTCGCGCCCTGCGCCACCTTGATCTGCAGCACCTCGGCGCTGACGAGGTATTCCGGCGTCACGCCGAAGCGCCCGGAGGCGACCTGCTTGATCCTGGAGTTGCGCTCGGACCCGTAGCGGTCAGGATCCTCCCCACCCTCGCCGGAGTTCGAGCGCGCGCCGAGGCGGTTCATGGCGATGGCCAGCGCCTCGTGCGCCTCTGGCGACAGCGCGCCGAGCGACATCCCGGCGCTGTCGAAGCGCTTGAGGATCTCCTCGATCGGCTCGACCTCCTCCACCGGCACCGGGTCGCGCCCCGCCGCGAAGCGGAACATGTCGCGCAGGCAGGACACGGGACGCTCGTTCACCAGCGCCGCATACAGCCGGTAGCGCTCGTACTCGCCGCTGATCACCGCGGACTGCAGCGTCGCCACCACGTCCGGGTTGTACATGTGGTACTCGCCGCCGTGCACGTACTTGTGCAGGCCACCCTGCTCCAGCGCGATGCGGGGATTGAAGGCGCGCTCGGCGAGGCGCAGCTGGTCCCGCTCGAGATCGGCGAAGTCCGCGCCCTGGATGCGGCTGACGGTGCCGGCGAAGCACAGGTCGACCACCTTGTCGGCCAGTCCCACGATCTCGAACAGCTGCGAGCCGCGGTAGCTCATGATGGTCGAGATGCCCATCTTCGACATGATCTTGAACAGGCCCTTGCGGATGCCGCGGCGATAGCTGCGACCCAGTTCCAGCCGCGCCTGGGCGTCCATCTTCACGGAGCCCTTCTTCATCATGTCGAACAGCGTCTGGTAGGCCATGTACGGATACACGGCCGTCGCGCCG
>CAZXAS010000284.1:0-2519 GCA_964638185.1 uncultured Steroidobacteraceae bacterium | reverse complement strand
AAGATCATGTCCGTCGGCCCGACCTCGATCAGGTCGCCGAGGTGGAAGTAGGCGGTACGCTGCGAGACTCGGGCGGCCTGCTGCATCGAGTGGGTGACGATGCAGATGGCGTAGTTCTGCTTCAGTTCGTCGATCAGGTCCTCGATGCGCGCTGTCGCGATCGGGTCGAGCGCCGAGCACGGCTCGTCCATCAGGATCACCTCGGGGTTCACCGCGATGGTGCGCGCGATGCAAAGCCGCTGCTGCTGCCCGCCGGACAACGCCGTTCCGGGCTGGTCGAGGCGGTCCTTGACCTCCTCCCACAGGCCCGCGCGCTGCAGGCTGGTCTGCACGATCTCGTCGAGTTCGGTGCGGTCGGCGGCGAGGCCGTGGATGCGCGGCCCGTAGGCGACGTTCTCGTACACCGACTTCGGGAACGGGTTCGGCTTCTGGAACACCATGCCGACGCGCGCGCGCAGCTGCACCACGTCCTGGCGCTTGTCGTAGACATCCACCCCGTCGAGCGAGATCGCCCCGGTCACCTTCGCGGTCGGGATGGTGTCGTTCAGGCGGTTGAGGCAGCGCAGGAAGGTGCTCTTGCCGCAGCCCGACGGACCGATCATCGAGATGACCTCGTTCTTCGCGATGTCGAGGCTGACATCGCGGATCGCGTGCTTGTCGCCGTAGTGCACGTTAACGCCCCGGCACACCATGACCGGGTTGGCCACGGTGATGTCGCCCACGGTCTTGCGCACCGCGGCCTCGCGCTCCAGCGGCGCCTTGGCGGTGGCAGCGGCCGGGGCGGCACGGCGGAGGGTCTCGGTCGCAACGTCGTTCATCTTCGGATCTCCGGGAGTCATCACTCGCGCCGCCTCACCAGCGGCGCTCGAACTTCTGGCGCAGCACCACGGCGGTGGCATTCATGATGAGCAGGAACCCCAGCAGCACGATGATCGCACCGGAGGTACGCTCGAGGAATGCGCGTTCGGGGCTGTCCGCCCACAGGTAGACCTGCACCGGCAGGACCGTCGACGGATCGGTGAAGCCGCCCGGCACGTCGACGATGAAGGCGACCATGCCGATCATGAGCAACGGCGCCGACTCGCCGAGCGCCCGCGCCATGCCGATGATCGCGCCGGTGAGCATGCCGGGCATGGCGAGCGGCAGCACGTGGTGCGCCACCGTCTGCACCTCGGAGGCTCCCATGCCGAGCGCGGCCTCGCGGATCGACGGCGGCACGCCCTTCAGGGCCGCGCGGCTCGCGATGATGATGGTCGGCAGCGTCATCAGCGTCAGCACCAGGCCGCCGACCAGCGGCGCCGAGCGCGGCAGGCCGAAGAGCTGGATGAACACCGCGAGGCCCAGCAGGCCGAAGACGATCGACGGGACCGCCGCGAGGTTGTTGATGTTGACCTCGATGAAGTCCGTGATGCGGTTCTTGGGCGCAAACTCCTCCAGGTACACCGCCGCCGCCACGCCGATCGGGAACGACAGCAGCAGTGTCACCGCCAGCGTGAAGAACGAGCCGACGACCGCGCCCCAGACGCCCGCCTGCTCGGGCTCGCGCGAGTCGCCATTGCTGAAGAAGCTCCTGTTGAAGCGCTTCTCGAGGCGGCCGTCCGCGACCAGCGCGTCGATCCAGGCGACCTCCTGGTCGGACAGCCCACGCACGTCCTCGGGCAGGCTGCGGTCGGTCTTCCCCTTCATCAACAGGTCGACGCGGTCGTCGACCAGGAACCAGTTGGACTCGGTGGTGCCGATCAGGCCGGGATCGGCCAGCACCCGGTTGCGGAGCTCGAACTGCCCCGCATCGCTCAGCAGGCCATAGAGCGTCCTGAGATCGCTGCGGCCCTCGACGTCCGGGAAGCGCTCGCGCAGCGCCGCGCGCATCAGCGCATTGAAGTCCGCCAGCCCGATCGTCTCCGGGTCGCGCGTCCCCTCCGGATCGATGACCTCGGCGTCGTAGGTGATGTCGAGCTTGACGTAGCTCTGCACGAACACCGTCCAGCCCGAGGACACGATGCTGGCGAACAGGAAGCCCACGGCGATGATGCCGACGCTGACGGCCGCGATGCCGTAGGCGCGAAAGCGCCGCTCGGCGCGATAGCGCCGCTTCAGGCCGCGCTCGACCAGGCGGCGGGTGCGCTGGGCGGCCGTCTCGACGACCGCCCCGGCCGGGTCAGAGCTACTCATACTGCTCCCGATACTTGCGCACGACGTGCAGCGCGATGATGTTGAGGGCGAGCGTCACCAGGAACAGCATCAGGCCCAGCGCGAACGCGGCCAGCGTCTTGGGGCTGTCGAACTCCTGGTCGCCGACCAGCAGGGTCACGATCTGGGTCGTAACCGTGGTCACGGCTTCGAGCGGATTCGCGGTCAGGTTGGCGCCGAGCCCGGCCGCCATCACCACGATCATGGTCTCGCCGATGGCGCGCGAGATGGCGAGCAGCACCCCGCCGACGATGCCCGGCAGGGCCGCCGGCAGCACCACGCGGCGGATGGTCTCCGACTGGGTGGCGCCGAGGCCATAGGAGCCGTCG
>CAZXAS010000283.1:0-2519 GCA_964638185.1 uncultured Steroidobacteraceae bacterium | reverse complement strand
GGTTCCAGTGGGGCAACCCGTGAGAGTTCGAGTCTCTCCTTTCGCACCAGTCCAAGGCGGCAGCACGACCTGCCCAGGTTCACCAGAGGTTGGGAAACGATGATGGTTCAAGTGCAGGCGCTCAAGGGCCTCGAACGCAGGATGGAAGTGTCGGTGCCGGCGAGCCGCGTCGAGCAGCAGGTCGACAAGCGCCTGTTCAAGGTCAGCCGCAGCGCCCGCATCAAGGGCTTCCGCCCCGGCAAGGCGCCGATCCACGTGGTGCGCAAGCACTACGGCGCGCAGGTGCGCGAGGAAGTGGTCGGCGACCTCATCCGCGAGACCTTCGCCGAGGCGCTCAAGCAGGAGAAGCTCACGCCCGCGGGCGGTCCGCGCATCGAGCCGCTGGCCGCCGCCCAGGGCAGCGACCTCAAGTACGCCGCGGTGTTCGAGATCTATCCCGAGGTCGCGCTCAAGGGCCTGGAGGGCATGGCGCTGGTCCGGCCGCAGGCGACGGTGGGCGAGGGCGACGTGGATCGCATGCTCGACAGCCTGCGCGAGCAGCGCCCGGACTTCGTCGCGGTCGAGCGACCGGCCGGCGACGGTGACCGGGTCACCATCGACTTCGAGGGCCTGCTCGACGGCGAGCCGTTCGAGGGCGGCAAGGCCGAGGGCCACCAGTTCCTGCTGGGCACGGGCCGCATGCTCAAGGACTTCGAGGATGGTGTGCGCGGCATGGAGCCTGCCGGCACGAAGACCTTCGACGTGGCGTTCCCGGCTGAGTACCCGGCCAAGAACCTGGCCGGCAGGACGGCGCAGTTCACCGTCACCCTGAAGGCGGTCGAGGAAAAGCGCCTGCCGGTGGTCGACGACGAGTTCTGCAAGGCCTTCGGCATCGAGGAAGGCGGCGTCGAGGCGCTGCGCACCGAGGTGCGCGAGAACATGGAGCGCGAGCTCGAGCAGGCGGTGCGCGCCCGGCTGAAGTCGCAGGTCATGGACCAGCTGCTGGCGGCGAACCCGGTCGAGGTGCCGCAGGTGCTGGTGGAGCAGGAGATCCGCGACCTGCAGCTCGAGGCGTTGAGGCGCATGGGGGCGCGCAGCGCCAAGCAGCTGCCGCCGCGCGGCCCGTTCGAAGCCGGCGCGCGCCGGCGCGTGGCGCTCGGCCTGCTCCTCAACGAGGCGATCCGCCACGAAGGCGTGGTGCTCGACCAGGCACGGGTGCAGGCGCGCCTCGACGACATGGTGGGCGGCTACGGCGACCCGGACGCGGCGCGCAAGCAGTACACCGAGAACGAGGGCGCCATGCGCCAGCTGCAGATGATGGTGCTCGAGGAGCAGGTCGTGGACCGCATCCTGGAGAAGGCCAAGGTCACCGACCAGCCCGCGACCTTCAAGGACATCATGAACTTCGGCGCCGAAGACGCGTCACAAGCCTGACACTCACAGGATGACCCACAACATGGATACGAAGGCGCTCAACCTGGTTCCGGTCGTCGTCGAGCAGACGGCGCGTGGTGAGCGCGCCTACGACATCTACTCGCGCCTCCTGAAGGAGCGGGTGGTGTTCATCGTCGGGCCGGTCGAGGACTACATGGCCAACCTGGTGGTGGCCCAGCTGCTGTTCCTCGAGTCGGAGAACCCGGACAAGGACATACACCTGTACATCAACTCGCCGGGCGGGTCGGTGTCGGCCGGACTCGCCATCTACGACACGATGCAGTTCATCAAGCCCGACATCAGCACCATCTGCGTCGGCCAGGCGGCGAGCATGGGCGCGGTGCTGCTGGGTGCCGGCAAGAGCGGCAAGCGCTACGCGCTGCCGAACTCGCGGATCATGATCCACCAGCCGCTGGGCGGCTTCCAGGGCCAGGCCACCGACATCGAGATCCACACCCGCGAGATCCTCGACGCGCGCGACCGGCTGAACAAGATCCTGTCCGAGCACACCGGGCAGCCGATCGACAAGATCCGCGTCGACACCGACCGCGACAATTTCATGAGCGGCGAGCAGGCCAAGGCCTACGGCCTGATCGACTCGGTGCTCGATCGCCGCGGCCAGTTGCCCCTGCCGGCCGCCAAGGACTGACCCGGACTGTGACGGACCACGCACAAGTACCCGGCCTCATTACGATTTTGAGGCCGGGCGGCGTCATGCTATAACGCAATTGCCGGTACACGGCAGCCTCGAGGACAGCGACGAATGGTGGACGATACCCGCGGCAAGCACGAAGACGGCAAGCTGCTGTACTGCTCGTTCTGCGGCAAGAGCCAGCACGAGGTACGCAAGCTCATCGCCGGCCCGTCGGTGTTCGTCTGCGACGAATGCGTCGAGCTGTGCAACGACATCATCCGCGAGGAACTCGAGGAGAAGCAGGAGCGCTCGCGCGACAAGCTGCCGAAGCCGCAGGAGATCAAGAACGTACTGGACGAGTACGTGATCGGCCAGGAGCGCGCAAAGAAGATCCTCTCGGTGGCGGTCTACAACCACTACAAGCGGTTGCAGGCGACCCCGTCGGACAAGCGCCACCGTGGCGACAAGGGCG
>CAZXAS010000282.1:0-2539 GCA_964638185.1 uncultured Steroidobacteraceae bacterium | reverse complement strand
CGCGCACCTCCGGGTCGACGGTGAATGCGGCCGCGATCAGGTCGTTGCCGGCGACGATCACCAGCGCCGAGACCGACATGAACAGTGCGCACATGCCGATGCCCGACCAGCCGGCGAGGCGGCCGGCGGCCACGTCGCCGGCGCCCACCTTGTGGCCGACGTGGATGGTGGTGGCGGAGTGGAAGGCGAGCGGCACCATGAACATGAGCGCGCCCCAGGTCACGGCGATCTGGTGGGCGGCGACGATCTCGGTGCCGAGCGTGCCCATCAGCAGGCCCGCCACCGAGAACAGCGCCCCTTCCGAGACCACGCTGCCGCCGATCGGCAGGCCGAGCTTCAGGATGTCGCGAAGCGTGCGCCAGTCGGGCCATTCGAAGCGGTCGAACAGGCCGTAGGGGCGATAGACCGGGTGGCGGCGCTGGTACAGGTGCATGCCGACCAGCATCGACCATTGCGCCAGCACCGTCGCGACCGCGCAGCCGCGGGCGCCCAGGCTCGGCACGCCGAGGTGACCGAGCGTGAACACCCAGTTGCCGAGGACGTTCACCGTGAGACCGAGCGCCGCGGTGAACATGATCGGGCGGGTCCAGCCGAGACCCTCCGTGGTGTAGCGGTGGGCCAGGAACCCGAGCATCGCCGGCATGCCGAAGCACATGGTCTGGACGTAGGCGGTCGCATGCGGGACCGTGCGCGCATCGGTGCCGAACCATTCCAGCACCGGGGCGACGAAGGCGAGCGGTAGCAGCAGCGGCAGCGCGAGGAGCTGCGACAGCCACAGGCCCTGGCGGAAGCGGTGGCCGACCTCGGCGTCCCGGCCGCCGCCGTAGGCGTGCGCGACCAGGGGCGGCAGGGCCATCAGGATGCCGAGGCCCATCAGCCAGAACATCTGGTAGTAGCTCACGCCCACCGCCACGCCGGCGAGCGGCTCGGGCCCGACCCGGCCCGCGGCCATGGTGTTGGTGACCGCCATGCCCGCGAGCACGATGTTGTTGACCAGCAGCGGGCCGCCGAGCCGCAGGATCGCCTGCGCGTCGCGGCGGAAACGGGCCACGCTGTGTACGGGCTGGTTCATGGTGTGCCACGGGCCGGCCGTGGCGGGATGCGGACGAGGCTGGCATTCTAGCCCAATCGGGACGTGGCGCTGCCGGCGCCCGTCGCCGCGATCCGGCCCCCGGACGCACCGCGGGCCACACGGAGGATTCCCATGCTCGTCGGTTCCCAGGTCAAGCGTGTCGCCATCGTCGGCGGCGCCCGCATCCCGTTCGTGCGCGCCCACGGCGCCTATGCCCACGTCGGCAACCAGGAAATGCTCACTGCCGCCATCAAGGGCGTGGTCGACCGCTTCGGCCTGCGCGGCCAGCAGCTCGGCGACGTCGCCGCCGGCGCGGTGATGAAGCACTCGAGCCAGTGGGGCCTGGTGCGGGAATGCGTGCTGGGCGCCGGCCTCGCGCCGGAGACGCCCGGCCTCGACCTGCAGCGCGCCTGCGGCACCAGCCTCGAGGCGGCGATCCTCGTCGCCAACAAGATCGCGCTCGGGCAGATCGACGCGGGCATCGCCGGGGGCGTCGACACGGTCAGCGACGCGCCGATCGTCTACCCGCGCGAGTACCAGCAGCTGCTGCTGGCGAGCTTCCGCGGCCGCTCGTTCGGCCAGCGCGTCAAGCCCTGGCTTGGCCTGCGTCCGCGTCATTTCAAGCCGGTCCTGCCGGGCGTGGTCGAGCCGCGCACTGGGCTCTCCATGGGCGAGAGCTGCGAGCAGATGGCCAGGGACTGGGGCGTGTCGCGCGAGGAGCAGGATGCGCTGGCGCTGGCGAGCCACCAAGCCGCGGCCGCGGCCTACGACGCCGGTTTCTACAAGGATCTCGTGCTCGAGTTCCACGGCGTGAAGGAGGACAACAACCTGCGCCGCGACACGACCCTCGAGCGGCTTGCAAAGCTCAGGCCGGCCTTCGCGAAGGATGGCACGCTCACGGCGGGCAACAGCACGCCGATGACCGACGGCGCCTCGGCGGTGCTGCTCGCGAGCGAGGAATGGGCCCGTGCGCGCGGGCTGCCGGTGCAGGCCTGGCTCACCTACGGCAAGGTGGCGGCGGTCGACTTCGTCGGCGCCGAGGGGTTGTTGATGGCGCCCGCCTACGCCGTGCCGCGGATGCTCGCCGACGCCCGCATCGCGCTGCAGGACTTCGACTTCTACGAGATCCACGAGGCGTTCGCGGCGCAGGTGCTGTGCACCCTCAAGGCGTGGGAATCGGCCGAGTTCTGCCGCACGCGCCTCGGCCTCGACGGCCCGCTCGGCGCCATCGACCGCGCCCGGCTCAATGTGCGCGGCGGGTCGCTCGCGGTCGGCCACCCGTTCGCAGCCACCGGGGCGCGCATCGTGGCGACGCTCGCCCGTGAACTCGAACTGCGCGGCGCGGGCCGTGGGCTCATCTCGGTGTGCACCGCTGGAGGCATGGGCGTCACGGCCATCCTCGAACGCTAGCGGCCGGCGCGGGCCAGCCGCGGCTTGCCAATAGTTTCAGTTGAAACTAAATTGGTG
>CAZXAS010000281.1:0-2544 GCA_964638185.1 uncultured Steroidobacteraceae bacterium | reverse complement strand
GACCGCTTCGCGATAGGACTTCTTCAAGAGTGCGTTGACCTGGCGCAGCTGCGCCGGCGTCGGGGTCGCGGTCCAGTGGAGGCTGTCGCCACCGCCGAGGCCGGTCATGCAGACGAGATGCGTGGCGATGCGCGTCGCCACCGCGAGGTCGCTGGTCTCGCCGCCGCCGGAGCTGAGGCTCAGGTGGTCGCGGCCGAAAACGAGTTCCTCGGCCGCGCGGCCGGCAAGGACCCGGCGCAGGCGGTCCAGCACCTGGCGGCGCGTCATCACCGCACCGGCCGGCGGCACCGAGGCGGTGAAGCCGAGCGAGCCGTCGAGGCGCGGGACGATGGTCACGAAGCTGAGGTCGGCTGGATCGGAGTGCGTGGACAGCAGCGCGGCCAGCGCATGGCCGGCCTCGTGGACCGCGACGCGGTGCATCTCGGCGGGCGTCAGGCGAACTGCGCTGTCCTGGCGACGCGGGCGGCGGGTCACTTCCGCCACCAGGTCGTCCTGGGCGATGCGCCGGCCTGCCTTGCGCGCGCGCCTTGCGGCGCCACGCACGAAGAACTCGACGTCCGCGCCGGTCGATCCCACGGCGAGTCGCGCCAGCGCCTCGGCATCGACGTCGCGGGCCAGTTGCCTCGCCTTGCGCTGTGCCTCGAGGTAGTGCGCGAAGATCTGCGCGAGCCCGGCGACGTTCGGCAGCGGGATGGTGACGACCTGGTCGAGGCGTCCGGCACGACGCAGGGCCGGGTCGATGCGCTCGACGAAGTTCGTCGCGCCGATCACCATCACCGGTTCCTCGGGATCGAGCCCCTGGATCTGTTCGAGCAGCCCGTTGATGACGTCGGTCTGGTAGACGGCGTTCGAGCCCTCGAGCAGCTGCCGGTTGCCGATGCTGTCGAGCTCGTCGATGAAGAGGATCGCGGGCGCGTAGCGGCGCGCCTCGGCGAAGGTCTCGCGCATGGCGCGCAGGTGCATGTCGAGTCCGCCGGCGGATTGCCAGGCCGTGGCGCTCGCATGCACGAACTTCACGTCGCAGGCGTGGGCGATGGCACGCGCGAGCGTCGTCTTGCCGGTGCCAGGCGCGCCGGCGAGCAGGAGTCCGCGATCGACGGCGGACCAGGGAATGCGCCCGGCGCGCGCCGCGGCGATGTCGGCGATCAGGTCCTCGGCCACCTGCCTGGCCTCGCCGAGCCCGTGCAGCTTCTCGAGCGGCGGACCGGTGTAGACCGAAACCTGCGCAAGGCGCGCTGCGCAGCGTTCCCGCAGGTAGGCGACGGCCTCGGCCGGGGTCAGCCGGAGCCGCAGCGGCGCATGGAAGTCGGTATGCAGCAGGTAGCGCGTCCATTCCCCGCCATCGCGCTGCCAGCTGGCCGGTGGGCCTGCGCCGAACACCGAGCGGAAGATGGCCGGGAACAGGCGTGCCTCGATGCGCGGCAGCCGCAGCACGAGGTCGGTGACGCGTCGCAGGGGCTCCGGGACGTCCTGGCGCCGGTCGCAGCCGATGAACATGGTGGCCGTGCCGATGGCGAGCTGGTGGGCGGTCCACTCGGCATCCCACAGCGACCGGTAGGCGTGGAAAGACACCAGGTGCAGCTTGGTCCCGGAGCTGCGGGTGTCGATGGAACAGCGCGAATCGTCGCCGCTCACCGCGCTGGCGCGCTCGATCGCCGGCGCCGGGAACAGGTCGCCGCCGGCATTGACGAGATCGGCGACCAGCTCCTCGGCGAAGGGAATCTCGGACTCGATCAGGATGATCGGCGCCGATTCATCGATGAAATGAGTGAGTTGTCCGATCGGCCCCTGTGCCTGGGCGAGGCTGTTGAAGCGCTGCAGCAGCCGGTGGCCCATCGCGGCCTGGATCGCTTCGCCGAGCAGGACACTCACGACCCGGCCGGTGATCGAGCGGTCATCGATGGCCTTCGGAGCGGGTGCCGTGACCGTTGCCGCGGCCGCGGCGATTCCGGTCGAGGGTACGCGTTTGGCCCCCTCGGCGTGGCGCGCCAGCACCGCTTCGAGGTCCACGCTATCGGCAGGGACATCGTCGACAGGCAACGCCAGGTCGGGCAGGGTGGGGATGGCCAGTCCGTCGAGCGTCCCGATCGGTACGTCGTCGATCATCTCGATCTCGCCGTCCGGGCGCACCGCGAAGGTCGCCTCGAACAGCGAGTTGCCATAGGCGATGGTCGCGCCGATGCGGTAGCGACCGTCATCGAGCGGCTGGAGCAGCCGCGGCCGCTTCACCGCCTTGCGGCAGGCCATGAGCCTGTCCGTTGGCGCGTCGACCGGCAGGATCTCGCCGGGCACGCCGATGAGCGTGAACGGGCCTTCGCTGCCGCGCACGAAATAGGTGAACACACGCAGGTAGACCTCGACGTCTTCCGCCGCCAGCGCGAGCGACTCCGCGGCGTTCACCTCATGGATGGCGGCGGCTCCGCCGTCGAGCCGGCAGGCACGATCCTCGCCGTACAGGAAGTACAGGCGGTGCAGTCCCGGCGACGCGGTCACCGTGATCTCCACCAGTTCGTGATGCCGGTAGAAGGGCAAGGCCGCGGAGCG
>CAZXAS010000280.1:0-2581 GCA_964638185.1 uncultured Steroidobacteraceae bacterium | reverse complement strand
AGCAGCGTCAGGAGCGGCATGATGACGGCCCAGCCGATCCCCTGCACGCCGAGCGCCAGCACCGGGTCGTCCATCTCGACCCCGCCGAGGCGGTAGCCGGCGAAATAGGCGAGTGGGCCGCCGACGCCGCCCATGAGGATGGCGAGCATCGGCCGGCCCTTCATCCAGGTCATCGAGACATTGAGCGTGGTGGCGAACAGCGCCCACATGGCGATGATCCAGTGCGGGGCGAGGCCAGGCGCGAAGCTGCCAGAGGGATAGCTCATCAGCCCGAGCGAGACCACGAGGCTGTCCCACGCGAATCCGATGGAGGTGACGAGGGCAACGAGCAGTGCCTCCGGCCCTGCCCGCCGTGCGAGGACGAGATGCATGGCCACCACGGCGATCACGGTCAGGGTCCCGGCGAGCGCGAGGCCGTTGGCGCCGCCCAGCACGCAGGCGAACCAGCCGAGCTGGAAAGCCGCGAAATTCAACAGGGTTCGTGCGTCGAGCTGCATGGTGGTTGCGTCCTCGGCGGGCTATTCGCGCCGTACAGGGCTTCAGATTGCCGGAGTCGGTGTGAAAGCGACGTGAAGGCGCCGCCAGCGCCCGGTGAAACCCCGGCCAGGCCGCCCGGCCGGGCGACCGTCAGGCCGGCGGCGGCTCGGCGCGCGCGGCCGGGAAGCGGATCTCGACCCGGGTGCCGACCCCGAGCTGGCTGTCGATCTCGACCGGCCAGCCAAAACGATCCGACAGCCGCCGGACGATGGTCAGGCCGACGCCGTGCCCGCCACGCCGGCTGATGTCGCCGCGCACGAACGGCTGGTACATCGCGCCTACCTTGTCCCGGGGCATGCCCACGCCGGTGTCGGAGATGACGACGGCGGACGGGCCGATCTCGACCGTCACCTCGCCCGCATCGGTATAGGAGAAGGCGTTCCGCAGCAGGTTCCCGAGCAGCACCGACAGCACCCTCTCCGGCGCGTCCAGGTACAGGCGGCAGGAGGCGCGGATCGACGCGGCCACGGGCCTGCCCTCGGCCAGCAGCCGAGCCCGCTCGACCTCGTCGGCGACGACGTCGTTCACACAGACTGCCTCGAGCGGCAGCCCGGCCTCCGACTCCCGCGCGAGCAGCAGGAAGGCACCGATCAGTTCCTCCATGTCGCGAGCGGCGCGGCGGATCCGCCCCGCCGCGCGACGCTGGGCGTCGCCGAGGGCGGGATCGTCGAGCAGCATCCCGGCGGCCATGTGGATCACGGTCAGCGGGCTCCTGAGTTCGTGGCTGGCATCGCGGGTGAAGTGACGCTCGCGCTCGACGAAGTCCTGGATGCGTTGCGAGTAGCGCGCGAGCGCTGCGGCGAGCTCGCGCACCTCGTCGTCGGCATCGGCCGGCAGCCGCGACGGCTCGAAGGCGGCCGGCTCCGGGACCTGCGGGTCGAGACCGCGAACCTGGCGGGCGAGCGCGATCACCGGCGAGAACGCCCGCCGCGAGGCACGGAACCCGAGCCAGGTCGATACGTACAGCACCAGCAGCACCATCGCGAGCGGCAGCAGGCCGAATAGCACGGACAGGCGGGCCACGCCGCTGCGGTCGAACACCAGGTACAGCCGCCGGCCGTCACGGTCCGAGACGTGCACGACCTTCTCTGCGGTGCCATCGTGCCAGGCGTGGTAGCCCGGGCCGAGTCGGGCGAGCGCGGCCGGCACGTCGGCGATATGGCCGGTCAGGTTGAGTGTGGCCGGCAGCGGATGGGCGGGATCGAGCGCGCTCTTCGCCCAGTAGAACTCCGCCTCGTCGCGCAGCGCTTCGCGGATCAGCACGCCTTCGAGCAGCACGCTCGCCAGGAACACGCCGATCACCGCAGAGGCGCCGATGAACGCCGCCTGCAGCAGCAGGGTGCGGCCGAGCCGCGCACGCAGGCCGCTACCGGTCATCGTCCGTGGCCAGCCGGTAGCCGGCGCCGGCGATGGTGTGCAGCAACTGCCGCTCGAACGGCTTGTCGATGACCTTGCGCAGGTTGTAGAGGTGGCTCCTGAGCGTGTCGCTGTCCGGCAGCACGTCGCCCCACACCTCGTGCTCCAGTTGCTGGCGGCTGACCACGCGCGGCGAGGCGCGCATGAGAGTGGTCAGCAGCTTGAGGCCGATGGGCGTGAGCGTAAGCGGGCGCCCGGCGCGGGTGACCCTGAGGGTTGCGGTATCGAGTGTCAGGTCGCCGACGGTGTAGGCCTCCCTGGCGGTCGTGCCACGATGCCGTCGCAGCAGCGTGCGGATCCGCGCCTCGAGCTCGCGGATCTCGAACGGCTTGACCAGGTAGTCGTCTGCTCCGACGTCGAGGCCTGCAAGCTTGTCGTCGAGGGTGTCGCGCGCCGTCAGCATCAGGAGCGGCGTACCACGGTGCGCCTCCTGCCGCAGCTTGCGGCAGACGGAGATGCCGTCGAGACGGGGAAGCATCACGTCGAGCACGATCACGTCGTAGTCGTTGGTGGTCGCGAGATGCAGTCCGGTGACGCCGTCGGCCGCGAAATCGACGGCGTAGCCCTTCTGTTCGAGGAACTCGACGATCATCTCGGCGATGTCGCGGTGGTCCTCGACCAGCAGGAC
>CAZXAS010000279.1:0-2596 GCA_964638185.1 uncultured Steroidobacteraceae bacterium | reverse complement strand
GCGTACAGCCGGTCGCGGCATTTCTCCAGGTAGCAGCGGTCGGACATCTGGGCCAGCAGGTCCGCGGTGCCGAGGAGGTGCCCGACCTTGCGATCACGCGGGTCGGTCACGCGGATCTCGTCGAACGGAACCTCGTAGCCCGTGAAGTGGATGATGCGGGTGGCAACGGGCACCCATTCAGCCAGCCCGATCTGCGGCAGGTAGCGGGCGAGGTAGCGCGCCCCGCGCGTGACATGGCTGCGGGTGAAGACCGCGCCATTGGCCACTGCCGACTCCGACTCCTCGCGGATGTAGCCAGCGTCGTGATAAAGCGCGGTGACGAGTCCCATCAGCGCCCGCCCGGGTCCGAGCCGCGCGGTCTCTCGTGCCTGGCGCTCGTAGCCGACGAGCAGCCGCGCGGTGGCGAGCACCATGTCGAGCGAGTGCTGCATGTCGTGGTAGACGGTGTCGACGCCCATGTAGCCGGGCATGCGGCCGCTGAACAGGCGCTCGAAGTCGTCCACCGCGCGCCCGAGGGTGTCGAGGTCCGCGCCCGGCCAGGCCGACGCGTACAGCGCCGACACCGCGGCCTTCACCGCAGCCGGGGAGCTGACGTCCACGGTGTCGGTGACATCGAAGTTGCTGCGGCGATGCGCGCTCGTCACGGCAGGAGCAGCCTCCAGGGCGGACAGACCTGTCGGCAGTCTACGCCCGTCGATGCAGCCCGTAACCACTACCCCGTCGCGATTCTGCGCCAGCAGGCGCTCCGCTCAGGACCGGGCTATGTCAAAGCTGGCAACCACCGGGGCATGGTCCGACGGACGTTCCCAGGCCCGCGGGCCGCGGTCGACGTGGCAGCCGATGCAGCGTGCGGCGAGCTCGCGGCTCGCCAGCACGAGGTCGATCCTGAGGCCATGGTTGCGGCGGAAGGCCCCCATCCGGTAGTCCCACCAGCTGAAGCTGTCCGGTGGCTGGTCGAACAGCCGGAAGGTATCGACGAGTCCGGCCTCGAGCAGCGTCGCGAGCGCCTCGCGCTCCGGAGCGCTGACGTGCACCGAGCCTTCCCACTTCGCCGGGTCGTGCACGTCGCGGTCCTCGGGAGCAATGTTGAAGTCCCCGACCAGGGCGAAGCGCGGATGGGTCGCGAGGCTCGCCTTCACCAGTGCCGCAAGGCGTGCGAGCCAGTCGAGCTTGTAGGCGTACTTGTCGGAGCCGACCGTCTGGCCGTTCGGTACGTAGACGTTCATGACGCGCACCCCGCCGACGGTCGCGGCGATGACCCGTCGCTGCGGGTCGTCGAAGCCGGCGATCCCCGCGGTCACGTCGGTGAGCGGCAGCCGCGACACGAGCGCCACGCCGTTGTAGGTCTTCTGCCCGGCCCACGCGGCGTGGAGCCCGAGCGCCTCGAGTTCCGCGCGTGGAAAGTCCTCGTCGGGCAGCTTCAGCTCCTGCAGGCCGATGACGTCGACCGGATTGGCGTCGAGCCATTGCAGCAGCTGCGGCAGGCGCACGCGCAGCGAGTTGACGTTCCAGGTGGCGATCCTCATGCGGCGATGCCGTCCTGGCGCAAGAGCGGCGCCACGTCCGGGCGACGGCCGCGAAACTCGACGAAGGCCTCCATGACGTCACGGCTGCCCCCGCGGGCGAGGATCGAATCGAGGAAGCGCAGCGCCACCGTGCTGTCGAACACCCCGGTCTCCTCGAAGGCCGCGAAGGCGTCGGCGGCCAGCACCTCGGCCCACTTGTAGCTGTAGTAACCGGCCGCGTAGCCGCCCGAGAACACGTGCGTGAAGGCGTGCGCGAAGCGGTTGAACGGCGGCGGCGTGACCACCGCCACCTCGCGCCGCACTTCCTCCAGGATGCGCTCGACGCTGGTTCCCGCGCCCGGGCGGTACTCGGCGTGCAGCCTGAAGTCGAACAGCGCGAACTCCAGCTGCCGCACCGCGGCGAGGCCGGCGTGGAAGACGCGCGAGGCGAGCAGGCGCTCGTGCATGACGCGCGGCAGCGGCTCGCCGGTATCGACGTGCGCCGAGATGAGCGGCAGCACCTCCGGCCGCCAGGCGTACTGCTCCATGAACTGGCTCGGCAGCTCCACCGCGTCCCAGGGCACGCCGTTGATGCCGGCGATGCTCGGGTAGTCGACGCGCGTCAGCAGGTGGTGCAGGCCGTGGCCGAACTCGTGGAACAGGGTCACGACCTCGGCGTGGGTCAGCAGTGACGGCCTGCCCGCGGCCGCCGGCGTGAAATTGCACACCAGGTGCGCGACCGGCAGGGCGTCGGCCGAGCCGAGCCGCTTGCGGCCGATACAGTCGCCCATCCACGCGCCGCCACGCTTGCCTTCGCGCGCGCCGGCGTCGAGGTAGAAACCGCCCAGTTGTTCGCCGCTTCGCGTGCGTAGCGCGTAGTAGCGCGCGTCGGGATGCCAGGTGGCGACGCCCGGCACCGGCTCGATGACGAGCCCGTAGAGCCGACCGGCGACCTCGAACATGCCTTCGAGCACGCGCGGCATGGGGAAGTACGGCCGCAGCGCCTCCTGCGAGATCGCATGGCGCTGCTCGCGCAGCTTCTCGGCGTAGTACGCCACGTCCCAGGCCGCGAGCGGCCGGCCGGCGAAGTC
>CAZXAS010000278.1:0-2599 GCA_964638185.1 uncultured Steroidobacteraceae bacterium | reverse complement strand
CGCTGACCTCCGCCAGCACGAATCCGGCAGCCTCGATCTCGGCCTGCACGGTGTCGGCATCCACGCGATGCAGTTCCTTGGTGATCGACGGTCCAGCGCCCGCGAGGCCGTGGTGGTCGATCACGAGGTACACGCCGCCGGGCGCGAGGTGCTCGTAGAAGCTCTGGTTCATGGCCGCGCGGTCGACTTCCGTCCAGAAGGTGTCGTGATAGAACTGGACCATCCACACCTGGTCCAGGCCATGTGGCAGCTGCAGTTCATCGAGGCGCTGGGCGGAGTACTCGACGTTGTCGCGCGGGTCCGCGGCGATGTAGCTGGCGAACTCCTCGCGCAGGCGCGGCATGTACTCGAACACGCGCTCCGAGTCGATCGCGATGACCTTGCCATCAGGCCCCACGACGCGCGACAGCAGGGCGGTGAAGTAACCGCCGGCGGGCTGGATCTCGACCACCGTGTCACCCGGCTTGATCCCGGAGAAGCGCAGGATGGCTGCCGGCATGCGGTAGCTGTCGCGAACGCGCGCCTCCGCGAGGCGGGTCGTGTCGTCGACCGCCGCGGCGACGAAATCGGCCGGCGGAGCGGGGGACTCGGGTGGGGCCGGCTCCTGCCTGCTGCAGGCCACCAGCAGCAGGCTGGCCAGGCTGCCTGCCACGAACGTGATCGCCTTGTTCATGCTGGCACTCCTCTCGGTCGTCCACACGGCGCCGGTTCCGGCACCACGCGCGTCGAGATGCCGCCGGGCCGGTCCAGTATGCGACGACCGGACGGCCGTGGCCAGTTTCCCGGCCGGGAGGCTGCCGAGCTGCGCTCTGCGGCGACGGCAGCCGCCAGTTCCGCTTCTGCAACGATTGTGGCGTCATATGGCCGTACCCCGGGCCGTCATTGCAGGGAGCGCGCCGTGCGCTTCCCACATGGAGACGAACATGGACCAGTACCTGTTGCTGCTGCGCGAGGATCCGGGCCAGTACGTCGGCCTGTCGCCCGAGGACATGCAGGGCATCATCGACGACTACCGCCGGTGGTCGCAGAAGATGGCCGCCGAGGGCCGCCTCGTGGGCGGCCACAAGCTCGCCGACGAGGGCGGCAGGCGCGTACGCGCCGGCAGGACCGCGCCCGTGGCGTCCGACGGCCCCTTCATCGAGTCGAAGGACGTGATCGGCGGACTGTTCATCATCAAGGCCGCGTCCTACGACGATGCGCTCGCCGCCATCGCCGACTGTCCGCACCTGCGCGGGAGCAACGAGATCGAGCTCAGGCGCATCGAGGCGACCTGAGTCGTGCCGACGACCCTGGGGCTGACGCCGCACCTGCCGCAGTTCCGGGCCGCCTGGGGCCGGCTGGTGGGCCTGCTCACGCGCAGTGCCCGCCTGTCCGATCCCTCGCTGGCCGAGGACGCCGTGCAGCACGCGATGTTGCAGGCGACACGCCTGTGGCCGGTCAACGGCGCGCCCGATGAGCCACTGGCGTGGCTGACCCGGGTCGCGCGCAATCACCTCACTGATTCGCTGCGGGCGCGGGCGCGCGATGTGCAGTGGGATCCGCTGGCCGTCGAAACGCGGTCGGTCGAGGCCAGCACGCCCGCATCGGGCCAGGAGCTCAACGATGACGAACTCGCCCTGCTGTTCGCGTGCTCGGATCCGGCGCTGCCGGTCGCCTCGCAGGTGGCACTCGCGCTCAAGGTCGTCTGCGGCTTCAGCCTCGGCGAGATCGCGGCCGGACTCCTGAGCGACGAGGCGGCGCTGGCGCAGCGCCTGGCGCGCGCACGGCGCGTGCTGGCGGCGCGAAGGATGCCGATCGCAATCCCGGCGGGCGCTGCGCTGCCGCCACGCCGCGAGGCGGTCCTGGTCGCGATCCACCTGTTGTTCAACGAGGGCTACACCGCAAGCAGCGGCGAGGCGCCGCAGCGCCCGGACCTGTGTCGCGAGGCGATCCGGCTGGTGCGGGCGCTCGCCGCGCATCCGGTCGTGGCGCACGGCGATGTCGATGCGCTGGCGGCCTTGCTGCTCATTCAGGGTGCGCGCCTCGGCGCGCGGGTCGACGCGCAGGGCGACTGGCTGCTGCTCGACGAGCAGGACCGCGACCGGTGGGACCGCGCATTGATCACCGCGGGGATGGTCCACCTGGATCGCTCGCGCCGGGCCGGGCACCTGTCCGCCTGGCATCTGCGCGCGGGCATCGTCGCGGAGCATGTGGCGTCGTCGTCGTTCGCCGCCACGCGCTGGGCCGCGATCGTCGAGCTCTACGAGTTGCTGTTGCGCCTCGACGATGCACCGACGACGCGGCTCGCGCACGCGGTGGCGCTGGCGCATGCCGAGGGTGCGGAAGTCGCGCTGCCGATCCTCAAGGCGCTGCTGCCCCGTCTACCGCGCGCGGCCGGCGCCTACGGCGAAGCCTCGCTCGCGCACGTGCTCGGGCAGCTCGGCCGTATGGAGGAGGCGCGGGCGGCGCTGGATCGCGCGATCGCCGCGGCGGTGCATCCCGCGGCGCGGCGCCTGCTGGAACGCAAGCGCGCGGCCTGCTGAGGGCGTCGGCGGCCGGGGACGGTCAGCGCGTGGAGCGGGCCCGCGCCTCGTAGTTGGCGACGATGCGGTAGGTCGCC
>CAZXAS010000277.1:0-2619 GCA_964638185.1 uncultured Steroidobacteraceae bacterium | reverse complement strand
TCGTGCGTGGCCGTCCAGTCGCGTTCGAAGTCCCGCGCCGGATATCCCGGGTCGACGTAGAAGCGGACACTGCGCTGGCCGTGGCGCTTGTCGGTATTGGCCCAGGGGACCGGCTCGCCGCGTCCCGGCAACCGCCGCATGTGCACCCGGTAACTGCCGGGCAGCTCGCCGAACAGGTCCTCCAGGCCGCAGTGGGCGTGCTCGACCCAGGCGGTCAACATGCGCTTCTCAGTCGCGGTGAAGTCGTCCTGCCAGTCGAGCCGCGGCATCGCGGCCACCGGGCCGGCGACGAGCATGCAGACGAGCGCGAGCAGGGACCTTGGCATGTTCCGGCATCCTCGTCGGCCGAGGGTCATCGCGCGGGGCAGCGCCCCACGGCGACTTAGTCCGTCCGCAGGCCGGCATGTTCCGCAGGAAGCACTGGCAGTGGCACCGCGCTATGGGTCGGCGACCTCGTACACGCGTCCGTCCAGGTCGCGGAAGCGCTGCGTGCTGCGCCGGTCGGGCGGCGGGCGCAGCAGAGTCTTCGAGTCGCGCGCATAGTCGACGAGCGCCTGGGCGTAGTCGAGGTAGGTGTCCTGGCGCCGCTCGCCGTCCACGCGCGCGAGGCCGGAATACCCATCGCGGCCGGCGCCAATGAAGTCGTTGGCGATGACGCGAAAGCGACGGGACTCATCGAGCGGCACCCAGCGTGTGCCGTCCAGGAACTCGATGTCGGTGAGGCGCCCCTCTGCCCGGCTGCGCGTCAGGTCCGCGTTCCAGCGCAGCCCGGCCGCGTACGGCCAGGCGCCGGAATTGGCGCTGAGATCGCTGAGGAAGTAGTCGACGGCTTCCTCCAGCACGGCGCGCAGCTCGGCGCCGGACATCTCGAGCCGCACCAGTGTGTTCTTGTAGGGCAGCGCCAGGTAGGCGTCGCCCACGGTGAAGGCGCCGTCGGCCAGGCCGTTCCTCGCCCCGCCGCCGTTCTGGATCGCGATGTCGGCGCCACCGAAGCGCCGGGCCTGGGCCAGGAACGCCTCGGCCGCGAGGCTCTGCATGTGCCCGCCCTGCCGGTCGGTGGCTGCCGCGCATCCGGGCGCGCCGTCTCGGCTGCGGTCGTGGCTGCCGGGGACGCGGCGCAGGCACAGGCGCTCCGGGACATGCGCCAGCTCCTCGTCGGCGAAGCGCTGGATCTGGCCACGATAGACATCGAGTACCCGCTCTGCGCCGGCGTCCGGCGGGAAGTGGCCAAGGCTGGGCGAACGTTCGATCTCGGCCAGCGCGCGCTCGCGCGCCGGTCCGGCAAGCGCTGCATCGCCGCGGCGCAGGTCGTCGCCGACCAACAGCACGGGCCGGCCACTGCAGTCGGTCACCCGGCCCACAGCATCGAAGCTGGCATCGAGCACGCCGATGACCCAGGTGTACTGCCAGGCCTGCGCCACGCAGACCCGTTCCCCGTCGCGGTTCTCCACGACCGTCGGATAGGGACCCGCGGGCGCGAGGCCGAAGGCCGCGAACTCCTCGCCGAGCAGCGTGTGGGAATCCCCGCCGACGATGAGGTCGACCCCGGTGAGCGAGCGGGCGAGCTCGAGGTCGGCGCGATAGCCGATGTGGGTGAGCAGGACGATGATGTCGACACCCTGGCCGGTCAGGAGGTCCACCTGCGCCTGGGCCGTCTCAGCCTCGTCGAGGAAGGTCGTGCCGGCGTCGGGATTCGACGAGGCCTTGGTCTTGCGCGCGACGTCGATGCCGATGATGCCGATGCGCCGTCCACCGCGCTCGAGGACCACGTGCGGCAGCAGGTAGTCGCGTGGCCCGAACCTGGCGAGCGGCGAGACGCCGACCTCCGGCGCCACGTTGGCGCCGAGCGCCGGCGTGTCGCAGTCCCAGCTGCGCTTGCTCAGGTAGTCGAGAAAGCGCTTGAGCCCGGCATCCCCGGCGTCGAACTCGTGGTTGCCGACCGCGAACGCGTCGAAGCAGACCTGGTTCATCAGGTCCGCGTCCGCCTCGCCCTGGAACAGCGTGAAATAGAGGTCGCCGGTGATGGCATCGCCCGCATGCAGGCGCAGAACGTTGCCTGCGTCCCCGGCCAGTTCGCGAAACGCCGTGACCAGTTGCGGGAAGCCGCCGAAACTCACCCGCGTCGGCACGCCGTCGAGCCGGAGTTCCTGGCCGCTGTCGGGCGCTACCCGCGAATGGTGGTCGTTGATGTGCAGGACGCGCAGGTCGAACGACTCCGGCGCGGGCTTCGCCGGCGGCTGCGACCGGCAGCCACCGACGACGACCAGCAGCGCGCAGGCGAGGGCGGCCGGCAGGCCGGGCGACAATCGTCGAGGGTGGGAGGAACGGTCGGAACGCATGGCGAATGCCGGCCATTCTCGGCGGCGCTCCATCCATGCGCAATGCCCGGGTGCGCAGGCGGAGCTCTGTGGCGAGCGGGTCAGTCCGACGGGCGCGGCCGGTACAAGCCGTCGAAGAGCGTTTGCCATTCGCCGGCGGCGTGAGCGCTCTGCCAGTGCTGGCGCACGGTGCCGTCTGCATTGGGCGTCCACCGGATGCGGTGGCGGGTGACCATGCCCGCGGCGTCGGTCACGCTGCCCTCCAGCACCATGTCGGCGCCGTCGAGGCCGCCTTCCAGCA
>CAZXAS010000276.1:0-2623 GCA_964638185.1 uncultured Steroidobacteraceae bacterium | reverse complement strand
GTGGCGACCCACGTGTCGCATGCCGCGGCGATCGCGGGCGCCAGGCCGGAGATCATCTGCCACGGTGTCGACACCGCGGTCGAGGCGAGGCCACTGATGGCCGCGGCCGACGTCATCGCGATCGGTCCGGGGCTCGGCCAGTCGGACTGGGCGCGCGGCCTGCTCGAGGCGGCCCTGGCTGCGGGCAAGCCGCTCATCGTCGATGCCGACGCGCTCAACCTGCTGGCACGTTCCCCCTGGCGCTCCGACCACTGGGTGCTGACGCCGCATCCGGGCGAGGCCGCGAGGCTCCTCGGCACCGACACCAGCGCCGTGCAGGGCGATCGCCTGGCTGCGGCACGAAGCCTCGTCGAGCGCTTCGGCGGCACCGCGGTGCTCAAGGGCGTGGCGACGCTCGTGGCCACGGCCGGCCAGCCGGTGCGGGTCTGCGACCGCGGCAATCCCGGCATGGCCAGCGCCGGCATGGGCGACGTGCTGACCGGCGCCATCGCCGGCATTGCGGCGCAGTGCCGGGACCTGGCGCTCGCGGCACGCGTGGGCGCCTACGTGCACGCGCTGGCCGGCGACCTGGCCGCGCGGCGCGGGGAGCGCGGCCTCATGGCGGGTGACCTGATCGACGAGCTGCGCGCGTGCGTGAATTGCGACTGACGCTGGCCGCGGCGGCCCCGGCCGCCACCGCCGCGCTGGGCGAGGCCCTCGCGCGCAGCCTGCCGGCGACGGCGAGTGGCACCTTGCTGGGCCTGCGCGGCGAACTCGGTGCCGGCAAGACCACGCTCGCCCGCGCGTTGCTCAGGACGCTGGGCGTCCAAGGCCCCGTCCGCAGCCCGACCTACACCCTCGTCGAGCCGTATGTCACGACCCGTGGCACCGTATTGCATTGCGACCTGTATCGGCTGGCCGGCGCCGACGAACTCGATGCGCTCGGCTATCGGGACCTGCGTGCCGAGAGCGTGCTCACCCTGCTCGAGTGGCCGGAACGAGGCGGGGCGCGGGTGGGAACAGAGGACGTCGCCTGCAGCGTCGGCTACCAGGAGGCCGGCCGACGCTTCGACCTCGAGGCGCACACGCCCACGGGCAGGGACTGGCTCGAGGCACTGGTCGAAGGTCTCGGCCCGGCGCCGCACGCGGGACTGAGCATAGTGGCTGCAGTACCTGAGAAAGACCCGCTATCCTGCTGATCCTCTTGAATTTATGTTCAATCGGCCGTAGATTGTCGCCCACGCGGGTCGCACGGTCGGTTCGATGTCTCGGATCATCCTGTCATTGGCAGCACTGTGTCTTGGGCAATGGGCGGTCGCCGGGCCCCAGGCGGTGCAGGACGTGCGCATCTGGGCCAGCCCGGACAGCACCCGCGTCGTCCTCGACCTGTCCGGTGCCGTGCATTTCGAGTCCTTCAGCCTGTCAGACCCGGACCGCGTCGTACTCGATCTGAGCGGCACCGCGCTCGATCCGGCCCGGGTCACCTTGCCGCCGGGATCCGGCCTGGTGCGCGAGATTCGCGTCGGCGAGCGGCCCGGTGGCAACCTGCGGGTGGTCCTCGACCTGGTCCAGCGCGCGAGCGCCAACGCCTTCCTGACGCCGCCCAACGAGACCTACGGCCATCGCGTCGTGGTGGACCTGTCCACGGGCCAGCCCAGGCCCGTGGTCGCAGCCCACGCGCCGAAGGACCAGCGCGACCTGGTCATCGCCATCGATGCTGGCCATGGCGGCGAGGACCCGGGCGCCATCGGCAAGCGCGGCACGCGCGAGAAGGACGTCACCCTCAAGGTCGCGCGACTTCTTGCCGACAGGATCAATGCGGAACCGGGCATGCGCGCCGTGCTCACCCGCAGCGGCGATTACTTCGTCAAGTTTCGCGAGCGTATCCGCCGGGCCCGGGCCCAGCAGGCGGACCTCTTCATCTCGATCCATGCCGATGCGTTCACGGACCGCTCGGTGCGTGGGTCCTCCGTCTACGTGCTCTCGACCCGGCGTGCGAGCAGTGAGGCGGCGCGCCTCCTCGCTGACCGGGAAAACGCGGCCGACCTCGTCGGGGGCGTGTCCCTCGATGACAAGGACGACGTCCTGGCCTCGGTCCTGCTCGACCTGTCGCAGAATGCCGCCATCAGCGCCAGCCGCGAGGCCGCCTCGCAGGTGCTCAAGGAACTCGACCGGGTCGGGCGGCTCAAGAAAAGCGACGTGCAGCACGCGAGCCTGATCGTGCTGACATCGCCGGATGTTCCTTCCATTCTGGTCGAAACAGCTTTCATTTCGAATCCTGAAGAAGAACAGAAGCTGCGCGACCCGCGGCACCAGGCGGCGGTCGCTTCGGCGATCCACGCCGGGGTGCGACGCTATTTCTACGACAATCCGCCTCCCGGAACCCGCGTCGCGCAGCTGGCGGCCCGGGAGCAGGGGCGGCCGCTTCGGCACGTCGTCGCGGCGGGTGAGTCGCTGAGCGATGTCGCCGGGCGCTATTCGGTCAGCATCGAATCGCTTCAACGTGCCAACGGGCTCGCCAACCCCTTGCTGCAGGCCGGCACGGTCCTCGAGATCCCCTTCGCCAGCGGCACCTGATCACGACGTCACGCGCTGCTAGACTCGGGCCCCCTCGCGGGGTCCGCCATGCCCATTCGCCTCCTGC
>CAZXAS010000275.1:0-2652 GCA_964638185.1 uncultured Steroidobacteraceae bacterium | reverse complement strand
GGTCGAGGCAGCGCGCCCCGGCGATCGAGGGCATCAACCAGTTGAACAGGGTCTCGCGAACCCGGTCCGGGCTCGGCCGGATGGCCGTGTCGGCCGGGAAGCGGATCTTCCGCCCGCGCCAGCGCCCGCCGATGATGCGGACCTCGTTGCGCGGGCGAGACGCGCCGCCGGCGCCTGTTTTTTGCAGTGCATTGTCGCGCCCACTGCGGTGATTACGAGACATTCCGGCACCGCGATCCCTTAGACTTGCCCGGTCGAAGAAAGCGAGCGTAGGCTTCGCCACAACCACTACGAGCGCGATAATACGCGCCCGCTGGACATCACAAACAAAGCCGGAGCATCCGACATGAGGATTCGTCACGCCGCCGCGATCGCATTCGCCGCGCTGTTGCTGGGAGGCTGTTTCTCCGACTCCGCGAGCGAAGGTCGCGAAGGCATCGGGCCCACCGACCCGACCAGCGGCAATGGCGCGCCACAGACGCCGGTCGCCGGGGTAGGCACGTTCAAGGCGCTGTTCCAGCCGACCTTCGGCGTGTTTCCGTACCCCACCGACCTGTACTTCAGCGGCAGCACGGACGGCACGCTCAACATCCCCGCGACGCCGTTCATCCCGAATGTTGCGTCGCTGAACGCGCTCGACGGCTATTCGACGTCGGCGTCGATGACCGCGCGCTTCTCGCGCCCGATCAACGCCGCCACGATCGGCCCGCAGACAGTGATCGTGCTCGAGGTCGACACCGCCAATGCCACCAAGGCGACGACGGGCGTCCGCCGCCCGCTCGTCTACGGCACCGACTACACGGCGCGCGTGTCGCCGATGCTCGATTCCGGCGGTTCGACGCTCGAGATCGTTCCGCTCAAGCCGCTGACGCCAAGTTCGGCTGCGGCCTGCTTCGCGATCGCCGATCCGCTGGCGCGCGCGCAGTGCGTGGGCACGACGCCGGGTGTCGGCTACCTCGTGATCCTGACCAACGGCCTGCGCGACACCGCCGGCAACGCCGCGACCCCGGACAACGACTACCAGCGCATCAAGGGTGCACTGCCGTCCTGCGCCTCGCTGACCGGCACCCTCAACAGCATCTGCCAGCTCACCGGCGCGCACCTGCAGATCGCCGGCGCCGTGGGCGTCCCCGCAGCCAGCGTCGTGCTCACGTTCTCCTTCACCACCCAGGCGGCGCGCGACACGCTCGCCATCGTCGACGCGACGACCGCGCCGCTCGGCATCGGCGTGGTGCCGACCGGCGCCAACCTGTCGGCCTTGAGCCCGGCGCTGCCGCCGGTGGCCGACGTCTATGCCGGCACGCTGACGATCAACTACTTTTCCGACACGGCTGCGCCACTGACCAGCCGCTGGGAAGGCGCGCCGTTCACTGCCGTCGCCGGTGCGCCGACCACGACGCACCTGACCCGCTTCAACCCGGTGCCGGTCGTGAAGTCGCAACTCGACATTCCGTTGTTCGTGACGGTGCCGAACCTCGCCTCGGGCCGCACCAAGCCCACCGGCGGCTGGCCGGTGGTGATCTTCCAGCACGGCCTGTCGGGCAACCGCACGCAGTCCGCGGCGATCGCCGCGACCTATGCCGCGCAGGGTTTCGTGGTCGCCGCCATCGATATCCCGCTGCACGGCATCACCGACGCCGCCAATCCGTTCTTCCAGGCAGGCAGCGAGAGGACTTTCGACCTCGATCTCGTCAACAACGCGACCGGTGCCCCGGGCCCGGATGGCATCGTCGACCCGTCCGGCACGCACATCATCAACCTGACGAGCCCGCTCACCTCGCGTGACAGCCTGCGGCAGGCGGCGGCCGACCTGATCGCGCTGTCGCGCTCGCTGCCGACGCTCGACCTCGACGGCGACACGCTGCCGGACATCGATGCGACCGCCATCCACTACTCGGGCATCTCGCTCGGTGGCATCGTCGGCACGGTGTTCAACGGCCAACTCGGCGCCAACACGAAGAGCGCGTACCTCAATGTCCCGGGCGGCACCATCTCGCAGCTGCTGCGCGACTCCCAGGCGCTCGGGCCGCGCATCAACGCTGGCCTCGCGGCCTCCGGAATCCAGCCGAACACGGTTCTCTACGACCAGTTCCTGCGCGACGTGCAGACGGTGATCGATTCCGGTGACCCGATCAACTACATCGGCAACGCAGTGGCGCTGAGACCGGTGCTGTTGACCCAGATCGTCAACGACACCGTGATACCGAACAGCGCCACGCAGCGCCTGGTCGTGGCTGCCAGCCTGACCAAGGCCAGTGCCGCGGGCCTCACGCCGGTGGGCGCGGGCAACGGTCGCTGGGTGCACTTCCTCTCGGGGTCGCACGGTTCGCTGCTCGACCCGACGGCGAGCCTGACGGTGACCACGGAGGCGCAGACGCACGCGGCGTCGCTCGCGGCCTCCGGCGGTGCGGCGTTCCAGATCGTGAACTCGCCGCTGCTCGAGCCGTAACCCGGCAGCGCGACCGCCAACCGACGAGGGCCGCCCAGTGCGGCCCTCGTCCTTTCCGGGCCCGGGCTGTGCCTGTCTTGAGGCGTGCCGCGTCGAGGTTGGCGCGGCCCCGGGGGCGGTGTGCCTGCGGTGAGGCGAGCCGCGTCAAGGTGGGCGCGGCCCAGGCCGGCCTACTCCTGTAGATCGTATTTGCTCGCGCGGAA
>CAZXAS010000274.1:0-2676 GCA_964638185.1 uncultured Steroidobacteraceae bacterium | reverse complement strand
TCCGACTCTTCCGAACTCGCAGAGGACCATACAGGAGTAGGCCGCGCGCCCAGCCTCTGCCGTCCTCACCCCCGAATCGCCCGCGACCCTGACCCGCCGCCCCCGCGCCCAGCCTCTGCCGCGATGGCCCCGCAATCGGTGTGAAGCCGCCGTCGGGGAGGGGTACGAAGCCGGCTCAGCGCCGGCCGAAGGTCTCGCCGAAGAAGTCGCCGGGCAGCCACGACGGGCGTTCCGGGTCATCGGCAATCAGCCGGCCGATGCGGGCGTTCACCTGGGCGAGTTTCGCCAGCGACTCCCAGTGGATCGGCAGGTCGATCTCGTCGCTCGGCATGTGGTAGTCGGCGAGCAGGAAGTCCTTGAAGACCTGCTGCGGGTCGACCGAGGGGTCGGTCGACAGCTTGCCGTCGTCGAGATAGATCGCCGGGATGCCCTCGCGCACGAACGAATACTGGTCGCTGCGCACGAAGATGACTTCCTCCGGGCTCGAGTCCGGGACCATCACGAGGCCCTCCGCCTCGATCGCCTCGCGCGCCACCGCGCCGAGGGTCGAGTGCTCGGCGCCAAAGGCCGTGAAGCCCGCCATCGGATACAGCACCACGGGCATGTCCATGTTGACGTTGGCGACGACGGCGTGCTTCGGGACCGTCGGACTGCGTGCGAAGTGTTTCGAGCCGAGCAGCCCGCGTTCCTCGGCCGTCACTGCGACGAACAGGATCGAGCGCCTGGGGCGCTCCTTCGCGGTGGCGAGCGCCCGCGCGGCCTCGAGCATGACCGCGATACCGCTGGCGTTGTCGAGCGCGCCGTTGTAGATCGTGTCGCCGTCGACGGCTGCGCCGCGCCCGATGTGGTCGAGGTGCGCCGTGAACACGACGTACTCGTCGCGAAGTTCCGGGTCGGCTCCGGCGAGCAGGCCGACGACGTTGGCACTCGTCGCCCTGCCCTGCGCCGCGCGGACCGACAGCGAAAGGCTGGCGGGCAGGTCGAACGCCTGCGGCCGCCCGGCCTCGGCGTTGGCCCAGATCTCCTCGAGCGCGAGCGGTGCGCCATCGAGCAGCTTGCCCGCCGACGCATGATTGAGGCTCATGGTCGCCCGCAGCTCAGGATAGGCGTCGAGCGGCTGCCCGGACTCGTCCGGGAGGCGCATGCTCGGCACCCACGACAGCTTCAACGACCGTTCCCACGGCGAGCGTCGTTCCTCGGCCGGGGTGTTGAGCCAGACGACGCCGATGGCGCCGCGCTCCGCCAGCTGGCGGCGCTTCTCGCGCGCGTAGTGCGCGCGCTGGCTGTTCGGGAACGCGGCGGGCGCGCCGTTCAGCACTACTGCGATCTTGCCGGTGACGTCGACCGTCGCGTAGTCGTCATGACCGAGTTCCGGCGCGGCGATGCCGAAGCCCACGAACACCAGCGGACCTTCCACCTGCGCCTGAGGGCCGAAATAGCTGTGGCCGGGAATGAAATCCTCGCCGGGAACGAGATCGACGCGCTCGCCAGCACGCTCGATCGCCGCAGCTGCCGCCGGCACCACGCGGGTGGACTGCATCATCGACAGCGGTTGCAGCCAGCCCCCATCGACCCCGGCAGGCTCGAGGCCGAGCAGCGCGAACTGCGTCGCCACATACCGCGCAGCGATGTCGTAGCCGCGCGATCCCGCGGCGCGACCCTCCAGCAGGTCGTCCGCCAGGAACGCGACGTGGGCGCGGACCGCGGCCGGGTCCACGCTCGGTGCGAGGTCCACGGCGCGTGCGGCGGGCGACAGCAGCAGCAGGGCTGGGATAAGGTAGGCAAGGCGCATGACGGCATCCAGGCTGGCACGAAGTGCGGAAGTCTAAGCGAAGTCTCTGCCCGCCCTGCAACGTGGGGACGCTGCCCGCATGAGTTCGACGGCCCCCGGTCCCGCAATCCGCATCGCCACCCCGGCGGACGCCGCAGTGCTCGCCACCCTCGGCGAGCGGACCTTTCGCGAGGCCTGGCAGGCGCACAATGCCCCGGCCGACATGGATGCCTACTGTGCGACGAACTTCACGCCGCGCCAGGTCGCCGCCGACCTCGGGGACCCTGCCGTCCGTTATCTCCTCGCGGAACTCGACGTGCCGGTGGGCTACCTGCGCACCCGCGCGGGGCCCGCGCCGCCTGAGGTCCGCGCCGGGCGACCGATCGAGATCTCACGCGTGTATGCGCTGAAGCGCTGTCACGGCCGCGGGGTCGGGCCGGCACTGATGCGCGCCTGTCTCGACGACGCGACATCCGCGGGCCATGACGTGGCGTGGCTAGCGGTCTGGCAGCAGGCAGCGCAGGCGCTGGCCTTCTACCGCAAGTGGGGCTTCGCCGAGGTCGGCACCACGACCTTCCGCCTGGGCCGCGACCTGCAGTCCGATTTCCTGCTCTGCCGGCGGCTCGCAGTACCCGTCGCCTCCTAGGCCCGCCCCCCTTCTTGCTCAGCGGCTTACGCCCCGCAGCTGACATGCGGCTGTAACGCGTGTCACCAAGCTGTCACGCAAGGGTCACACGACTGCAAGCCGCGGTCTCTACCTTCTCGGGCCCGCGGAACCGTTTGGCGACGAGGCCCGGGAGCGAGCGTTCCGGTGCCGCATGATGGGCGCCAGGGGCGTCGATCCTGTTGCATCGACACCCTCGAGCCATCGGTCCGCCCGTCCTACGAATCTCACAAGCAGCTGG
>CAZXAS010000273.1:0-2684 GCA_964638185.1 uncultured Steroidobacteraceae bacterium | reverse complement strand
GCGACCTCGACAACATCGTGCTGATGGCGCTGCGCAAGGAGCCGGAGCGGCGCTACCTGTCCGTGGCGCTCCTGGCCGAAGACATCGAGCGACACCTGAACCACCGCCCGGTACGTGCCCGGCCGGCGGGCTGGGCGTACCGCAGCGGGAAGTTCCTGAGGCGCAACGCCGCGCTGGTGGCGGCCAGCACCGCCGGCGTGATCGCCGTCGCAGCAATGGCGGTCGTCCATGTGCACCGCGTCACCGAGGAGCGTGACCGGGCCGTGCGTGCCGAGAACCTGGCCAGCGAAGAAGCCGCGACGGCCCGGGCGGTCACGGACTTCCTGGTGAACACCTTCAGTGCCGTCGATCCGCTGGAACCCGAGCCGGACGCCGACATCACGGCGCGCGAGCTCCTGGATCGCGGCGTGGCGAGTCTCGAGGCCGGTGGGGCCGGATCGGCGGCCGTCGTACGCCGGGTCGGCCTGACCATGGGCAAGGCCTATGCCGGCCTCGGACTGCCGGGGCCGGCCAGGGCGCTCGCGGAACGCAGCCTGGGCGAGATCGAGGCCGCCGGCCGGCTGGGAACGCCCGAGCATGCAGCGGCGCTCGAGGTCCTGGGGCAGGCTGCGGAGGCCGAGGACGAGTGGGCGGCCGCCCGCGCATACCACGAGCAGGCGCTCGCGATCCACGAGGCGACGGTCGGCATGGAATCCCGCGATGCTGCGCGCGTGCTCATCCGCCTGAGTGACGACCACCTGATGCTGGACCAGGTCGATGAACACCTCGCGGCCGCCGAGCGCGCCGTCGCCATCCTGCGCAAGGTCGCCGGGCCCGATTCGATCGAGACCTTCGACGCAATGCTGATGCTGGCCGTCGCCAACATGACCGTCGGCGCGATGGAGACCGCGATCTCCCATGCCGAGGCGGCTCGCTCAGGCTACGAGCGCCGGCTCGGCCCGCATCATGTGAAGGTGGCCCGTACCATGCACATCGCCTCGATCGCGAACAACCGCCTGGGCCGGTTCCGCGAGGGGCTGGCGCTTGCGGAGGAGCAGCTCGAGACCATGCTTGCGACGGTCGGGCCGGACGACCCACGC
Organism: uncultured Steroidobacteraceae bacterium; assembly: GCA_964638185.1. Lineage (GTDB taxonomy): Bacteria > Pseudomonadota > Gammaproteobacteria > Steroidobacterales > Steroidobacteraceae > SG8-30. The sequence continues at coordinate 1,605 of CAZXAS010000273.1, read as the reverse complement.
CTTGCCAGGCCGCTGCGCATGATCTACCTGAACGCGTCCATGCTCGGAGATACGCCCCGTGCGTACCAGGCCATCCGCCGCGCCATCGCCGTCAACGAGGCGGCGCCGCACACCAATCTCGAGAACCTGCAGCTGTCGTACTCGAATCTCGGCAAGCTCTACCTCGACGACGGCCTGCTGGACGAGGCGGAATCCTGCTTCCGCCGCTCGCTCGCCATTCTCGAGGAGATCTACGGGCCGGACCGTACCGCGCAATCTGCGTACGGACACATGTACCTGGGCATGGTGGCGCGCGAGCGCGGCGACTACGCGACGGCGCGCGTGGAACTCGACCGCTCCGTCGAGTACGAACTGAAGCTGCGCGCACCCGACCACCTCGAAGTGCTCAAGAAGCGCATGCATCGCGAGTATGTCGAGGTCTTCGCCGGCAACTACGCCCTGGCACGGGCCGGGCTCGAGGACGTGGTCGGCCGGCTCGACCGTACCGCCGGGCCGGAACACCCCATCAGCGCGCAGGCGCTCGGATACCTCGCCGAGGCGAATGCCGGCCTTGGCCGGGACGCGCTGGCCGAGGAACAGTTCCGGCAGGCGACCGCCAGGCTCGCGACACGCCTCGGCCCGACTGCAGCCATCTACCTGCAGGCCCTGCGGGCCCAGGCGACGTTCATCAAGCGAACGCGCGCGCCGGAGCTGGCGGCGCCCCTGCTCGCCCGGCTCGCCGAGCTCGAGCGCCAGCGCGCCGACGCCGGCCATCCCTAGGCGGCCCCGGCCACCCGATCCGTCCCGGCGCGAGGTACGATGGCGCATCGGCGCCGCCAGCGGCGCCGGGCGACCCGTTCGTAACCAACCCCTGCCGTGGGAGAGACCCCGATGAACCGAGTGACCCTGTCGATACTGGCCTGCGCCCTGCTCGCGACGTCGCCGGCGTTCGCCGGAGATGCTGCGGCCGGAAAGACCAAGGCCGACGCCTGCATCGATTGCCACGGCGACGACGGCAAGGGGGACGAGGACAATCCGGCGATCGTCGGCATGTCCGTCGCGGACTTCACCCAGGCGATGGTCGAGTACCAGGACGGTACCCGCACCGACGACAAGATGATGGTCAAGGCCGCGAAGAAGCTGAACGCCGCGGACATTGCCGACCTCGCGGCCTATTACGCGACCTTGAAGCCTTGACGACAGGCCATCTGGCCTGGCCCATGCGGGCGGCATAGGATGCCGCCCGTGCGCTGGGCTAAGATTACGGACGAGTTCGCCCGCCCGGGTAGGGAAGGGCTGCGACCCGAGGGACTGGACCATGAAGAATCGAGTGCGGATCGCCGCCCGCGTCCTGGCGGGCCCGGTCCTGCTGGTCGCGTGCCTGCTGGGCGTCGTGCCGTCGGCGAACGCATCCCTCTTCAAGGGAGAGGCGCTGGACAAGGCTGCCGACGTGCTCTCCTGGGTGGTGATGGTCGTAGTGCCAGTCGCCGGCATCTGGCTTTTCTGGCTGGTCCACGTCCTCCCGGAGAAGATCGCGGAGCAGAAGGGACATCCACAGGCGCCGGCCATCAAGACGCTGTGCCTGCTGTCGCTGGTGTTCGGTGGCCTGCTGTGGCCGATCGCCTG
>CAZXAS010000272.1:1156-2688 GCA_964638185.1 uncultured Steroidobacteraceae bacterium | reverse complement strand
GCGGATCGGGTCGGGGCGGCGGATCGGGCGGGCCATGGGGCCAGTCTGCCACAGGGGCGGCCAGTGAAAACGCCCCCCGGCCGCGGCCGGGGGGCGTCGGAGGTGGTGGGCCATGTAGGACTCGAACCTACGACCTACGGATTAAGAGTCCGCTGCTCTACCAATTGAGCTAATGGCCCTGTTCAAGATGGGGCGAGCGATGGGACTCGAACCCACGACGGCCGGAATCACAATCCGGGGCTCTACCAGCTGAGCTACGCCCGCCATCGACAGCAACACTTCCCCCCGTCTGCGGCCAGCAGGTCTGGCGCGCCCGGCAGGACTCGAACCTGCAACCGCCGGCTTAGAAGGCCGGTGCTCTATCCGGTTGAGCTACGGGCGCACGGTGTATCGCCCGCGGCGCCGTCGTTCCGGTGGTCGGGGCAGAGGGATTCGAACCCCCGACCCTCTGCTCCCAAAGCAGATGCGCTACCAGACTGCGCCATGCCCCGCCAGACGACTGCCGGATGCACCCGCTCCTGCCTCTCGGCAAGCGCGGGGGCCGCAAAGTGTACGTTCGCCACCGGGGGGCGTCAATTTGCGTCGCATCCCGGTGCCGGAGACGCGCCGCGCCATGCGACAATTCCTGACGCACGGCGCGATGGAGTCAGGCTGATGGCGGCGAAGATCATCGACGGCAAGGCCATCGCGGCGGGACTGAAGCGCGAGGTGCGCCTGGCGAGCGACGACATGGCGGCCCGCGGCCTGCGCCGCCCGGCGCTCGCGGTGGTGATGGTCGGGGACAACCCCGCCTCGGCGATCTACGTGCGCAACAAGCGCCTCGCCTGCGAGGAGTCGGGCATCGACTCGGTCGACCATGACCTGCCGCACTCCACCACGCAGACCGAGCTCTTGCAGCTCATCGACACGCTCAACCGCGATCCCGGCGTCGACGGCATCCTGGTGCAGCTGCCGCTGCCCGAGCACATCCGCCCGGTGGCGGTCATCGACCGGATCGACGCGCGCAAGGACGTCGACGGCTTCCATCCCTACAACGTCGGTCGGCTGGCGCAGCGCGCACCGCTCATCCGGCCCTGCACGCCCTACGGCATCATCAAGATGCTCGATCGCGTCGGGGTGAACGCCAAGGGCCAGCACGCGGTGGTGGTCGGCGCCTCGAACATCGTCGGCCGCCCGATGGCGCTCGAACTGCTGCTGATGGGCGCCACCGTGACGGTCTGCCATCGCTTTACCAAGGACCTCGCCGCGCACGTGCGCATGGCCGAGATCCTGGTGGCGGCAGTCGGCAAGCCCGGCCTGATTCCCGGCGCCTGGATCCGCGAGGGCGCGACGGTCATCGACGTCGGCATGAACCGCCTGCCGGACGGCCGCCTCGTGGGCGACGTCGAGTTCGACGCCGCGGCGGAACGCGCCGGGTGGATCACGCCGGTCCCGGGCGGCGTGGGACCGATGACGGTCGCGGCGCTGATGAAGAATACGTTGGAGTCGGCGGTGAAGAGGCAGGAACGTGAGCCGTGAGCTGTGATCCGTGA
>CAZXAS010000272.1:0-1056 GCA_964638185.1 uncultured Steroidobacteraceae bacterium | reverse complement strand
ATCGCGCAGCGCGAGGTACAGCCGCGACAGCGCCGCGTCGGCGTGGCGCAGGTTGTCCTCGCTGTAGTTCACCGGTCCGCGGTAGTGGCTCGCCAGCACGAAGGCGCGCAGCACCTCCGGGCGCAGGCGCGGCAGGACTTCGCGCACGGTGAAGAAGTTGCCGAGCGACTTCGACATCTTCTCGTCGTCGATGTTGAGGAACCCGTTGTGCATCCACACGTGCACGAACGGCGCGTCGCAGGCCGCGCAGGCCTGCGCGATCTCGTTCTCGTGGTGCGGGAACTTCAGGTCCATGCCGCCGCCGTGGATGTCGAAGTGCGTGCCGAGGAGCGCAGTCGCCATCGCCGAGCACTCGATGTGCCAGCCGGGGCGACCGGCGCCCCAGGGCGACTCCCACGCTGGCTCGCCGGGCTTCGCCATCTTCCACAGCACGAAGTCGAGCGGGTCGCGCTTGTGCTCGCCGATCTCGACGCGGGCGCCGGCGCGCAGGTCGGCCAGGCGCTTGCCCGACAGCCGTCCGTAGCCTTCGAACTTCGACACGGCGTAGAGCACGTCGCCACCGTCGGCGACATAGGCGTAGCCCTTGTCGATGAGCGCGGCGATCATCCCGATGATCTCCGGGATGTAGCCGGTGGCGCGCGGCTCGTGGTCGGGCCGCTCGATCCCCAGCGCGTCGAAATCCTCGTGCATGGCGGCGATGAAGCGTTCGGTGAGCGCGTCCCAGCGCTCGCCGCGCTCGTTCGCGCGCTGGATGATCTTGTCGTCGATGTCGGTGATGTTGCGGACGTAGGTCATCTGGTAGCCGCTCTCCCGCAGCCAGCGGCGCACCACGTCGAAGACGATCTGCGAGCGCGCATGGCCGACGTGGCAGTAGTCGTAGACGGTGATGCCGCACACGTACATGCCCACCCGCCCGGGCTCGAGCGGCTGGAAGGCGGTCTTCTCGCCGGTGAGGGAGTTATGGATCCTGAGCATCGATCGCTTCCTGTGAGGCATGCGCGGCGAGGCGCGCGCGAATCCGTTCCGCGCCGAGCGCCGCCGCCAGCACGGCGAGTT
>CAZXAS010000271.1:0-2729 GCA_964638185.1 uncultured Steroidobacteraceae bacterium | reverse complement strand
CCCAGTCCTGGTTGCCCAGCGAGGAAGCACGCGGCGTCGTAGTCATCGCCCACGGCTTGGCCGAGCACAGCGGGCGCTACGAGTTGCTGGCCGCGCGGCTGGTGCGTGCCGGATACGCGGTTCATGCGCTCGACCACCGCGGCCACGGAAAATCACCGGGACGGCGCGCGAACATCGGTCGCTTCCGCGACGTCGTCGACGACCTGCGTGCGCTCGTCGGGGTCGCACGGGGCGACCATCCCGGCAGGCCGGTCATCCTGCTCGGGCACAGCATGGGTGGCGCCATCGCACTCGCCTGCGCACTGCAATCGAAGGAGCTCGTCACCGGGCTGGTGCTGTCGGCGCCGGCCGTCGGGGCGAGCGCGGATGTGCCCCGGCTGCAGGTGCTCGCGGCAGGGTGGCTGTCGGTCCTGGCGCCGAACGCCGGCGTGCTGAAGCTGCCGGCCGAGGCCCTGAGCCGCGACCCGATGGTGGTCCGCGCCTATGTCAACGACCCGCTCGTGTATACCGGATCGATTCCAGCGCGCACGCTCGCCGAGCTCCTCGCGGCGATACAGGCATTCCCCGACACCGTGGCGCAGTTGCCCATCCCCGTACTCGTGCTGCACGGCACCGGCGACACGCTGGTGCCGTTGGCCGACTGCATGCCCGTCTATGAGCGCATGGGTTCGCCGGATCGCAGCGTGCGCACCTACCCGGACCTCTATCACGAGGTGTTCAACGAACCCGAGCGCGAAACGGTCATCGCCGACCTGCTCGCGTGGCTCGATACCCACGCCTGAGGCGGCCTCGACTCAGTCCCCGGTCGACTCGACCATGCGTTGCACGCGCCGCGCGGCGATGCCGTGCACGACGTCCATGCGTCGTGCGACGGCCCACAGGCGGTTGGCGAAGTCGGTGCGACGCTTGAGCGTGTCCGGACCCGCATCCCACACGCCACGGTGGCGGGCCAGCATGAGGCCGCTCCTGAAAAGGATGCGTGACACGCTTTCCGGATGCCGCAGGCGACGCTCGGCGAGGTAGCGCTGGCCACGCGCTTCGCAGGCCTCGATGAAGCCGGCTTCCTCGACCGCGACCGCCGGGTCCGCCTCCAGGAGCGTGTCCGCCACCAGTCCGTACGCCTCGATGAACGGGCGCAGCATCATGTCCGAGGACAGCGTCCCGGCACGCTCGAGCACCGTCTCGGCGCCATTCAGCCCCTCGTCGAGGCGGGTCCTCCATTCCGCATCGAGGGTGGCAAGCTCGGCATTGAGCGATCGCTCGAACCGCTCCCTGTCCTCGAAGAAGAAGTCGAACTCCAGCAGGCGCCTGAGCTCGTGCGCGGCGACGAGCAGGTCCGCCTCGCGCGCCGCCACCGGCGCCTCGATGGCGGCGAGCAGGGCCAGCTCCGCGATGCCGCCGACCACGAAGAAGTGCACCAGCGAGTTGCGGTAGTAGGCCATCTTCAGGTGGCCGCCTGGAGCGATGCCGAAGACCGGGCCGGTGGCCCCCTGCTCGCGGGCCACGACACCACGTTCCACCAGCGCCTGCAGGTTGCGCTCGAGCGTCGCGGCATCCTCGGTATCAGCGTCGGGCACCCGCGGCAGCCCGCGTGCGCGCGCGAAGTCGAGATAACCGCGCACCGCCATCCGGATCTGCGGCATCGACAGCTGCCGGCCACGCGCCGCAAGGAGTGCGATGCCGACGAGCGCGATGCCCGTGATCGGTGTCGCCTGGTTGATGCGCCAGCAGACCTCGAAGGCGAGCTTGTGAAGCTCGCGGTCGCGCTGCTCACGCCCGGTGTCGATGGCCGGCGGCCCGAGCGCCTCGCGCAGCGACACCGGTTCGCCGAAGCGCAGGTAGATGGTTCCAAAGCGTCCGCGCTGCGCGCGCAGGTAGCGGACCAGCCAGCCAGCCGACTCCACTTCCTTGCGCGCACCGCGCGCCTCGCCGGCAAACTCCTCCACCTCCTGCAGCTGGTCGTAGCTCACCGACACCGGCAGCAGCATGAGGTCCTCGCCGTCGCCGCTGCGATACCCGTCGACGACATAGCTGAGCAGCCCGAGCTTCGGCGGCGCGAGCTTGCCCGTGCGCGAGCGGGTGCCCTCGATGAACCAGCGCAGCGGCATGCGCTGCCCGACCAGGTGGCGCAGGAACTCGCGCAGGGCGAACTTGTACACCGGATCGGATGCGCGGCGGCGCAGCAGGATCCCGCCCATGCGCCGCCAGGCGAGGCCGAGCGGCCAGAAGGCCATGTTGATGCCGACGAACTCGAACAGGCGCGGCAGGCGGTGGTCATGGAACGCGACCGTGAGCACGCCGCCGTCGAGGTACGAGCGGTGGCTCGACAGCACCACCGCCGCGTGACGATCGAGCAGGTCGCGCACACGCCCGAGCTCGACCGGATCGCAGTCGATCCGCGTATAGCCGAGTCCGGTGAGCGCCCGGCCGACCCGCACCGCCAGCCGGTGGAAGAAGGCGCCGTGCCCCGTCTGCAGCTCGGCCAGGCAGGCGAAGGCCTCGCGCTCGACCCCGGCAGGATCCCGGCGAAGCTCGGTGGCCAGGCGCGCGAGGCCGTCCTGGTACTGCTTGCTCGCGGCAACCGCGTGGGCCGTCACCCTGGCGGGTCGGTCGGCACTGTTCATGTGTCCCGGCGGCGCCCGTTCAGGGCTCCACCAGCATCTTGCCGACAGCATGCCCGGACTCGCTGTAGGCGAGTGCCTCGGCCGCCCGTGCCAGCGGGAACGCGC
>CAZXAS010000270.1:0-2778 GCA_964638185.1 uncultured Steroidobacteraceae bacterium | reverse complement strand
GACCGAGCAGGCCGACAAGTTCTGGCCCCTGTACCGCGAGTATTCGAACAAGCGCGTCAGCCTCGGAGACGATCGCCTAGGCATCATCCTCGACTATGCCAGCGCCTATCCGGATGTCAGCGATGCCGTCGCCGGTGACCTCGTGTCCCGCTCGCTCAAGAACAACCGCCAGCTGACGGACCTCACGCACGGGTACGCGAAGAAGTTCGGCAAGATCCTGCCGGCGGCGACCCTCATGCAGTTCCTGCAGCTGGAGAAGCGCCTCGACCTGCTGGCGGAGGTCGAGCTGCAGCGCGCCATCCCGATCGTGGAAGTGCCAAAGCAGTGACCCCTGCGACCCGGGGGCATGTCACCCCCGGGTACGTCGCGACCAGAGTCATGGAAACGAAAGAACTGAACCGACTGCTACGCGAGCTGCATGCCGAGCTCGGCCGGGCCGGCACGCTCGATGCGGAATCCCGCTCGCTGCTCCGGGATATCGCGCGCGACGTCGAGGGCGTGACGGCCGAGGGGACCGAAGGGCCTGCGGATCATCAGACGGCGCTCGAGGAACTGGCGGTACGGTTCGAGTCGGACCATCCGGCGCTGGCCGGGGTCCTGCGCCAGCTCGTCGACGCGCTGGCCAAGGCGGGCATCTAGCACGCACTTGCGCGCGGCGTCAGCCGCGCACCACTGCGAATTCAATGTGCGCCGCATCCCAGCCCGGCGCGGCCGTCAATGACGGCACCACGTCCTCGGGCTCGGTCACGACCTGCCACATCGTCTCGTGGCGCTCGTCCATGAACCGGCCGTCGATGGCCCGGCGGAACTGCTCCAGCAAGGGGTCGTAGTAGCCCCCGGTGTTGACGATGACGATCGGACCGGTGAACAGGCCGAGGCGCTTCAGTGTGAGCGCCTCGAGCAGTTCCTCGAGCGTCCCCGAGCCGCCGGCCAGCGCCACCACGGCCGATGCGCGAGCCAGCATCTCGTGCTTGCGGGTGCGCATGTCCTCGACCACGTGAAGTTCACTGAGGCCCGCGTGTCCCCATTCCAGCTCCTGCATGAAGCGTGGAATGACGCCGATCACGCGTCCGCCCGCTGCCAGCGCACCCTCCGCCAGCGCCCCCATGGACCCGGAGCGGCCGCCGCCGTAGACCACCATGCAACCAGCCTCGGCGAGGAGCGCGCCCAGGCGCCGTGCCACGTCGTGGTAGGCCGGGTCGCAGGCGCGGCTCGATGCACAGTAGACACAGACGCGGTGGACAGGCTCGGTCAGCGGCACCAGTTCTTTCATCGGCGATCTCCGGCGCTCGACCAGCGGCCTCAGGGTCGCGGCCGGCGCCGGGACGCGCCTGTGGCCCGCCGCGCCGGCGCCTTGCGCGCGGCCCCTGCAGCGCGCGGCGGCAGGCCGGTGTGCTGGGTCAGGAAGCGCTTCGGCTTCGGCGCATCGGCCGGCGTGTCCTCCGCCCGCCCGCCGGTGCCGCGCGGCTGCCAGGCCGGGACGAGGTGGCGCTTGCCGCTGCCGATCAGGTCGGCCCGGCCCATCCTTCTCAGCGTCTCGCGGATGAGCGGCCAGTTGTTGGCATCGTGATAGCGCAGGAACGCCTTGTGCAACCTGCGCTGCCTGAGGTGCTTCGGGACGTACACCTGCTCGCTCGTGCGCGTCACGCGGCCGAGCGGGTTCTTGCCCGAATGCCACATCGCCGTGGCGGTCGCCATCGGCGACGGCAGGAAGGCCTGCACCTGGTCGGCGCGGAAGCCGTTCTCCTTCAGCCACAGCGCGAGTTCGAGCATGTCCTCGTCGGTGGTGCCCGGGTGTGCGGCGATGAAGTAAGGGATGAGGTACTGCTCCTTGCCCGCCTCCTTCGAGTAGCGGTCGAACAGTTCCTTGAAACGGTAGTAGCTGCCCACGCCGGGCTTCATCATCTTCGACAGTGGCCCCTCGCCGATCGCCTCCGGGGCGATCTTCAGGTAGCCGCCGACATGGTGCTGGGCCAGTTCCCTGACGTACTCCGGCGATTCGATCGCGAGGTCGTAGCGCACGCCCGAGGCGATCAGCACCTTGCGCACGCCAGGCAGTTCGCGCGCGCGGCGATAAAGGCTGATGAGCGGCGCGTGGTCGGTATTCAGGTTGGGGCACACCCCGGGGTACACGCAGGACGGCCGCCGGCAAGCGGACTCGATCTTCGGGTCCTTGCAGTGCAGGCGGTACATGTTCGCGGTCGGACCGCCGAGATCGGAGATGACCCCCGTGAACCCCGGGACGTTGTCGCGAATCGCCTCGACCTCGCGGATGATCGAGTCCTCGGAGCGGCTCTGGATGATGCGGCCCTCGTGCTCGGTGATCGAGCAGAAAGTGCAACCGCCGAAGCAGCCACGCTGGATCGCGACCGAGAAGCGGATCATCTTGTAGGCGGGGATCTTCGCCGCGCCATAGGCCGGGTGCGGGACCCGCTTGTAGGGAAGCTCGTAGACCCAGTCCATCTCCCTGGTGGTGAGCGGGATGGGTGGCGGGTTCAGCCACACGTCGACGTCGCCGTGGCGCTGGACCAGCGGGCGCGCGTTGCCCGGATTGGACTCGGTGTGCAGGATGCGCGAGGCGTGTGCGTACAGCACCGGGTCGTCGCGCAGTGTCTCGTAGGCCGGCAGGCGGATGACGCTCCTGTTGCGGTCGACGGCCTTCACCTTGCGCACGAAACGCACCACCTGCACGCCATCCGCCGCGGGCGTCGCGGCGCGGCGCTCCTCCTCCGTGGCATAGGGATCGACCGGCGGGTTGAGCGGCCCGGGCAGGTCGAG
>CAZXAS010000269.1:0-2779 GCA_964638185.1 uncultured Steroidobacteraceae bacterium | reverse complement strand
TCGACCCGGGATATCCGGCGCGGGACTTCGAACGCGACTGGACGGCCACGCACGAACTGTCGCACCTGCTGTTCCCCTATCTCGGCCGGGACGGGATGTGGTTCGCCGAGGGCATCGCCAGCTACCTTCAGTACCAGGCCATGTATGCCAACGGCACGCTGGCGTGGAGCGAAGTGATGGACCGGTACGCCGAGCGCTTCAAGCGCGCCGCGCGAATGGAGCGGGTCGACGACATTCCGATCGCCGAGCTGCCGCGCATCGTGCGCCAGACCCAGAGCCAGGTACGCCTGTACTGGGGCGGCGCGGCCTATTTCCTCGAGGTGGACCGCAGGCTGCACGCGCGTCGCGGCCTGCGCTTGAACGAGGTCATCCGTGACTACCTCGACTGTTGCAGCTCGGAGCGCAGCGTTGACGCCAGCGCGATGATCGGCACCTTCGACCGCCTGAGCGACAGCCACATCTTCGCCGACACCTACCACGACACGGTCGCCCGGCCCGGATTCCCGGACACCGGCGCGGGACTGACATGGCTCCGTCACCATCCGCCACCCCTCGCCGAGGGCTGTTCGTCCGGGCGCGTCGAGGACGGCTGACCACCTGCCCGATGCGCCTCGCCCCCGGGTGCTTCGCGTACACTGTCGTCGCATCCCGACCCGCAGCCACGAGAACCCATGATGAGCGACTCCCTGCGCGACCAGCTGCTGAAGGCGGGCCTCGTCACCGAGAAGCAGCTGCGCCAGGCGAACCAGCCGACGCCCAAGCAGTCGCGACGGCAGAAGCCGCCGCCGTCCCCGGCCTCGCAGGCCGCCGGGCAGGCGCGGGCCGCAAAACTCGCGCGTGACCGCGAGCTGGAACGCGAGCGGCGCGAGCGTGCCGATGCCAAGGCGCGCCACGCCGAGATCCGGCAATTGCTCGACCAGCACGCCCTGCCGCGCCCGGAGGGCGATGAGTACTACAACTTCGTCGCCGGCAGGAAGATCCGTCGCATCGCGGTCAACGCGGACATCCTCGCGCGCCTCGCGCGCGGCGACATCTTCATCGTGCGCCATGAGGGCCGCTCGGTGCTGGTGACGGCCGAGATCGCCGAGCGCATCCGCGAGCGGGACGAGCGGGCGGTCATCCGTTACGGTGCCGGGACGGAGCCCGCCCCGGTCGACGAGGACGATCCCTACAAGGACTTCGTCGTTCCTGACGACCTGCGCTGGTAGTCGCGGCCAGCGCCCGGCGCTTCAGGCAAGCCAGTCGCGCAAGCGGTCGTGGACCTCGCGGCTCGACAGCAGGTCGAGGTGGCCGGTCTCGTGGCAGACCCACTGGCGGTTCGCCGGGATGGCGAGGCGACGTGACTCCTCCTCGTGGCGCCCGAGCGCACTGTCCAGTGGCACCAGTCCGTCGCCGACCAGGCGATCGCGGAGCGGGCTTTGCCTGGCGCACAGCGTGGCACCGATCGCGTAGCCGCGTATGCGTGGCGGCAGCGGCACGCACTGCTTCGTGCCGCGCGTGATCGTGCCGTGTCGCAGGTCGGTGATGCCGGCGCTGCGTGCCCTGCCGAGGCGCGCGAACGGTGCGACGTACGGACTCAGGTCCATCACGCGATCGAGACCGTGGCCGACACGCTCGAGCGGCGCCCCGTGGTGCGGCGTGCCCAGGAACACGCAGTTGCGGACCCGCGCCGGCCAGCGGTGCCGTGCGCGCGACGCCTGATGCAGTGCGCTGCGCAGCACCAGGCCACCCATGCTGTGGCCGAGCAGTGCGACCTCCGGCGGCTCGCCCGGCCAGTCGCGCAGGAGCCGTTCGAGCAGCCGTGCCAGCGCCCGTCCGTTCTCCGCCACCGGCAGGCCGCTGTTGTAGCGCAGGTATACCGGCAGGAAGCCGCCGTCGCGCGCGAGCGCCTCGCCGTGATCATGGCCCTGGCGCAGCCAGTGGCGCTCGTTGAGGCACAGCCCGTGCACCAGCAGCAGCAGTCGCGGCCTGCCGCCGCGCGCCTGGGCCGCGGCATGGAGCGTCGCGCCACTGTCGGCATCGAGGCGCCTTTCGTCGAAGCGCAGGCTCATGTCGAGTTCCAGCGGATTGCCGGAACGCACGAGGTAATCGCCGTACACGCCGTTGATGGCCGAGACGACGTCATCGCGCCGCGGCGACGACTCGCCCTCGGGGAACAGGGAGGCGATCGGCCCGAACGCCGCGTCGAGTCCCAAGCCGACCATGCGCGTCGTGCCGCGCACACGGCGATACACGAAGCCGGTGATGCCGCGCGTGCGTCCGGCAGCAGGTGCGCTCCCGACCGGGCCGGGCCTGAGCTGGATCGTGTGGTGCAGGTGTTCGACGAGTCCGGTCAGCCCGAGCGTGGCATCGATGGCCATGCGCGACGCACCTGCGAGGTCGGCCAGGTGCTGGCGGGTGAGGCTGGTCATCGGGGTCCCCTGGTGCGTGGGCCGTGGGCCGTGAGCCGTGAGCCGTGAGCCGTGAAGAGGATGACAGCCCAGACTGGTAGATGCTCCCTAATCGACTTGGGAGCCACCGCGGTACGGCCCGTGCAGGGTGCGGCCCGGTGCCGGCGCGCGGGGCGATCAGGCGCGCTTCAGGCGCCGGAGCGACACGACGCCGCGGCAGGCGGGGAAAGTCGAGCAGCCGAGATACTGGATCCCGGCGTGGGGGCCGCTGGTCGCCTGGCGCTTCACCATCGGTGCCCGGCACAGCGGGCACATGAATCCGGCGACGTGGCGAAGCACGGGAAGTGCTGCCTGTCCCTTGGCCCGCGCCTGATCCTTGGGCCGCGTCT
>CAZXAS010000268.1:0-2779 GCA_964638185.1 uncultured Steroidobacteraceae bacterium | reverse complement strand
TGCGCGTCGATCAATCGCTGCTGCATGGCGCGGATGGACCGCAGGTCGCGCCCGACGGCGACGAGCGGCCCCTGTCCGCCGAGGCGTACCGCCGTATACGTCACGGGGATCTCGGTTCCATCGCGGCACGGGTGATTGACGTGGCGCGCCCGCGAAACCCCGTTCGAGGAAAGGTCCCGCATCAGCGCATCCACCTTGCCGCGCGTGCAGTCGGTGACGGTGTCCCGAAGCGGGCGCCCGACCCAGCTCGCGGTGAGCTCGCGAATGCCATCGGCGCCGGCGCCCCCGAGCGCGACCTTGCGGATCACGCCGTCGGCGTCGAGCACCAGCGCGATGTCACTGGACAGCAGGCCGATCACGTCCGCCAGAACCGGCGCGAGCTCTGACAGTCCGGACAGGTCGTCGATCTTCACGGGCGAGGTGCTCATGGGGCGACGTCTGCTTTGCCGTGAAGCAAACGCGCGTCGGCTGCGGGATGCGGTGCCGGGGCTGCGCGGTTGCTATTGGCCACTTGTGTCCATTGTACTGGACAACCCGGGTCCGGGACACGGCCTCCGTCGGGACACGGCCTCCGTCATGACATATGCCGCAACGGATAGTGACTGGCGGATAGCGGATAGTAAGAACGCGCGCCCTCTGTCTATCCGCCAGTCACTATCGGCTATCCGCCAGCCTCTTGCGGCTCACGGCTCACGGCTCACCGCTCACGGCTCACGGCTCACCGCTCACGGCTCACTTCCCCAGCCTCTCCACCACCGCCTGCAGCTCCGCCGGCAGTTTCGCCGCGACGCGGCACTTCTTCCCCGTATCCGGCCAGGTGAATGCCATCGACTGCGCGTGCAGGAACATGCGCCGCAAGCCGAGTTCCTTCATCGCGAGGTTGAAGTCGCGGTCGCCGTACTTGTCGTCGCCGGCGACGGGGTGGCCGGCGTAGGCGGCGTGCACGCGGATCTGGTGCGTGCGCCCGGTGTGGATCTCGACTTCCACCAGGGTGGCCCGCTGCCCGAAACTGCCGACCGGCTTGAACGTGCTGGCTGCTGTCTTGCCCTCGGCGTGCACCTTCACCACGCGCTCGCCGCCCTGCCTCAAGTTGGTCTTGAGAGGTGCCTCGATGCGCTTTCTGCCCAGCGTCCATTTGCCCTTGAGCAGTGCGGCATAGACCTTGTCGACCTCGCCCTCGCGCAGGAGCGCATGCAGGATGCGCAACGAGCCGCGGTCCTTGGCCACCACCAGTACGCCGCTGGTATCACGATCGAGCCTGTGCACCAGTTCCAGTTCCGCACCGGGCCGTTCCGCCCTGAGCGCCTCGATCGCACCGAAGGCGAGGCCCGAACCGCCGTGCGCGGCGAGGCCGGAGGGCTTGTCGAGCACCAGGATGCGCTCATCCTCGTGGATGACCGCGGCGCGCACCTCGGCGAGGAGGTTGTCCGGCACGCGCCGCGGCGCGTCCTCGGCCGCCATGCGCACCGGCGGCAGGCGCACCTCGTCGCCCTCGGCGAGCCGCTGCTCGGCCCGGGCGCGCCGGCCGTTGATGCGCACCTCGCCACGGCGCAGCAGCCGGTAGACGTGGCTGCGCGGCACGCCCTTCAGCGTGCGCAGCAGGAAATTGTCGATCCGCTGCCCGGCTTCACCCGGGCCGACGGCGACATGCCGGACCGTCGGGGCGGTTTCTCGGCCCTGGGGCATCTATATTTCCTAAGGTATTGATTTCTTGGATGGTTGACTGCTAATGTTGCCGCCCGTCAGGTGGGCTCCATGCGGCCGTGCACGGCGCGGCGCAACCACCTGCCACTGAGCGGCCCCCCGTGAGCACAACACCGCTGCAACCGGCAGGTGTCCAGTCCGGGACGGCGCCGCATGTTAGTTGGTCCTGGTCCACCAGGCCATCGTTCGGCCGAAAGCTTGGACGCGTGCCCGCAGGCGGGCGCGGTCCGCGGAACCACTCGAGAATCCCAGGCATGTCCCCCGCGACGAGTCAGGAAGTGAGGGTCTGGCAGCACGCCGCAAGGCGCGCCCCCTCGCTGGCGGCTTTCCGCAAGGACCACCCGGTGGACGACAGACTCCGCGCCCGGACTCCCCCACGCACCCCAGGCTTGCCGGCCCCTCTCACCTCGGAAGGGGCTCATGAAGAGAATGCTCATCAACGCAACTCAGCCCGAAGAGTTGCGCGTTGCTCTGGTCGACGGCCAGAAGCTCTACGACCTGTCGATTGAAATTCCCTCGCGGGAGCAGAAGAAAGCCAACGTCTACAAGGCCCGTATCACGCGCGTCGAGCCGAGTCTCGAAGCGGCCTTCGTCGACTACGGCTCCGAGCGCCAGGGCTTCCTGCCGCTGAAGGAAGTCGCACGCGAGTACTTCCGCTACCAGCCGGCTCCCGGCGCTCGCTTCAACATCAAGGACGTGCTGCAGGAGGGCCAGGAGCTCATCGTGCAGGTGGAGAAGGAGGAACGCGGCAACAAGGGCGCCGCGCTCACGACCTTCATCAGCCTCGCCGGACGCTTCCTGGTGCTGATGCCCAACAATCCGCGCGCCGGCGGCGTGTCGCGCCGCATCGAGGGCGAGGACCGCGACGCGACCCGCGATGCCCTGGAAAAACTGGTCATCCCCGACGGCATGGGCAGCATCGTGCGCACGGCCGGCGTCGGCCGCTCGCCCGAGGAACTGCAGTGGGACCTCGACAACCTGCGCGCCAACTGGGACGCGATCATCGACGCCGCCGGGCACCGGCCCGCGCCGTTCCTGATCTACCAGGAAGGCGACACCGTGACCCGGGCGCTGC
>CAZXAS010000267.1:0-2800 GCA_964638185.1 uncultured Steroidobacteraceae bacterium | reverse complement strand
ACGACAGATGCTCGGGCGTGTGACCAGGAGTGTGCAGCGCCTGCAGCCGCACGCGGCCGACGTCGATGGCGTCACCGTGCACCAGCGGTAGGTGCTCGAAGGCGTACTGCCACTCGGCGCCGCCCTCGTCGGACAGGTAGAGCCGCGCTCCGGTCGCGGCGGCCAGCTCGCGACCGCCCGACAGGTAGTCGGCGTGGATGTGAGTCTCGGTCACAGCCGTTATGCGCAGCTTGTTGGCAGCCGCGTCCGCCAGGTAGACCTCGACGTCGCGCCTCGGATCGACGACCACCGCCTCGCCCGACTCCTGACAGCCGATCAGGTAGCTGCCTTGAGCCAGGTCGGGATCGTAGAAGTGCTTGAAGTACATCGACTGCCCTCCCGCTCGGCGCCGTACCCCGCGTTCGGCCATGCCACGCTATGCGTTTGCCGCATAATGTCGGTATGCCGGCCACGGTAGACCCCGAGCACCTCTTAACGTTACTCGCCGTGGCCGAGTCGGGTAGTGAGAGCGCGGCCGCCGAGCTGCTCGGCGTGGGCCAGAGCTCGATAAGCCGTCGTTTGGGCGCCCTGCAACAGGCGTCGCGTGAGCCGCTGACGGTCAGGACGGCGTCGGGCGTGCGCCCCACCCCGACGGGTGAGCGCCTCTTGCCTCACGCCAGGGCCATCCGCACCGCGTTGGCAGCCTCCGAGCGCGAGATCGCGCCCGTGGAGCAGCGTCCTCTCGCGTTCCGGCTCGGCTTCAGCGGCCACCTCGCGCTCGGCCTCGCCGCCGCGTTCATCAGCGGTGCCGCACACGGTCACGAGGGCGAGAGCGTGGCAGCCGAGTACGAGGAGGAGGCGTCGACCACGCTCCTGAGCCGCCTGCGGGGAGGCTCGCGATCGGAGCCCGGCGCTGCTCGCCTCGACGCCGCCCTCACGCTGACCGGCCCCGGCAGCCGCGAGCCAGGGTTGACAGCCACGCACCTCGGTTCCGACGACGTCGTGCTGGTCTCGTCCGCCTCGCTCGGTCGCGGCCCGAACGCCGACATCGAGGCCTTGCGCGGAGCGACGCTGCTGCTCCCGCCCGCTGGCAGCACCGTTCACACCCGGGGGTTGGCTGCCTTGGCCAGGTCGGGTGTTCACCCCGCCCGCGTGCTGGTGAGCCCCGGTCCCGCCGCGCTGAAAGCCGCCGTGCTGGCCGGTGCCGGCGTCGGTGTCACGCTCGCATCGGGCTGCGCGTCGGAGGTCGCCGCCGGCTGGTTGTCGGCATACCGCTTCGAGCATCCCGAAGCGGTAGACGCTTGGCTGCTGATAGCGGATCACCTTCCGGCGCGCGAGCGGGCGGCGCTGAGCGCCCTGGCACGGCGAGCGGCGGCCTGTCTCGCGCGCCCCGCGCCCGCCGCGCAAGCGGAGGAGTCGTGAGCGGCTCGAGCGGTCTCGCCCTCGGCATCGACGCGGGCAGCTCGAGCGCCCGCTGGCTGCTGGTCGACCCTACCGGCAAGCGGTTGGGTAGCGGCACGGTCGGACCCGTCTCGGCGATAGACCTGCTGCGCGAGAGCGAGGCCGGCGCCACCACGACCAACCTGCGAGAGTTGCTCTCGCAAGCGCGTGCGGCGACCGCCGCAGGCGCCACTGGCACGGCGGACTCACCGAGCCGCGTGGTCGCTGGTGTGACCGGTCTCGGCGAGTCGCCCGAGGACGTGCTCGCCATGCGGACCACGATCGCGAACGGCCTCGCTCTCGCTGTCGAAGCTGTCACGGTCCTGCCCGACGTCTACATCGCCTACCTCAGCGCGTTCGATCCCGGCGACGGCATCCTCGTCTACGCCGGCACGGGCAGCATCGCGCTCTACCTCTCCTCGCGCGGCGATTCCCTGCGCGCCGGCGGCCACGGCTACCTGCTCGACGACGCCGGCGGAGCGTACTGGATCGGCCGCGAGGCCCTCAAGCTCGTGCTGCGGCGCTCCGACGAGGCGGGGGCACCGATCGACGGGAAGCTCGCCAGCGCGCTGTACGCCGCGCTCGGAGGCGCGGCCTGGCCTCACATCCGGCACGTCGTCTATCAGGGCGGCCGCTCCAAGGTGGCGACGCTCGCGCGAGCCGTCTCGTTGGCGGCCGGCCGCGGCGACGCTGACGCTCAGGCTGTGCTCGCCGCGGCCGGCCGCGAGCTGGCGCGGCTCGCCAACGTGCTCAGCGGCCGGCTCGGGCAGGTGCTGAACGTGGCGTTCGCAGGCGGTGTCGCGAGCGCGGGCCCGTACCTGACCGACGCCTTGTCCGCCGGACTCAGCCACGGGGCTCGGCTCAGCCTGCCGACCTCGACCCCTGTCGAAGCGGCGGCGACGCTAGCGGCCCGCGTCGCTGCGGGCACCACCAAGCTGCCCGACATGTGGCGCTGAGTCGTCGCGCTGCCCGACGGCAGCGGGCAACTCGATCACGTTGACGCGTTGAGCACAACGCTCCGCGGCCGCGCGCCAGGCTTCGGCGTCCTCAGGTCTGGCGCTGAGGTAGAAGACCTGTCGCCCCCTGGCAGCCAACTCGAGCAGCGCTGCCGCCACGGCCGAGAACCGCGCGGGGTCGGCGGTCGTGAGAGCCTCGTCGAGGAACAGCGGCAGCGGCTCCCTGCCGGAGCGGGCCTCCTCCACCAGCGCGTATGCCACTCGCGACGCCAACAGCAGCTGCGACCTGGTCCCGGTCGACAGCTCACCCAGCTCGCGCAGCGCTCCGGCCTCCCCGTCCATCGCCACGAACCGCTTGGCCGAACCCTCCCCGGCGGCGAGCTCGAGCCGGTAGCGCCCGGCCGTGAAGCGCGCGAACCACTCCC
>CAZXAS010000266.1:0-2821 GCA_964638185.1 uncultured Steroidobacteraceae bacterium | reverse complement strand
CCCCCGAATCGCCCTCAACGAAACGTCAGCCCTGTACGAAAACGCGGCGTCCCTGGAACGTGAGTGCGTGCATCGGCGCCGCGTACAGGGCCGATAGCCGCTCGGGCGCCAGCACGTCGGCGGCCGGGCCGAAATCCCAGCGGCCGTCGCCGTAGAGAAGGAGCGCATCGTCCGCGTAGCGCGCGGCCAGCGTCGCGTCGTGCAGGCTCGCGAGCACCACGCCGCCGCCGTCCGCGCGGCGGCGGAACAGGTCGAGGACTGCGACCTGGTGCTGCGGGTCGAGGTGATTGGTGGGCTCGTCGAGCAGGCACACCCGCGGGTCCTGGGTGAGCAGCGTGGCGATGGCGAGCCGCCGGCGCTCACCGCCCGAGAGCGAGTCCACGGCCCGGTCCTCGAGTCCGGCGAGGCCGACCTCGGCCAGCGCCGCACGCGCTGCCATCCGCTCCGACGGTCCTTCCCATTGCCAGAAACCAAGGTGCGGATGACGGCCGATGATGGTCGTGTCGAGCACCGTCACCGGGAACGGATCCTCGACCGACTGCAGCAGCATGCCGAGCTCGCGCGCCAGCGCAAGCCGCGGCCACCGCTCCAGCGGGCGTCCGTCCAGCGCCACGGCGCCCGCCCCGGGCCGGCGCAGTCCGGCCAGCGTGTGCAGGGTGAGTGTCTTGCCCGCGCCGTTGCGCCCGAGCACGGCGACCAGTCGCCCGGGCCGGCAAGCCAGGGTCAGTGCCGACACCAGGCGCCGGCCGGCGACATCGACGTCGAGGGCCTCGCAGCTGAGCGTCATCGGCTCAGTCTGCCGCGGTCGCGGTGAGCGAAGTGAGCTCGCCCTGCGCTGATTCGTAGGCGACCAGGATCGGACGGCAGCAGACCGCGCAATCCTCGTAGTAGGACTGTGCGCCGACGGACAGGTCGAGCCACAGGGTGATCGTCTGCCAGCAGTGCGGGCAGGTGACTTCGTGGGCCTGCTCGAGCTCGGTCACGGCGCACCCTAGGGCTGCAGGCGCGCGTGGTGCCACGGTCCACAGTGGACGACGCCGCCCTCCGGCGGGCCGAGCTCGCGCGTCCAGCGAGCACGGTCGTGCAGCCGGTGCTCGCCTTCGACCCACAGCTCGACGGCATCCGCCCACAGGCGGTAGCCGCCCCAGTGCGGTGGACGCGGCACGTGGAACTCGGGTTCCTGGTCGTCGTCCGGGGCCGCGACGGGATCGGGGGCGCCGAAGCGCTGCGCGACCTGCTGCAGTTGCGCGACCAGGGCCTGGCGAGAGCCGATCGGTTCGCTCTGGTGGCTCGCCCAGGCGCCGAGGCGGCTGCGCCATGACCGCGAGGCGAAGTAGTCGTCGCTCTCCGACGGCGGGGACCTCAGTATGACGCCCTCGACCCGCAGCTGCCGGCGCAGGTCGTCCCAGTGGAATACGGCGGCGGCCCGCGGCGACACCTCGAGCTCGCGTCCCTTGCGCGACTCGTAGTTGCTGTAGAAGACCAGGTAGCCCGGCTGGGGCACCAGCTCCTTGCACAGCACCACGCGTGCCGCAAGCCTGCCGTCCGCCGCGGCGGTGGCCAGCACCATCGCGTCCGGGTTCGGCTGCACCTGTTCGTCGAACGCCTGCTTGAGCCAGGTCGAGGCCAGCGGCATCGGGTCGAGCGGCAGCG
The DNA here is from genome assembly GCA_964638185.1 of uncultured Steroidobacteraceae bacterium. Lineage (GTDB taxonomy): Bacteria > Pseudomonadota > Gammaproteobacteria > Steroidobacterales > Steroidobacteraceae > SG8-30. Next base: position 1,168 of record CAZXAS010000266.1, on the reverse strand, counting down.
GGTCGGGCAGGTTCTGCACCTGGGTACGCATGGCTCGATGTTACCCATCGGTCGGCGGCCCCGTCACTCCGCGTGCACCGCAGCCGGCTTCAGGCTAGCGTGTCGGCCGTGAGCGACCACGAAATGAGGCCAGTCCCGGTGAACGGGGTCCGCATCGCCTGCCAGCTCGCGGGCGCGGGGCCACCGCTCCTGCTGCTGCACGGGCTCGGCGGCAGCCACGACGACTGGCGCCGGCAGGTGCCGCTGCTGGCGCGCCGCTACCGCGTGATCGCCCCCGACCTGCGCGGCTTCGGTGACAGCGAGCGGCAGGAACCATTCACGATCCAGCAGCACGCGCGTGACGCCCGGGCGCTGCTGGTGGAACTGGGCATCGCACGCGCGCACGTCGTCGGCCTGTCGATGGGTGGGGCGGTCGCCATGGAACTCGCCATCACCCAGCCGGAGTGCGTCGCGGGGCTGGTGCTCGCCAACACCGCCCCGGACTTCGAGCTCAGTTCATGGGAACGACGCTACATGGGTTTCTCGCGCATGGTGCTGGCGCTGACCCTCGGTGTCGGCGGCGTCGCGCGCCTGTTCGCCAGGGCGGTATTCCCCGCACCGCACCAGGCCCGGCTCCGCAAGCGCCTGCTGGAGCGTGCGAGCCACACCAGCCGCTGGGTCTACCTGGCGACGCTGAGGTCGCTCACCCGCTGGAGCGCGGAAGGCCGCCTCGGCCGCATCCGCTCGCCGACGCTCGTGATCGGCGCCGAGCACGACTACACGGACATCGACGAGAAGCGGCGCTGGGCGGCGGCGATTCCCGCGGCCCGGGTCGAGATGATCGCCGGCAGCCGGCACCGCTCCGAGCTCGATTCGCCGCGCGCCTTCAACCTCGCGGTGAGCGAATTCCTCGATTCGCTGCCTGAACCGTGAGAAACCTGCTTGCAGGCCATCGGGCAGACGGCTAAATAGGTGGGCCTGTGGCCCGGGAACCTGGCATCCATGGACCTGACAGCACTGCGCGAGAGACTGACGGCCATCGACCGCGAGCTGATCGGGCTCGTCGCAGAGCGCCAGCGCCTGTCGCAGGATATCGCACGGGTAAAACGGTCCACTGGTCATCCGATGCGGGATTTCGCGCGCGAGCGCGACGTACTCATGAACGCACGGGCCACGGCGGAACGAGCGG
>CAZXAS010000265.1:0-2832 GCA_964638185.1 uncultured Steroidobacteraceae bacterium | reverse complement strand
CTGTCGCGACGGTCGGCTGGTGGTGGCACCACTCCACGGAGTGGGCGCTGGGCGCGTAATCGATTTCTGACCGCGAACCCGACCCATCTCCGACCTCACGCCGGGGATGGGTTTTTTGTTGCCTGACGGAACCGAGCCTGCACAAGTGAAGCGATGAAACTGCCGTTCGACATTGCTGCCGACCTGGACACGCCGGTGTCGGCGTACCTGAAGCTCAAGTCCTTCGGGCCACGCTTCCTGCTCGAGAGTGTCGAGGGCGGCGAGCGACTTGGGCGCTATTCCTTCATCGGCTTCGGCGAGGGCCTCGACGTCAGGCTCGACGCCTCGGGCCTCGTGGTCGGCGGCACGCGCATGCCGGTCCCGGCCGACCGCGACAGCCTGCTTGCGGGGCTGCGCGGGGCGCTCGCCCGCGCGCCACACCCGGGCCCGGACCGCGCCGGCCTGCCACTGACCGGCGGGCTCGTGGGCTTCGCCGCCTACGACATCGTGCGCTTCTTCGAACGGCTGCCGAACCGTGCCGTCGCCGACCAGCCGGTGCCGGATGCCTGCTACTACGCGCCGCGCTCGCTCCTGGTGTTCGACCACGTCTCGCGCGGCCTGACGCTCCTGCACGACGGGCCCGAGGACGAGCGCCAGTCGCTGAAGCGCGAGATCGTCGCCGCGCTGCGCGGGCCGCTGCCGGCCCGCAACCCGGTGTTCCGGCACGCGCCGGCCACGGCCAGCATGTCACGCGACGAGTACATGTCCGGCGTGCGCCGCACGCAGGAGTACATTGCGGCGGGAGACGTCTACCAGCTGGTGCTGTCGGTGCGCTTCTCGGGCGAATGCGAGCTCGAGCCGTTCGAGGTCTACCGCGCCCTGCGGCTGCTCAATCCCTCGCCGTACATGTACTACTGCGACCTCGGCGGCGTGACGGTGGTGGGTTCGTCGCCGGAGGCGCTGGTGCGCCTCGGCCGCGGCCGGGCCATGCTGCGACCGATCGCCGGCACCCGGCCGCGCGGCGAGTCGCCGGTCGAGGACGCGGCGCACGAGCGCGAGCTGCTCGCCGATCCGAAGGAGAACGCGGAGCACGTGATGCTCGTCGATCTCGCCCGCAATGACCTCGGGCGCGTGGCCCGCGCAGGCTCGGTCGGGGTCGATCCGTTTCGCATCATCGAGCGCTACAGTCACGTCATGCACATCGTCAGCGGCGTCAACGGCGAGCTCGCCGCCGGGCGCGACGCCTTCGACCTGTTCGCCGCCGCCTTTCCGGCCGGCACGCTGGTCGGCGCGCCAAAGGTGCGGGCCATGGAGATCATCGACGAACTCGAGCCGGTGCGCCGCGGGCTGTATGGCGGCACGGTCGGCTATTTCGGTCGCGGCGGCGACATGGACCAGGCCATCACCATCCGCACGCTGACGTTCTGTAATGGCCGTTATGCCTTTCAGGCCGGCGCCGGCATCGTGGCCGACAGCGTGCCGGAGCGCGAGCACGACGAGGTGCTGGCGAAGAGTGCCGTCCTCAGGCGCGCGCTGTCGCTCGCGGAGGGTGGGCTATGAAGCCGCGCCTGCTCCTGATCGACAACTACGACTCGTTCACCTACAACCTGGTGCAGGCTTTCCTGGTGCTGGGCGCCGAGGTGCTGGTCCACCGCAACGACGAGCTCGGGGTCGAGGCGGCGCGCGCACTCGAGCCTACGCACCTGTGCATCTCGCCCGGGCCTGGCACGCCGCGCGACGCCGGCGTGTCGATGAAGATGATCGAGGCCTTCGCCGGGCGCATCCCGGTGTTCGGCGTGTGCCTCGGGCACCAGTCGCTGGTCGAGGTGTTCGGCGGCAGGGTGGTGCGCGCCCCGCGCCTGATGCACGGCAAGACCTCGCTCGTCCACCACGACGGCAAGGGCGTCTTCACGGGCATGCCGAACCCGTTCGAGGCGGGGCGCTATCACTCGCTGATCGCCGAGGAGGGGTCCATCCCGGCGGTGCTCGAGGTGACTGCGCGCACCGCGGAAGGCGAGATCATGAGCGTGCGCCACCGCGAGCTCGCCGTCGAGGGCGTGCAGTTCCACCCCGAGAGCATCCTGACGCCGGACGGCCCGCGCCTGATGGGCAACTTCCTGGCGCTCGTCGACGGGGAGGTGCGCTGATGGCGCGGCCGCTCAAGGAGATCCTCGAGCACCTGCTCGACGCGCACGACCTGTCGGAGCAGGAGTCCTTCGAACTCCTGGTGGCGCTCACCGAGATGGAGATGCCGCCGCCGATGGCCGGGGCACTGCTCGCGGCGCTCAGGGCCAAGGGCGTGTGCGCCGAGGAAGTGCGCGGCTTCGCCCGCGGCATGCGCTCGCTGGCGCGGCGCCCGGAGATCGCGAGCGGCGGCCCGATTGCCGACGTGGTAGGCACCGGCGGCGACGGCTCGCACAGCTTCAACCTGTCGACCGGGGCGGCGCTGCTCGCCGCCGCCTGCGGCGTGCGCATCGTCAAGCATGGCAATCGCTCTGTCTCGTCGCGCTCGGGGAGCGCCGACGTGCTGGAGGCGCTCGGCCTCGCCTTGCCGCTCGACGAGGCGGCGGCGGGTCGCTGCCTCGAGGCGACCGGCTTCACCTTCCTGTTCGCGCCGCACTACCACCCGGCGATGAAGGCGATCGCGCCCGTGCGCGCCGCGCTCGGCATCCGCACCGTGTTCAACCTGCTCGGGCCGCTGACCAACCCGGCGGCCGCGCCCTACGGCGTCATCGGGGCGTGGAACCTCGACACCGCCAGGCTGATGGCGGACACGCTCGCTGGCATGCCGATCGAGCGCATGTTCGTGGTGCACGGCGAGACCGGCTGGGACGAGCCGACGCCGGCGGCGCC
>CAZXAS010000264.1:0-2834 GCA_964638185.1 uncultured Steroidobacteraceae bacterium | reverse complement strand
CGGCACGCAGTGCCTGGGCCTGCTCCAGTTCCTGCATCCGCTGCAGCGCTTCGTCGCGCTCTGCAGCGACCCGCGCCAGGCGCTTGTCCAGCTCGAGGAGCAACTGCTCGCGGGTATCGCGGTCCGCGCGCAGGCCGGCGAGCTGGTGCTCGAGGCCGTCCGCTGCAACACGCAGCTCGCTGACCTGGTCCTCCAGTGCATGGATCGCCGTGGCCTGCTCGCGCTCGCGCGCCTCGAACTCGGCGAGCACGGCCTCGACCTCCGCCTCGTCGCGGCCCGCCGCCGCCTCGCGCGCGGCCGCGAGTTCCCGCTCGAGATCCGCGACCCGGGAGGAGGCCTGCTCCAGCGACCGGGTGAGCGCGGCAATGGCGTCGTCACGCCGACCGATCTCCGACTGCAGCAACGACGCGCCCCGCGCGAAGTCGGGCATGGCGTGGCTCGCCGTGTCGGCAGCCTGTGCGGCCAGCACGGCGGTTTCGTCGAGCGCCGGGAGCCGGTCGGTACGGTCGAGGTCGTCGCCGGAAAGCGTGTCTGCGCGATGATTCATGGGCGGCCCTGCCGTCCTGGCACCTGGGCGAGTATCCACGGCCCGGGGCCGGGGCGCAGTGGGCTGGTTCTCAGTCTCGCCGGCGGTCCCCGGCGCGGCCGGTCAGTTCACTGGGAAAAATGGTGCGCTTGGGAAGCCGTGCCGGGCAACACGCGAACCACGTATGCGACCGTGCCGAAGGTGACCCGGTCGCCGTCGTTGACCACGGCGCGCCGGACCCGGAAGTCGTTCACAAACAAGCCGTTGCGACTGCCGACGTCCTCGATCACCAGGCCGCCGTCACCGGCCCGGATGACCGCGTGCAGGCGGCTCACCGTGGTGTCGGCGATCCGCAGGTCTGCCTCGCCGCCACGTCCGACATAGGCGCGCGTGCCGGTCAGTTCGAAGACCTGCGCATCGTCGTTGCCGATCGGCAGCAGCACGCAATGCGGCACGTCGGGCGTGGCCGCCGCATGCAGGTCGGGAACGGTCGGGGACAGCGGCGGCGGCGGCGAATCGGCGGCGATGGTCGGCACCTCCTCGCCCTCGAACAGGGGGTGCTCGCGGGCCGCCGCGTCGATGCGCTCGCGGACCAGGGCGGCGAGCTTGCGGTGCTCGTCCTTCATGGCGGCGAGACGCTCCGCCTGCTGGCGCACCAGCGTCGTGAGTTCGAGGCAGCGGCGCTCGAGCTGCACCAGGCGATCGCCGACGCCGACCGGCGGGTCTTCGAGCAGGTCCTCCGGGAAGAACTGCGCTTCCGGCAGCAGCGAGTCGTCCTCGAAGCCAGCCAGGTCGAGACCATGGAAATCCGACAGCCGGCGCGCCGTCGACAGCTCGATCTGCTCGAACTCGTTCGACTCCTCGACCTCGAAGCCGGCGGTCCCACGTTCGCGGCCGCCGTCCGACGCGGCTGCGCCGGTCTCCGGACGGGCGCCGGACGGACGGATGTCTTCAGCGCTCATGTCGTATCCCCTCAGGGTTCCGATTGCGCCCAAACCGGCGCCCCGGCACTCTCTTTGGCCATGTCTGCCAGCGGCCCGCCCCTCCCGGGCGTGTCGCGATTCACCTGTGAACAACCTTATCAGCCCGGCGGCCGTTCCGCGATACCTTGCAAGTGATTGAATTGACATATCTTCCCCCGGCGCGACCGACGGCGGACGCCGGTCGACCGACGGCCGGGCGCCAGCCATTGGGGCCGGCCTGACATGCCGACCGTCTGGTTGCTGGCGACGGCGCAGGCCCTGAGCGGCTCCGGCACCTTCCTGGTCGTGCTCCTCGGCGGCATCCTGGGATCGCACCTCGCGCCGTCGCCGTCGCTCGCCACCCTGCCGCTGTCGTCGATGGTCGTCGGCCTCGCGCTCAGCACCTTCCCGGCGGCGCTCGCCATGCAGCGCTTCGGCCGCCGGCCGACTTTCCAGGCCGGGGCCGTGCTCGCGGCCGGCGCGGCACTGCTCGCCGCCCTCGCGGTGACGCGCGGCAGTTTCGAGCTGTTCTGCGTCGCGACGTTCCTGCTTGGCGCCCACAACGCACTCGTCATGCAGTACCGCTTCGCCGCGACCGAGTACGTGGCGCCGGAGCGGGCCGGACGGGCGGTCGCCACCGTCATGATCGGCGCACTCGTGGCCGCGTGGCTCGGCCCCGAGCTCGCGGTGCGCGCGGCGGAGCTCGCCGCTGGTACGCGCTACGCCGGGTCCTTCTACGCCGCGGCCGCGGTGTACGTCGGCGCGGCCGTGCTGCTGTCGTTCCTGCCGGCCGGCGGGCTGCACGCCGGGACGACCCACGGCGCGCCGCGGCCTCTCGGCGTGATCCTGCGCCAGCCGCAGTTCATCGTCGCGGTGCTGGCCGGCATCGTGTCCTACGCGGTGATGAGCTTCATCATGACCGCGACGCCGATCAGCATGCACGTCGTCGACCAGCACGCCGAGCACGACACGAAGTGGGTGATCCAGAGCCATCTGCTCGCGATGTACCTGCCGTCGCTCGTCAGCGGGCAGGTGATCGGCAAGCTCGGCATCCCGGTGACGATGACCGTCGGCACGCTGGCCATGGCCGGCTGTGTCGCGATCGCGGTGCTCGGCGGCCACGCGGTCATTCACTACTTGTGGGCGATGGTGCTGCTCGGCGTCGGCTGGAACCTGCTGTTCGTCTCCGGCACGGCGCTGCTCACCTGCAGCTACCGGCCGGCGGAACGCTTCCGCGCGCAGGCAGTCAACGAGTTCGCGGTGTTCGGCTCGCAGGCGATCGCGTCGTTGATGGCCGGCGCGGTGCTCACCAGCGTCGGCTGGGAGCGCCTCAACCTCGTCTCGGT
>CAZXAS010000263.1:1517-2886 GCA_964638185.1 uncultured Steroidobacteraceae bacterium | reverse complement strand
CGACAGGCGCAACCGCGAACGCGGCGGGAAACGGTACCGCGGGTGTGCCGTAGCTGGCGTCAGCCGCCGAGGGCGGCCTTGATGCGCGCCGAGAGCGCGCCCATGTCGCAGCGGCCCTGGGCCCGCGGCTTCACCGCGCCCATGACCTTGCCCATGTCCTTCATCGATGCCGCCCCGGTCGCGGCGATCGCGTCCTTGATCAGCGCGTCGACTTCCGCCTCCGACAGCTGGGCCGGCAAATAGCCGGCGAGCCAGGCGAGCTCGGCTTCCTCGCGGGTGGCGAGGTCCTCGCGTCCGCCGGCGCGGAACTGCTCCACCGAGTCCTTGCGCTGCTTGACCATCTTGTCGATGACCGCGAGCACCTGGGTGTCGTCGAGTTCGATGCGCTCGTCGACCTCGCGCTGCTTGATGCCGGCCTGCAGCATGCGGATGAGCCCGAGGCGATCCTTCTCGCCCGAGCGCATCGCAGCCTTCATGTCTTCGGTGATTCGAGCCTTGAGGGTCATCGGACCCTCCGGGTCAGCGCGCTGCCGGGCGAACGCCGCCGTCGCGCGACTGCCGCTTCAGGTGGCGCTTCACGGCGGCCGCCTTCTTGCGTTTCCGTTCCTGGGTCGGCTTCTCGTAGAATTCGCGCCGGCGCAGCTCGGTCAGGACACCGGCCTTCTCGCAGGCGCGCTTGAAGCGACGCAGTGCGGCGTCGAAATATTCGTTCTCGCGGATGCGGACGCTGGGCATTCGAACCTCGTTTCGGACCAGTCACTCCCCGGTCACCCCGGGGGAAAGAGCCGGAAATTGTATTGATGTCCAGTCCAGAAATCAAAGAGTCGGGGTCAGGGGGGTGTCCGACCCCGCGGGTGCTCGGGATCGAGACCTCCTGCGACGAGACCGCCGTGGCGGTCTATGACGGCCAGGCCGGGCTCCTCGCAGACACCGTCTTCAGCCAGTTCGACCTGCACCGGGCCTGGGGTGGGGTGGTCCCGGAACTCGCCGCCCGCGATCACGTCCGGCGGCTGCTGCCCATGGTCGAGGCCACCCTCGGGCAGGCCGGGACGGCTCCGGAGGCCGTCACCGGGGTCGCCTACACGGCGGGTCCGGGCCTGGTGGGGGCGCTCATGGTCGGGGCGGCGGTCGCCGAGAGCCTGGGCTATGCCTGGGGAGTGCCGGCCATCGGCATCCACCACATGGAGGGCCACCTGCTGGCCCCGATGCTGGAATCGGACCCGCCGGGCTTCCCGTTCGTCGCGCTGCTGGTGTCCGGTGGCCACACGATGCTGGTCGAGGTCCGGGGGATCGGTGAGTACCAGATTCTCGGCGAGTCGCTCGACGACGCGGCCGGGGAGGCCTTCGACAAGACGGCCAAGCTGCTCGG
>CAZXAS010000263.1:0-1417 GCA_964638185.1 uncultured Steroidobacteraceae bacterium | reverse complement strand
CGCTGGCCGCTCGACGAACTCAGGCCGCCGCGGCATTGATGCGGGCCGGCATTCACGACAAGGCAGGCGACATGGACAAGATCTTCGTGACCGGGCTGACGGCCGAGACGGTCATCGGCGTGTTCGACTGGGAGCGGGAGGTCAAGCAGACCGTCGCCGTCGACCTGGAGATGGCCACCGACATCCGTCGTGCGGCGCAGAGTGATTCGATCGTCGACACCCTCAACTACATGGCGGTCGCCGAACGGGTGCTGGCCTTCATCCAGGAGAGCCGCTATCAACTGGTGGAGACGCTGGCGGAGGAAGTCGCGCGCGTGGTGCTCACCGAGTTCCCGGTCGTCGAGCTGCGCCTGACCCTGCACAAGCTCGGGGCGATCCGGCACTCGAGCGGCGTGGGGGTCGTCATCGAGCGCTCCCGCGCCGACCTCGGCCGTGACTGACGTCTACGTCGCGGTCGCCAGCAACGATCGGCCGCGTTCCCACATCGCGCGTGCCCTGGGCCTGCTCAGGCAGCACTGGCCGGCCCTCAGGGCGTCGCGTGCCTTCGTCAACCGGCCGGTGGGATTCGACGGCGCCGAGTTCATCAACCTCGTCGTCGGCTTCGATACCCACGAGTCGCTCGCGGCGGTGCTCGCGACGCTCGGGACCATCGAGGCAGCCTGCGACCGCAGGCGCGGCGGCGCACAGCCGACCGCGGTGAGCCTCGACCTCGACCTGCTGCTGTACGGCGACCTCGTCGGCGAGCATGCCGGGAAGGAACTGCCACGCCCGGAACTGGTCACGCGCGCCTACATGCTCGGACCGCTCGCCGACCTCGCGCCCGGACTGGTGCATCCCGTTCTCGGCCGCAGCATCGGCGAGCTATGGCAGGAGTTCGACGCGGCCGGGCACGTCCTCGAGCCGACCCGCCTCGAGGATGCCGGCTGATGCGATCAGGTCCCGCTGCCGAGACTGCGGCCACCGTCGACGGCCAGGACCTGCCCGGTGACGTAGGGCGCCTCGGTGGCGAAGAACAGCGCGGCGCGGGCAATGTCCTCGGGCGACCCCTCGCGCTTGAGGGCGGTGCGTTCGACGATCGTCGCCCGGAGCTCCGCGTCGTAGCCGGCCTCGGGCCACAGCACCGGCCCCGGAGCGACGCCGTTGACGCGCACGTCCGGGCCGAGCTCGCTGGCGAGCGAACGCGTCAGCATGATGAGCCCGGCTTTCGCGGCGCAGTAGACCGGGTAGCGCTTCAGCGGGCGCTGGCCATGGATGTCGACGAGGTTGAGGATCAGCCCCTGGTGCCGGCGAAGCTCGGGTGCCGCGGCCTGGGCGAGGAATACCGGCGCGCGCAGGTTGGTGCCGATGAGGTCGTCGAACTGTGCCGGCGTGATCTCGCCGACCGGCGTGGGATAGAAGGTCGAGGCATTGTTGACCA
>CAZXAS010000262.1:0-2902 GCA_964638185.1 uncultured Steroidobacteraceae bacterium | reverse complement strand
GCGAGGCGCGCGCGAATCCGTTCCGCGCCGAGCGCCGCCGCCAGCACGGCGAGTTCCGGGCCGTCGCGGCGCCCCGACAGCGCGATGCGCAACGGCATGAAGAGCGCCGCCCCCTTGCGCCCGGTGCGCAGCCTGAGCTCGCGGGCGAGCGCGCCGATGTCCGCCCCGGTCGCAGCGAAGGCCGCGAGCGCCGCGTCGAAATAGCCGGGACCCGCGTGGTCGATCACCTGCCGGTCCTCGGTGGCGAGCGCCGGCAGCTCGCCGTACAGCACGTCGACCCAGGCGCGTGCATCGGCCGGGAACAGCACGTTGTGACTCACCGTGGCAGCAAGCGTGTTGCGTTCGGCGGCGCTGAGCGTGGGCGGCAGTGCGGGCCCGAGCCAGGCATCGAGCGCCGCCGGATCGAGGCGCTTGACCGCCTCGCGCTGCCAGTGCAGCAACTGGGTCTCGTCGAAATGCGCCGGGGCGCGGCCGATGCGTTCGAGCGCGAACTGGCCCGGCTGGTCGGCCGGCTCCACCCAGGCATCCGGCGCGCCGGCGTGCCCGAGGCGCAACAGGTAGTTCGACACGGCGCCGGGCAGGTAGCCCTGCTCCGCCAGCTCGCCCAGTCCCACGCTGCCGCGGCGCTTGGACAGGGGCGCGCCGTCCGGCCCCACCAGCAACGGCAGGTGGCCATAGGCCGGGCGCGGCAGGCCGAGCGCATCGAGCAGCACCAGCTGGCGCGGCGTGTTGGCGACGTGGTCCTCGCCGCGCAGCACGTGCGTGACACCCATCAGCGAGTCGTCGAGCGCATTGCAGAAGAAGAACACCGGCACGCCATCGGCGCGGCGGATGACGAAGTCGCCGATGTCGTCGGTGAGGAACCGCTGCGGGCCGCGCACGAGGTCGTCGAACTCGATCGCCTCGCCCTCGGGCACGCGGAAACGCAGCGCCGGACGGCGCCCGGCGGCCTCGTGGCGGGCGATGGCCGCGGCGTCGAGCGCGCGGCAGGTGCCCTCGTAGCGGGGCGGCCGGCCGGCCGCGAGTTGCGTGCGGCGCGAGACCTCGAGTTCGGTCGCCGAGCAGTAGCAGGGGTAGGCGACCCCGAGCGTCTCGAGCCTGGCGTAGTGCCCGGCATAGATCGAGGCGCGCAGGGACTGCCGGTAAGGTCCGCGCTCGTCCTCCGCGCCCGGTCCTGCGTCCCAGTCGAGACCCAGCCAGGCGAGGTCGGCGAGCTGCGACTCGAGGTGGTCCTCGCGACTGCGCTCGGTGTCGGTGTCCTCCACCCGCAGGATGAAGCGTCCGCCGCGACCGCGCGCCAGCAACCAGGCGAAGAACGCGGTGCGCGCATTGCCGAGGTGCAGGCGGCCGGTGGGGCTCGGGGCGAATCGGGTGGTGACGGGGGCCGGCATTGGCCGCACAGTGTAAGGGATCGCGGCCGGGGCTCCCACGCCGACATCGGTTAAGATTGCAGGCTGTTCCGGCTCATCGACCAGGCCCATGACCAAGCTCCTGCCCGCCCTGTTGCTCGCACTGCCGCTCACCGCCCTCGCCCAGGCCCCGTCGACCCTCGCGCCGAAAGTGCGTTTCGAAACCAGCGCGGGTGAGTTCGTGATCGAGGTCGACACGGTGCGCGCGCCGCTGACCGCGGAGAACTTCCTGCGGTACGTCCGCGACGGCTTCTACGACGGGCTCGTCGTGCACCGGGTACTGCCGAACTTCGTGGTCCAGGGCGGCGGCTACGACACCGGCTTCAACGAGCGCCCGGGCCGGGCGGCCATCCCCAACGAGTCCGGCAACGGCCTGTCGAATGCGCGCGGCACGGTCGGCATGGCACGCAGCGAGACACCGCACTCGGCGACCTCGCAGTTCTACGTCAACCTCGCCGACAACCCCGGCCTCAATCCCTTGCCCAGTCGCTGGGGCTACGCCGTGTTCGGGCGGGTCGTGGAAGGCATGCAGGTCATCGAGGCAATCTCGCACCTGCCGACCGGCGCGCAGGGGCCGTTCCCGGCCGAGGTGCCGCTCAAGCAGGTGGTGTTCGAGCGGGTCACGGTGATCGGCGAGGAGCGGCCCGCGACGAGCCCGGAGCCACCCACCGCCGCGCCGGCCGAACCAGCGGCTGCCGCACCGGCCGAGGCCGAGGCACCGGCCGAGCCCGAGGCACCGCCCGCTGAACCGGAGGCACCGGTCGAGCCGGAGGCCCCAGTGGACGGAGACTCGTCCGCCACGCCGCCGGCCGACAACGCGACGCCACCGGCCGATCCGGGGGCCGGCGAAGCGTCGTGACGCGGCTGTTCGCGTCCGACCTGCACCTCGACCCGGCGGCGCCCGCCGTCACCCGACAGTTCCTCGGTTTCCTCGCCGGCGAGGCCCGCGAGGCCCAGTCGCTCTACCTGCTCGGCGACCTGTTCGAGGCCTGGCTCGGCGATGACGAGCCGGGGGAACTCGGCCTCGAGGTCGCACGCGGCCTGCGCGCGCTCGCCGATTCCGGCGTCGCGGTGTTCGTCATGCAGGGCAATCGGGACTTCCTGCTCGGCCCGGCCTTCTGCGCCCGCGCCGGCGCGATGTTCCTGACCGACCCGGTGATCGCCAGCATCGAGGACCGGCGGGTCCTGATCACGCACGGCGACGCGCTGTGCACCGGCGATGCGTCCTACCAGCGGCTGCGCGCGCTCCTGCGCGATCCACAGGTGCAACGCGACCTGCTCGCGCTGCCGGTCGACCGGCGGATGGCGCTCGCCCGGGAGGCGCGTGCGGGCAGCCGCGAGCACCTGGCGCAGGCGGATGAGTACATCACGGACGTGAGCCCGGAGGCGGTCGCCTACGCGCTGCGAAGGGCCGGCGTCGACACGCTGCTGCATGGCCACACGCACCGGCCGGGGATTCACCGCTTCGAGGTCGACGGGCGGGCGTGCACCCG
>CAZXAS010000261.1:0-2911 GCA_964638185.1 uncultured Steroidobacteraceae bacterium | reverse complement strand
CCGCACCCCGGCGTGCACGAGCGCGATTTCGTCCTGTATCCTCTCGCCGAGATTGCGCCTTCCCTGTGGATCGAGGGCCATGGGCGCGTTGGGGTTCTGCTCGACAACCTGAGCGGGGCGGGTGCCCGGCCGCTGCCTGAGTGAGTACCGCGTGACCGAACCGACCCGCGAGCAATGGCCGCACCGCCTCGTCGTGGTCGAGGGGCCGATCGGCGTCGGCAAGACCTCGCTGGCGCGCAAGCTCGCCTCGTCGGTCGGGGCCGAGTCGGTCCTCGAGCAGGCCGACGAGAACCCGTTCCTGGAGCGCTTCTACAAGAATCCCCGCGCAGCCGCCTTCCCCGCCCAGCTCTACTTCCTGTTCCAGCGCGCGAGGCAGTTGCAGGAGTTGCGCCAGCAGGACATGTTCGCGCCGGTGCGCGTGGCCGACTACCTGCTCGACAAGGACCGCCTGTTCGCGCGCATCACGCTCGACGACCAGGAGTACGCGCTCTACGAACAGGTGTACTCCCGCCTCGCGCTCGACGCGCCGCGGCCTGACCTCGTGGTGTTCCTGCAGGCGCCTGTGGACGTGCTGCTCGAGCGCATCGCGCGCCGTGGCATCCGCTACGAGCGCTACATCGAGGCCGATTACCTGCAGAAGCTGGTGGATGCCTACACGCGCTATTTCCACCAGTACTCGGATTCGCCGCTCCTGATCGTCAACGCAGCGGCGATCGACCCGGTCAGCGACTCGCGCGACTACGAGCAGCTGTTCGAGGCCGTACGTCGCACGGTACGCGGCAGGCATTACTTCAACCCGCTCAAGACCTGAGGCCGCCATGTACACCCAGCTCGAACAGCGCGGCTCGCCGCGGCCGCCCGTAACCCTCGCAACGCTCCGGAAGATGAAGGCCGACGGCGAGAAGGTCGCGTGGCTCACCGCTTACGACGCGAGCTTTGCCATGCTCGTCGACATGGCCGGCTGTGACGTGGTACTGGTGGGTGATTCCCTCGGCATGGTGATCCAGGGCCACGAGACGACGGTGCCGGTGACCATGGACGACATCGTCTATCACTCCCGCGCCGTGGCGCGCGGCCTCGCGCGCCCGTTCCTGGTGGCCGACATGCCTTTCATGAGCTATGCCACGCCGGAGCAGGCGCTGGCGAACGCCGTCCGGCTGATGCAGGAGGGCGGGGCGAAGATGGTCAAGCTCGAGAGCGGGTCCGGGCAACTCGGCATCGTCGAGTTCCTCGCGCGCCACGACATCCCGGTCTGCGCGCACATCGGCCTCAAGCCGCAGTCGGTCCACAAGGTTGGCGGCTTCCGGGTGCAGGGACGGGAAGATGCCGCAGCAGTGCAGATGCAGCGCGATGCGCTGGACCTGCAGGCGGCCGGGGCGGACATGGTGCTGCTCGAATGCGTGCCTTCGGCGCTGGGCGCGGCGATCACCGCCGAACTCGAGGTGCCGACCATAGGCATCGGCGCCGGGCCGGACGTCGATGGGCAGGTGCTCGTCCTCTACGACGTCCTCGACCTGACGCCGGGCCGCAAGCCGCGGTTCGCCAAGAACTTCATGGAAGGCGCGGCGAGCCCGCTCGCCGCGCTCGAGAACTACGTCCGCGCGGTGAAGGATCGCAGCTACCCGGCGCCCGAGCACTGCTTCTGACCGCCCGTGGAAACCGCCAACCGCATCCATACCGTCCGCGAACGCGTCTCCGCCTGGCGCGGCGAGGGGCACGTCGTCGGCTTCGTTCCCACCATGGGAAACCTGCACAAGGGGCACCTGAGCCTGGTCGAGCTGGCCCTCGAGCGTGCGGCGCGGGTCGTGGTGAGCGTGTTCGTCAATCCGCTGCAGTTCGGCGCCGGCGAGGACTTCAGCCGCTATCCACGGACCCTCGAGCACGACCGCGAGCTTCTGGCCCGGGCGGGCGCGCACCTGCTGTTCGCGCCGACCGCCTTCGAGATCTACCCGCTCGGCGTGGAGCGGACGGCGGTCGTCGACGTGCCGGAACTCGGCTCGATCCTGGAGGGCCAGGTCCGGCCCACGCATTTCGCCGGCGTGGCGACCGTCGTCGCGAAGCTGCTCAACATCGTGCAGCCGGACGTGGCGGTCTTCGGCGAGAAGGACTTCCAGCAGCTCACGATCATCCAGCGCATGGTGCGCGACCTGTCCATGCCGGTCGAGATCATTCCCGGGCCCATCGTCCGCGACCATGACGGGCTGGCCCTGTCGTCGCGCAACCAGTACCTTTCGCCGGCCGAGCGCAGCCGCGCGCCGCGGCTCCACGCCGCCCTGCGCACCGCCAAGAAGCGCATCCAGGACGGTGAGCGGCGCTTCAACGACGTCGAGGCCGAAGGCATGCGCCAGCTCGCCCACGACGGTCTCGAGCCCGACTATTTCTCCGTCCGCCGGACGAGCGACCTGCTCCCGCCGCGTGAAGGCGATCGCGAACTGGTCATCCTGGCCGCGGCGCGACTCGGCCGGACCCGGCTGATCGACAACCTGCGGGTGCGCATCTAGGTGTGGCGGTCGAGTGCCCAGGCGACGTGTTCCGCGACCACGTCGTCCGGGAAGCCGGCGCGGGCCACGAGTGCGGCGAGGACTTCGCCCGTCGTCGGCGCATTGCCCAGTGCGATCGCGATGTTGCGCAGCCAGCGCCGGTAGCCGAGCCGCCGCAGGGCGCTGCCGGCCGTCCGTTCCAGGAATTCCTGCTCGCTCCACGCGAACAGTCCGGTGAGGGTCGCGGCGTCGAGCCCGTTGCGGACCTTGAAGTCGGGATCGGCGGCGAGCCGCGCGAACTTGTTCCAGGGGCAGACCAGCTGGCAGTCGTCGCAGCCGAAGATGCGGTTGCCGATCAGCGGGCGCATCGCGGTGGGTATCGCCCCGTGCAGCTCGATGGTGAGGTAGGAAATGCACAGGCGCGCATCGAG
>CAZXAS010000260.1:0-2921 GCA_964638185.1 uncultured Steroidobacteraceae bacterium | reverse complement strand
GCCGGCTACTTCAGGAGCGGCGAGGGCACGCTGCCGGGCGTGCTGTGCCTGCAGTACCACCTGTTCCTGGCGAGCATGGGACTCGTGATCCTCGCCGACGACGCCTACGCCTTCATGGTGGCGTGGGAGACGATGGCGGTCACGTCCTACTTCCTGGTGACGACGCAGCATCGGATTCCCGAGATACGCCGCGCCGGCTTCGTCTACTTCCTGATGGCGCACGTCGGGGCGCTGGCGATCCTGCTCGCCTTCGGCGTGATGCAGGGTGGCAGCTGGCAGTTCACCTTCGACGCGATGCGTGCGGCCGAACTCACCCCTGGCTGGGCTGCGGCCGCGTTCCTGCTGGCGCTGGTCGGCTTCGGCGCCAAGGCTGGCCTCGTGCCACTGCACGTGTGGCTGCCGGAGGCGCACCCGGCCGCACCCTCGCCGGTATCCGCGCTGATGAGCGGCGTGATGCTCAAGACCGCGGTCTACGGGATGCTCCGCATCACCTTCGACCTCCTCGGCGAGCCGGCATGGTGGTGGGGCCTGCCGCTGCTCGTGGCCGGGCTGTTCTCGGCGCTGTTCGGCGCGGTCTTCGCCGCGGTGCAGACCGACATGAAGCGGCTGCTCGCCTACTCGTCGATCGAGAACGTCGGCGTGCTGTTCACCGCACTCGGCCTCGTGATCGTTTTCCACGGCTCCGGCATGGGCGCGGTTGCCGCGCTCGCGATGATCGCGCTCCTGTACCACGCGCTGAATCACGCGTTCATGAAGAGCCTGCTGTTCCTCGGCACCGGCGCGGTGCTGCACGCGACCGGCGAGCGCAACCTCGGCCGTCTCGGCGGGCTCATCCACCGCATGCCCTGGGTCGCATGGCCGACGCTCGTCGGCGTGCTCGCCATCGCAGCGCTGCCGCCACTCAACGGTTTCGTCTCCGAGTGGCTGCTGCTGCAGTCGTTCCTGTTCACGCCGGCCGTGCCGCGGCCGTTCCTCAACATGCTGCTGCCGCTCGGCGCCGCCCTGTTCGTCCTCGCCGCGGCGCTCGCCGGCTACGTGATGGTGAAGTTCTTCGGCATCATCTTCCTCGGCCAGCCGCGGGAGCCCGCGTTGCGCCAGGCCCACGACGCGGGCCGGCTGGAACGGGCCGGGCTGGCCTGGCTCGCCGCCGGCTGCGTGCTGCTGGGCCTCTTGCCGGTGCAGGTCATCGGGCTGCTTGCCACCGTGCCGGCCGAACTCGGCCTCGGTGCCCTGCCGCCGGCCGCCGGCCAGTGGTGGCTGCTGGCGCCGATCGCCGGGCGCGAGGCGGCCTACTCGCCACTGGTGTTCCTGGTCGCCGTTGCGGCCGTCGTGGCGCTGACCGCGGCGCTGGTCGGGGCGGCGTATCACCGGCGCGTGCGTCGCGCGGCACCCTGGGACTGCGGCTTCGTGCGACTCGATCCGCGCATGCAGGACACGGCCGAGGGCTTCGGCCAGCCGATCCGCCACCTGTTCCAGCCGCTGTTCCGCATCGAGCGCGAGCTGCCCACGCCGTTCGACGCCGCGCCGCGCTATCGCGTCCTCGTGCACGACCGCAGCTGGGACGCGCTGTATGGCCCGCTCAAGCGGCTGGTGCAGGGCATGGCCGATCGCTTCGCCCTGGTGCAGCAGGGACGCATCTCGGTCTACCTGACCTACAGCCTGGTCACCCTGATCGTGCTGCTGGCGCTCGTGCTATGAACCACCTGGGCTGGCTGCTGCAGTTCTTCGAGGTGGCGCTGGCGCTCGCCGCCGCGCCGCTCCTGGTCGGCTGGGTCAACCAGTGTCGCGCCTGGCTCGGCAACCGGAGCGCGCCAGGCCTGCTGCAGCCCTATCGCGGCATCCACAAGCTGTTCCACAAGGATGCGGTCATCGCGAGCGACGCCTCGTCGCTGTTCCGCTTCGCCCCCTACGTGGTCTTCGGCACGATGGTGGCGGCAGCGGCGATGATCCCGAGCGTGGGCACCGGCCTGCCCTTCACCACGGCCGCCGACGCCATCGCGCTCGTCGGCCTGTTCGCGACCGCGCGGGTGTTCGTGTCGCTCGCGGCCATGGACATCGGGACGGCGTTCGGGACCCTCGGCGCGCGCCGCGAGATGATGATCGGATTCCTCGCCGAACCGGCGCTGCTGATGGTGATCTTCGTCGCCTCGCTGATCTCCGCGACCACGGCCCTCCCGGCCATCGCCGAGCAGCTGGTGACGCAGTCGGCGGGGCTGTACCCCGGCCTGTGGTTCACCGCGGTCGCCTTCGCCATGGTGCTGCTGGCCGAGAACGCCCGCATCCCGGTCGACAATCCGGCGACCCATCTCGAGCTCACCATGATCCACGAGGCGCTGCTGCTCGAGTACTCGGCGCGCCACCTGGCGCTGATGGAGTGGGCGGCGGCGCTGAAACTCTTCAACTACGTCACGATCGGCATCGCGCTGTTCGTGCCCTGGGGCATCGCCGCGGGCGAGGGCGCGGTCGCGTTCCTGGTGTCGCTGCCGGTCTTCGCCGCCAAGCTCGTCGCCGCCGGCGCCGGCATCGCGCTGGTCGAGACGGTCTCCGCCAAGCTGCGCGTCTTTCGCGCGCCGGAGTTCCTGGCCACCGCGTTCCTGTTCGCCGTGCTCGGGCTCCTCGTCCACCTGCTGCTGACCGGTTGACGCCATGGAAGCACTGAGCCTCGACCTGCAGCTGGTGAACGCCTTCGCGGCGCTGCTGCTGCTCCTGTCCTTCGCCATGCTCTCGCAGCGGCGCATCGTCTCGCTGGTGAACCTGCTGGCGCTGCAGGGCGCGCTCCTGTGCGCCGCCACGCTGCTCCTGGCCTGGCGCACCGGCGAGCAGCACCTGTACCTGTCGGCGCTGCTGACGCTGGTGCTGAAAGTGGCGTTCCTGCCATGGCTGCTGCACCGGCTGATCCGCCGCCTCGGCGTCTACTGGGA
>CAZXAS010000259.1:0-2929 GCA_964638185.1 uncultured Steroidobacteraceae bacterium | reverse complement strand
TCGCGGCTCTGCGAGCACATCAGGATCCAGCGGCCGCGGCCCGGCTGGCTGAAGTAGTACAGCAGCGGAAAGGTCCGTGCGTGCAGGAAGGCGCCGACGACCGGCCGGCCACTGGTGATCAGGCGCTCGAAGTCCGGGAAGTTGGGAGTGACGTAGGTCCAGGAGCGCCCGAGCGAGCGGTACAGGCGCAGCACCACCGGCGGCAGCACGTTGTGCAGCAGGTAGCGCCGGATGGGCTTGCGCGGACGCTGCTTCAGGATCCGGCTCCGTCGTCGCCACGGCCCTTGCGGCCGCCGCTGGCATGGGCGGTCGCGAACCCGCCGCTCGCCATGGCGCCGACGATCGCGAGTTCGCCGGCAAGTGCCACCACGGCACAGATCTCGGCGAACTTGCGCGCGGTGCCGGCGCCGACGCAGCCGAGCATGGCGAGGCATTCCGACGCGGTCGGGAGGTACGTGCCGCCGCCGACGGTGCCGACGATCAGGTTCGGCAGCGTCACGGAGGCGTACAGGTCGCCGTCCCGGGTGACCTCGACACGGGTGAGTGCCGTGGTCGCCTCGGACACGCAGGCCACGTCCTGGCCGCAGGCGATGAACAGGGCGGCGAGCGCGTTGGCCACGTTGCCCTGCAGGCCGACCGCGCCGGTCTGGATGGCGCCGTTGGTGGCCAGGCGCCAGGTGCGCTCGGCGACCTCCGGGGTCGCGCGCCAGTAGCGCCCGTACTGCCTCGCGGGGATCACCACCTCGGCGCTGGCATTGCGGCCGCGCGGCGTCCTGAAGGACATCGGCGACGCGCGCTTGTCACCGGAGAGGACCGACTCCACCAGCCAGCTCGCCGGCTGTACCGGGGTATTCGCCAGGATGGCATGGCTGATGGCCTGGGCCGCGGCGGTGACCATGTTCTGGCCGGCGGCATCGCCGGTGACGAACTCGAGCAGCACGTAGACGGTGTTGCCGACGACGCTCGGGTGCAGGCCCGTCAGGCGGCAGTAGCGCGACGTGCCGGCGGTCGTGGCGGCCAGCAGGTCCTGCTGGCCGGGGAGCCAGGCGGCGAACTGGCCCGCCTCGATGAGCGAGGCGAACTCGAAGCAGGGGGCACGCTGGACCTGCGCGCTGGCGGACCGGGCGAGCGCGCCGCCGCTGCGGTTGATGGCGTTGAAGGCGTGCTGGTAGGAGGCGACGAGCGTGCCCTCGCTGGTTGCGAGCGGCACCAGGAACTCGCCCTCCGCGGCCGTCCCGTTGATGCGCACCGGGCCGGCGACGCCGAGCGGCACGCGCGCGAAACCGATGAAGCCCTCGATGCTGCCCTTGAGGCTCGCCGGATCGACCGGCGCAGCATCGCCGGCGATGTGGTCGACCCCGTAGCCCTGCTCGCGCAGCCGCTCGAGCCGGTCGGCGGTCGCCGCGGCGGAGCACTCGGTGATCGCGGGCAGGCGCTTGGCCGGCCGATCCGCATCGGTTGGGCTGGACATGGTGCGATTGTGACGGAAACGGGCGGGTTTGCGGAGAGGGAATCGGGCAGTACGGCGGATAGCGGATAGTGAATAGCGGATAGACCGAAGGTGGCGCCTCTTACTATCCGCCAGTCAATATCCGCTATCCGCCATCCGCCATCCCGGCCACGCCGCGAGCCGCCGGAGGGGGGATTGGGTCCGGACGGCCCGCGGCGCACCGTTCACACTGGGCTCAGTGTCCGCCGCGGCCACCACCGCCACCGCCACTGCCGGCACTTCCGCCACCACCGCCGCCGCCACCACCGCCCTGGCCGCGCCCGCCGGCCGTGTCAGGCTTGTGGATCATGTCGCGCGTGCGGTCCTGCTGCCTGTCGCCGGTCCCGAGCTGGTCCTGGTCCCGGTCGCGATCACGCGTCTGCGTGCCCGGCTTCACCTCGGTTCCGTCCTTGGACAGCGTGACGCCCTGTGCCTTGGCGCGCTCCTGCATCTTGAGCTGGTGCTGCTGCTGGAACTGCTTGCGCGCCTGGTCGTCCGGCTGGCTCATGGCCTGCTTGCGGTACTGGCTGCGCTCCTGCTCGGTCATGAGCGACTCGCCGTAGATGCGTTCCTGCACCTGCTGCTGCGTCCGCTGCTCGGTGCGCAGCTGGTCGCCTGCCGCCTCGTTCATGACCTCCTGGCGGGTCTGCTGCTTGACCTGCTGCTCAACCGGTTCATCGGTCTGTGCGCCCGCCATGGCCGCCACCATGAGCGTGGTTGCCACCGCCATCATCACCTTTGATCCGTATGTCATGTCCGGCTCCTCGGGGATCGACCCCTCGATGAGTTCCGGCCCCTTCTTCCGGGATCTCGTGTTGGAAATGCGTTCTACGTGATGTCAAACGCGCGGGAGAGGCGGGCGTTGACTGACGGGAGGGTGAGCCGTGAGCCGTGAGCCGTGAGCCGTGAGCCGTGAGCCGTGAGCCGTGAGCCGAAAACAGGATGGGTTGTGCCCGATCAGGTTGCAAATACCAACGGACGGGGTTCGATCGCCCCGAATCGTCAGGGGTTTGGTCACGCCCCGGCGATAGGAATCCTCTTACGGCTCACAGCTCACGGCTCACTTCCTCAATGCGCCCTCAAGGGCTTCCCCGCCCGCTTCTGCCGCCGGGCCCGCGGCTTGGCGGCCGCCGGGGCGGGCGGCGACTTCGAGGCCGGCCGCGGGGCGCGGACCAGTGCCACGTCGAGCACCTCGTCGATCCACTTCACGGCGCGGATCTCGAGCTTGCCCTTGATGTTCTCGGGAATCTCCACGAGATCCTTCTCGTTCTCGCTCGGGATCAGCACCGTGGCGATGCCGCCGCGATGTGCCGCGAGCAGCTTCTCCTTCAGCCCGCCGATCGGCAGCACCTCGCCGCGCAGCGTGATCTCGCCGGTCACCGCCACGTCGGCGCGGACCGGGATCTTGGTCAGGGCCGAGACCAGCGCTGTGCACATGCC
>CAZXAS010000258.1:0-2987 GCA_964638185.1 uncultured Steroidobacteraceae bacterium | reverse complement strand
GGTCGTGCTCTGCATCACGATCATGCTGGCCGCACACGTCGCGTCCGGCTCGGATGCGCCAGCTACCGACGCCGTCGTGCCCGCCGGTTCGACGCGCGACCTTCCCGCATCCAGCCCGGAGGAGCCCGCCGCCACGTCGCCGGCCGCCACGTCGCCAGCCACCGACCGCGCCGAGCCGGCTGCCGCCGCGGCCGCCGCAGACGGCACGCCAGCGGAGCGGTCGCCCCCGCCGGGGTGGACCCGTGCGAGTCGCAACGGTGTCACTTACTGGTGCGTCGTGGAGAACCCGACCGGCACCCGGGTACGCAAGGCGAGGCGCTGCATGACGCCGAGCCAGTACGACAACATGCAGCAGGACAACCGCGACTGGATCGACGCATTGATTCGCAGTACCCGCCCTTCCCAGGGCAATTGACGGCGACGCTGCGCGTCAAACCGCTGGAACCGCGTCGAAGGCGATCGTGAGGCGCGGTGCGTCGCCGTGGATCGGCGTCGTTCCGTGCCACATGTACGACGGGAACAGCACCAGCCGCCCGGCCCGCGGCTGCACGAAGTGGGCGGGTCCGGCGCCCGGGGTCGGGAATCGCGGCTCACCGAACTTGATCCAGCCGCTCTTCGCGGCCACGTCCTCCACCTCCGCCGGCACGTCGACGTAGTAGGCGGAGCTGAGCCAGCCTTCCGGGTGCACGTGGTTGACGTGGAATCCACCGCGCTGCAGCCGTACCGACCAGCATCCGGCGATCCGAGTGGGGCCTGCATTACGCGCCGACAGGGGATGACGCCGGTCGTCGCCGAGCGCCTGGCGGTAGTCTTCGAGCGGCTGTCTGAGGGCTGCCAGGAATGCCTTGATGCGCGGGTCCGGGTCGGCGAGGAGGCTTTGCGACGTCTGCGTGCCACCGCGCAGGCTCTGGTGCAGCGGATGGGTCCGGAAGCCCTGGCCGTGCAGTTCGCCCAACCGCGCGACGAGCGCCGCGTTGAAGTCCTCGATCGACCGGTAGCCGTCCGGCGGAGCCAGGTCGTAGGGCCGGACGAGCCGTTCGTAGTCGTAGAGTTCCTGGTAGCGCGCGTCGCCGGCCAGCCGCGCCGCGATCGCCTCGTGCGCCAGCCACCGCTGGTCCAGTGGATGACGGGCCCGCTCGCGCTCGATCAGCAATCGCGCTTCGGCCGGCTCGCCGGACTGCAACAGCAGGGCGATCAGGGCCTCCGCGAAGTCGCTGTCGTCGGGACGCGCGGCCACCGCCGCGCGGGCGAAGGGCAGGGCCTGTGCAACGCGGTCCTGTTCCTGCAGCACGACGGCCAGTCCCACGGCCGTGGACGGCGACCACCCATCGGTCGCGAGGATCTCACGCAGCAGGGCCTCCGCGTCGCCCAGGCGCCCGGCCAGCCGCAGCAGGTCCGCGAGCACGGCTCGCAACTGCGGATACCGTGGCGAGGCGGCGGCCAGGGTGCGGGCGAAATCCTCCTCGCCGCGCATGAACCTGAGCTTGGCCAGCAGGAGGTGCGATTCGACGTCGTCCGGCGCCTGTCGCAACGCCGTTTCCAGCGCCAGGTTGGCCTCGTCGAGGCGGCCGAGTTCCATCAGCGCGCGTCCCCGGTTGAAATGCAGTTCGCGGCCGGCTATGCCGAGCGCTGCAGCGCGGTCGAGCTCGTGCAGCGATTCCTCGGCACGGCGGAGTTGCCCGAGCAGTGCCCCGAGATTGTGGCGCGCGACCGCGTAGTCGGGCCGAAGCTGCAGCGCCCGCCGGTACGACGACTCGGCATCGGCGTACTGCTCGCGGGCCCGCTGCGAGATGCCGAGGACTACCCACGCTTCCGCGTCGGCAGGGTCCTGCTGCAGCAGGCGTCGGGCCTCGGACTCGGACGCCGCGTGGGCCCCCCCTTCCGCCAGCGTCCGTGCGAGCGCGAGGCGCGCACTGCGCGAGGCGGGTTCGATGTCGAGCGCGGTGCGATACTCCGCCTCCGCATTCCTGAGCCTGCCGGTGGCCCGCAGGAGGTTGCCGAGATTGATCCTGAACTCGGCCCGCCTCGGCTCGATGCCGATACTGTGGCGCAGCAATTCCTCGGCTTCGGGCAGCCTGCCTGCACGCCGCAGGACGAGGCCGAGCAGGTGGCTGGCGTCGGCATTCTGTGGCGTGACCGCGATGATGGCGCGGCACTCGGCTTCGGCCGCGGCCAGGTCACCGCGCGCGAATGCCGCCGCCGCGCCGCTCAGTCGCTGGACGGATTTCATCGGATCATTGTATACGTGGCGCATGGGCACGGCCGTGGTCGACAGGCACCCGCAGACAGGCACCGCAGGCAACGCCTGGTGGCGACACCTCGGCGCCGTGCTGTGCCTGGCGCTCGTCATCGTGCGCCCGGCGAGTGGCGAGAATCCACCGACCGCAGCGGATGCGGCCAGCGACTATGCAGAGTCCAGGGCCTTGATGGCCCTCGGTCGCTACGACGATGCACTGGCGCCCGCCGAGGCGCACCTGCGTGCGGTGCAGGCGCGCCCATCGTCGAGCTACGAGCTGGCCGACGCCATGACCAACGTCGGTGCCGTGCAATGGCGCCGTGGCCAGCTGGCGGCGGCGGAGGCCCACTTCCTCGGTGCGCTGCATGCGCTCGAGGCCACGGAGGGCATGGCATCGCGCCGCCTG
Source organism: uncultured Steroidobacteraceae bacterium (assembly GCA_964638185.1). Classification (GTDB taxonomy): domain Bacteria; phylum Pseudomonadota; class Gammaproteobacteria; order Steroidobacterales; family Steroidobacteraceae; genus SG8-30. Next base: position 345 of record CAZXAS010000258.1, on the reverse strand, counting down.
ATCGAGCCGCTCTTGTTCCTGGGACGGGTCCACGCCGACCAGGGGCGCCACGCGGATGCCGTGCACGACCTCGATCGCGCGGTCGCCATCAGCCGGCGTGCCGACGGACTGTTCAATGTCGAGCAGCTGGGCATGCTGGAGTCGCTGGTCGCGTCCTACCAGCAACTCGGCGACCTCGATGCCGTGGAGCGGGTCCGCAGGTACGCGCTGCAGGTCTCCGAGCAGAAGCGCGGGCCCGGTGACACCCGGACGCTCGCGGCGCGTGCGCGGCTCGCGGACTGGCTGGAGCGGACCGACCAGTATCCGCTGGCGCGCGAGCAATACCGGACCATCGTGGCATCGGCC
>CAZXAS010000257.1:0-3021 GCA_964638185.1 uncultured Steroidobacteraceae bacterium | reverse complement strand
CGCAGCTGGCGGGTCGCCACGTCGAGCAGTTCGCGCGCGGTGAGCGCGCCCCCGCCGGCGGCACTCGGCGAGGCCCGCTCGAACAGCTCTGCGGTGAACTCCGTGATGCGGCGCGCCAGCGCCGCCTCCTGGTTGGCGCGATCGCGCTCCGCACGCAGCTCGCGGGCGTGTTGCGACAGCATGGCCGCGAACACGATGACGGCGCCCAGCGTCGTCAGCGTGACGGCCGCCAGCACCCGGTTGCGATGCAGGAACTTGCGCGCCGAGTAGAGGAACGTCGGCGGCCGCGCCTCCACTGCATCGCGCGTCAGGTGACGACCGATGTCCGCGCCGAGCTCGGCCGGCGACGAGTAGCGCGCCGCGCGGTCCTGGGCGAGCGCCTTGAGGCATACCCAGTCGAGCTCGTCCTCGAGCAGCGCCGCGAGCTCGCGGCCGCTGCCGAGCCCGCAGTCGCGCGCGTGCGCATCGCCCGCCGGTTCGGCCGTCACGCGCCGGCTCGGTCGCGGTGGATCGAGGCCCTGGCCGGTCGCGAGTGCGCCGCCGGGCCGCGGGGTGACCCCCGTCAGCAGCTCGTAGAGCACGGCGCCGAGGGACCACACGTCGGTGCGGGTATCGATGTCGAGCGCGGTGGGCAGCGCCTGCTCGGGGCTCATGTAGTCCGGCGTCCCGATCGCGAAGCCGGCGCGGGTGTGCGTCGGATCGGCGTCCGGCGACGGCTGCAGCAGCTTGGCGATGCCGAAATCGATGACCTTCGGCGTGGCCACGCCGTCGATCTCGGTCACCATGATGTTGGAGGGCTTCAGGTCGCGATGGATCACGCCCTTGTAGTGCGCATGCTGCACGGCCGCGCACACCGACTGCATGAGGCCGAGCCGCTCGGCGACGCCGAGCCGGCGCTCGTTGCAGTAGCGCGTGATGGGCAGGCCGGCGACGTACTCCATCACGAAGTAGGGCCGTCCGTCCGGGCCGCGACCGGCGTCGAGGATGCGGGCGATGCCCGGATGGGTCATGAGCGCGAGCGCGTGGCGCTCGGCATCGAAGCGTGCGGCGAGGCCGGTTCCACCGACCCCCGGCTTCAGCAGCTTGATGGCGACGACGCGCCTGACCGGTTCGGTCTGGGCGGCGAGGTAGACCTCGCCCATGCCCCCCTCGCCGAGCGGCTCCAGGATCCGGTACGGCCCGATGGTCGCGGGCGGCGGCTCCTCGATCGCCGAACCGAGAGTCAGGCCGCGCACCGCGGCCTCCGAATGCGCCGCGAGCAGGCGGCGCACCCGGAGGGCGATCCCGGGTGCGACCTCGGCGAGACGCGCCTCGCGCGCGTCGCCCTCGAGCTCGAGGCAATCGAGGAACAGGGCCTGTTCGAGGCCGGAATCGATGGTCATCGCGGCGGGCGCCGTCGTCGGCTAGGCCGTCGTCACTGCGACAGCCGCTCGAGCAGCCAGGCCCGTGCATAGGCCCAGTCGCGCTTGACCGTGGCCGGCGCGACGCCGAGCATTTCCGCGGTCGCCTCGATGTCGAGCCCGCCGAAGTACCGGAGCTCGATGGTGCGGACCAGTCGCGGGTTCACACCCTCGAGCTCGTCGAGCAGCGCATTCAGCGCGAGCACGTCGACCTGCGCGTCTTCCGAGGCGATGTCGACCTGGGTCAGCGAGACCCGCTCGAGGTCGCCACCGCGTTTCTCGGCGTCGCGCCGCCGCGCCTGGTCGACCAGCACGCGGCGCATGGCCTGCGAGGCCGCGCCGAAGAAGTGTCGCCGGTTCTCCCAGCGCGCATCCGGGCCGAACAGGCGCAGGTAGGCCTCGTTGACGAGCGCCGTCGGCTGCAGCGTATGGCCCGGCGACTCGCGCCGCATGTTCGAGCGCGCCAGCTTCTTCAGCTCGTCGTAAGCCTGGGCGAGCAGGGCATCGCGCGCTCCGCCGTCGCCACCGGCGGCGAGATCGAGCAGCTGCGTCAGGTCTCCGCGTTCCATGCCGGCGTTCCTCCGTGCAGGTTGGTCAGCGGGTCAGCAGGCACCGTCCAGGCCGGGCCGGCGCGTGTCCAGTGTACCGGTCAGCGCCGCGACGGACTCGAATCCGTGCGCGGCGAGGTAGTCGGCGATGCCGGCGTTGATCTTCGGGCACAGCAGTGGATCGTAGAACAGGCCGGTGCCGACGCCCACGGCGCTGGCACCGGCGATGATGAACTCGAGCGCGTCGCCGGCGGAGCAGATGCCGCCCTGGCCGATGATCGGCACGCCGAGCGGGCCGGCCACCTCGTGGACCTGGTGCACCTTGAGCAGGGCGATCGGCTTGATCGCCGGGCCGGACAGGCCGCCCTGGAGGTTCCCGATCACCGGCCGGCGGGTCTTCACGTCGATGGCCATGCCGGAGATCGTGTTGATCACCGCGAGCGCGTCGCTGCCGGCCTCGATGCAGCGCCGCGCGTTCTCGCGGATGTCGGTCTGGTTCGGCGACAGCTTGGTGATCAGCGGCTTGGTGGTGGCCTTGCGGCAGGCGGCGACGACCTTGGCCGACATGTCGGGGTAGTTGCCGAACTGCACCCCGCCTTCCTTGACGTTCGGGCAGGAGATGTTGACCTCGATCGCGTCGATCGGCGAGTCGTCGAAGCGGCGCGTGACCTCCACGTATTCGTCGATCGTGGAGCCGCTGACATTGGCGATGAAGCGGGTCTCGGTGAAGTCGAGTGAAGGCAGGATGCGCTCGACGACCGCGGCCGCGCCGGGATTCTGCAGGCCGATGGCGTTGATCATGCCCATCGGGGTCTCGATCACGCGATGCGGCGGGTTGCCGAGGCGGGCCGCGCCGGTGGTGCCCTTGAGCACGATGGCGCCGACGTGGGCGTTGGAGAAGCCCTCGACGCGGGTGTACTCCTCGCCGAAGCCGACGCAGCCGGACAGGAGCACGATCGGCGAGCGGAAGTGCAGCCCGCAGAAGTCGACGGCGAGCGAGGGGGGGAGCGGCTCGGGTACGGCGGACATCCGCCCATTATACGGACGGGCGGCACCGGTCAGGGCGGTGTGCC
>CAZXAS010000256.1:0-3063 GCA_964638185.1 uncultured Steroidobacteraceae bacterium | reverse complement strand
GGGGACAGTCCCCGGTGCCGACCTGGACACGCGCCGCCTCACCGCCGCTGATCGAATCGCCTGCCGACCATGGCCGCGGCGATGTTGATCTTCTGGATGTCGACCGCGCCACCCGCGATACCCCACCCCCACGAGTCTCTGAGCCGCCGCTCCATCGGGTACTCCCGCGAATAGCCATAGCCGCCCATCAGCTGCACCGCATGGCCGCAGACCTCCCGGGAGATCTCGTTGGCGAAGCACTTGGCCAGCGACGAGTCCAGGATCGACGGCAGCCCCTTCTCGGCATTCGCCGCCGCCCGCCAGATCAAAAGGCGCGCCGCGTCGACGCGCATGCGCATCTCGGCAAGCTTGATCTGCACCGCCTGGAACTCCACGATCGGCTTGCCGAACTGCCGCCGCTCCTGCACGTAGGCCAGCACGTCATCGAGCGCCCCCGATGCCTGCCCGAGCGCCATGGTCGCGTTGCCGCAGCGCTCGAGGTCGAACGCCTCCATCAGCTTCCGGAAACCGCCGGCGGGCACGACCACGTTGTCGAGGGGCACTTCGCAGTTGTCGAAGTAGATGTCCGACGACGGCACGCCCCGGAAGCCCATCAGCCGCTCGCGTGCGCCGAAGCTCATGCCGGGCGTCTCCCGGTCCACGTAGACCGCGCCGATGCCGCGCGGTCCGGGCTCGTCGGAGAGCCGGCAGTACACGACGTAGCCGTCCGCGTGGCCGCCACCGGAGCACCAGCGCTTGGTGCCGTTCAGCACCACCCGGTCGCCGCGCACCTCGCCGCGCGTACTGAGGTCGGTGAGTGCCGAGCCTGCATTGGGCTCCGACATCGACACCGCGACCATCTTCTCGCCACGGCACACGGCAGGGATGACGCGCTGCTTGAGCGACTCGCTGGCGAAATGCTCGATCGCGCGCACCGGCCCGACGCAGGATTCGAATACCGGGAAGGCGACGGCGCCGGAAACCTTGGCCAGTTCCTCGATGACCAGCAATGCCTCGACGTTGCCGAGCCCGAGACCGCCGTAACGCTCGGCGACATTGATGCCGAGGAAGCCCATGTCGGCGAAATCGCGCAGCACCGCGGCGGGCGGTGCCTCGTCGTGTTCCTCGCAGTGGCGGGCCACCTCGTGCAGGCGCTCGGCCGCGTACCTGCGCGCCGTCTCCTGCAGGGCGGACTGTTCCTCGCTCAGGCTGAAATCCATCGCATGCTCCCGTTCCGTACGCCCCGCGCCACGCTTGCGCCAGGTGCATCCTGTGTCATCATCGCCCGCGCCGCAGCGCCCTGGAAGGTCCGCCATGCCAGACACCCGACCGATACTCGCAGGCATCCGTGTGCTGGACTTCGGCCGCTATGTGGCGGGGCCCTACTGCGCCACGCTGCTCGGCTACCTTGGCGCCGAGGTCATCCGCGTCGAGAAACGCTCGGGCAGCGAGGACCGCTACATCGCCCCGGTGTGCGCCGGTGGGGAAGGCGGCGTGTTCTTCCAGACCGCCTGCAACAAGAAGTCGCTCACGCTCGACCCGTCCTCGCCCGATGGTCGCGAGGTCACGCGTCGCCTGGTTGGCACGGCCGACGTCGTCGTGGCGAACCTGCCGCCGGCATCGCTCGCCACGCTCGGCCTCGATTACGCCTCGCTCACCGCCATCCGTCCCGACATCATCCTCGTGACCCAGACGGCCTTCGGCGCCAGCGGACCGTATGCAGGCCGCGGCGGATTCGACGGCGTCGGCCAGGCGATGTCCGGCGCGATGCACCTCTCCGGGACACCGGGCCACCCCGCCAAGGCCGCCGCGCCCTACGTCGACTACTCCACCGCCGTGCTGTCGGCCTTTGGCGCGCTGGCGGCGCTGATGGAACGCGCCCGCTCCGGCCAGGGCCAGCACGTCGAGACTGCGCTGCTGGCCACCGCGCTCGCCGTGTTCGGCTCGCACCTCATCGAACAGGGCGTCACCGCCGTCGATCGCATCGGGACCGGGAATCGCGTGCAGACCTCGGCACCGTCGGACGTATTCACGACGCGCGACGGATTCATCCTGACCCACGTCGTCGGCGATGGCCTGTTCCGCCGCTGGGCCCGGCTGATGGGCGACGAGTCGACCTGGCTCGAGGACCCGCGATTCGCGACCGACCAGTCCCGAGGCGATCACAGCGAGCCGATCCTGGCGCGCATGCGGGCTTGGTGCGCGACGCGAACGACCAGCGACGCCATCGCCGAGCTCGAGGCGGCCGGCCTGCCCGCCGGACCGGTCTACACGCCGCAGCAGGCGCTCGATGACCCGCAGGTCGCCGCGCTCGGGCTGCTCAAGCTGGTGGCGGACTACCCCGGCCTGCCGCGACCGGCACCGGTGCCCGACCTGCCCATCCGATTCTCGCGTTCTGCGGCGGGCATCACCCGGCCACCGCCGAGCCTCGGCGAGCACACCGATGAAATCCTCGGCGAACTCGGCTACACCAGCGAGGACATTGCGCGACTGCGTCATCACGGCGTCGTCTGAGCCTCAGGCCTGCGGGCGGACGCGGTAGCCGAGCCGCGGGAAGTGCACCACGACCTCGCCCGTCGCGGCGTGCGAGCGGCGGATCGCCACCTCGTCCGCGGTCGCGACCACGAGTTCGCCGCGCACCCCGCCGCGGCGCGTGTCGTCCGGCTCGACCTCCACCGTCATGCCTGCCGACAGCCGTTGCGCATCACGGGCATCGACGCGGATGCCTGCCGAGGGCGTGGCGGCGCGGGCGATGGCGTGCCCTTCCGCCGCGCTGATCGCAATCCGCATACCCTCCCCGATCGCTGCCATGCGCGCTTCCCAGGCGACGAGTGCCGGCAGGTCGTCGAGCAGTTCACCGGCGAGTCCCGGATAACCGCCGCGCGCCAGCCATACGAACGGGTGCGCCTGCACATCGGCAAGGCCGGCGGCGTCGCCACCCAGGAATGGCCGGCCATCCGCCAGCTGGCGTTCGATCAGCGCGGCATGCGCACGGTATTGCGCCCTGGCGTGCTCCACGTCCTCGCCGACGCGGTCGAAGTCGATGTCCGGGAACAGGTACTCGCGGTCCTGGCGGAACTCCGC
>CAZXAS010000255.1:0-3093 GCA_964638185.1 uncultured Steroidobacteraceae bacterium | reverse complement strand
TCGTAGTCCTGGTACGCCTCGATGACCTCCGCCTGCAACCGGGCGGCGCGCTCCAGCACCCAGCGGTCGATCGCGACCAGCTCCGCCGGCGGCAGCGCGTCCCGCCCCGGCTCGAAGCCGGCAAGGTTGCCGAGCAGGAACCTGAGCGTGTTGCGGATGCGGCGATAGCTGTCCGCGGTGCGCTTGAGGATCTCGTCGGACACGCTCATCTCGGAGCTGTAGTCCGTCGCTGCGACCCACAGCCGGAGCACGTCGGCGCCGAGCGTGCTCATCACCGTCTGCGGCGCCACGACGTTGCCGAGCGACTTGGACATCTTGCGGCCGCGCTCGTCCACGGTGAAGCCATGGGTCACGACCTGGCGATAGGGCGCCTGGCCCTTGCCCGCCACGGCCGCGAGCAGCGAGCTCTGGAACCAGCCGCGGTGCTGGTCGGATCCTTCCAGGTACACATCGACCGGGAACGGGATGACGTCAGGTCGCAGCCGCGGCAGGCAGTGATGCACCACGCCGGAGTCGAGCCAGACATCCATCACGTCGTCGGTCTTGTCGTAGTCGGCGGCCTCGGCACCGAGCAGCTCCGCCGGGTCCAGGTCGAACCAGGCCTCGAGACCGGATACGGCCACGCGGTCGGCGACCTGCTCGAGGAGGTCCGCCGTGCGCGGATGCGGCTCGCCCGTCCGGCGGTGGACGAACAGCGCCAGCGGCACGCCCCAGGCGCGCTGGCGCGAGATGCACCAGTCGGGCCGGGTCGCGACCATGCCGGCAATGCGCTGCTCGCCCCAGCCCGGCACCCAGCGCACGCCGGCGATGCCCTCGAGTGCCGCGGCGCGCAGGCCCGCCTGTTCCATGCTCACGAACCACTGCGGCGTGGAGCGGAAGATCACGGGCGTCTTGTGCCGCCAGCAATGCGGATAGCTGTGCCGGTAGGGTTCGTGGGCGAGCAGGCGGCCACGCTCGCCGAGCACCTTCACCACGTTGTCGTTCGCCTCGAACACCTGCTGCCCGGCGAACAGTTCCGTGCCAACCACGAAGCGGCCATCCGGTCCGACCGGGTTGTCGACGGCGAGGCCGTAGCGGCGACCGACGACGAAGTCCTCGACGCCATGTCCGGGTGCGGTGTGCACGGCCCCCGTGCCCGCATCGAGCGCGACGTGCTCGCCCAGGATCACCGGCACGGTGCGGGCGTAGAACGGGTGGTCGAGCGCGAGTCCCTCGAGCGCGGCGCCCTTGACGTGCCTGACCGTGCGTACGTGGGTGAGGCCTGCGCGCTTCGCCACCGCTTCGAGCAGCGCGCCCGCGACCAGCAGGTGCTCGCGGCCCGCGGCGCTGTCGGCCTCGACCAGCACGTAGTCGACCTCCGTGTTGAGGGCAACCGCCTGGTTGGCGGGCAGCGTCCAGGGCGTCGTGGTCCAGATCACCACCGAGGACCGCGCCGCGGCCGCGGCATCCACGCCTACGCGGTGCGCCAGGTCGGCCGCGTCGTGCACGGTGAAGCGCACGTCGATGGCCGGCGAGGTCCGGTCCTCGTACTCGACCTCCGCCTCGGCGAGCGAGGAACGACAGTCCAGGCACCAGTGCACCGGCTTGTAGCCGCGCACCAGGTGTCCATTCCGGACGATTCCGGCCAGCGCACGCAGCTGCTCGGCCTCGTAGGCCGGCAGCATGGTGAGGTAGGGCCGGTCCCAGTCGCCCAGCACGCCAAGCCGGCGGAAGTCCTCGCGCTGGCCGTCGACCTGGCTCGCGGCGTACTCACGGCAGGCGGCGCGGAAAGCCTTGGCGTCGAGCTTGCGCCCGACGCGGCCGTGCTTCTTCTCGACCTGCTGCTCGATCGGCAGGCCGTGGCAGTCCCAGCCCGGCACGTAGGGTGCGTCGCAGCCGTCGAGCGCGTGCGACTTGACGATGATGTCCTTCAGGATCTTGTTGACCGCGTGACCGATGTGGATCGCGCCATTGGCGTACGGCGGGCCGTCCAGCAGCACGAAACTCGGCCGGCCGGCGGCGCGGGCGCGGATCTGCCCGTAGATGTCCTCGGACTTCCACCAGTCGACCATGGCCGGTTCACGACCGGCAAGGTCCGCCTTCATCGGGAAGTCGGTCCGGGGCAGGTTGATCGTCTGCTTGTAATCCACGTCCTCTCCTCAGGGCTGCCGCGTCAGCCGGCCGCCAGGATCCGTCGCGCCTCGCCGGCGTCCAGGTGCATGCGCTCCACCAGCGCGTCGAGGTCCGGGAAGTGCCGTTCCTCGCGCAGCCGCTCGACGAAGTCGACGGCCAGGTAGCGCCCGTACAGGTCCCCTTCCCAGTCGAAGACGTGCACCTCCAGCAGGTGCTCGCCACCGCCCAGGGTGGGCCGGGTGCCGACCGATGCGACCGCGGGCAGCGGCCGGGCATCGATACCGCTCACCCGTACGGCGAATACGCCCGACAGCGGTACCACGCGGCGGTGCAGCCTCAGGTTTGCCGTGGCGTAGCCGAGCGTGCGCCCCAGCCTGCGGCCACCCACGACCCGGCCCGTCATGCGGTAGTCCCGACCGAGCAGGCGCCGGACCTCACCGAGGTCGCCCGCAGCCAGCGCGGCCCGCACCCGGGTCGAACTGACGCGCTCGCCGTCGACCATGACGGCGCCAACCTCGTCGACACCGAATCCCTGGCGTCGCCCTGCCTCGCGCAGCAGGTCGACCGAGCCACTGCGCCCGCGGCCGAAGCGGAAGCCGCTGCCGATCACGACGTAACGGACACCGAGCGACTCGACCAGCACCCGGTCGATGAATGCCTGACCGTCCCAGGAGCGCAGCCGCTCGTCGAAACGCAGCAGCACCAGCCGGTCGAGGCCGAGTTCGGCGAGTCGGGCAGCCTTGTCCCGCAGGCGCATCAGCCGCGCCGGGGCATTCTGCGGGTCGAAGAACTCGCGCGGGTTCGGCTCGAAAGTCAGCGCCGCCGTCGGCAGCCCGTGCTCGCGACCGCGCACGGCCAAGAGATCGATGATCGCCTCGTGCCCCACGTGCATGCCATCGAAATTGCCGATGGTGAGGACGCAGCCACGCTGGGACGGACGCGCATTGACGAGGCCGCGGACGATCTTCATGGAATCGGGGT
>CAZXAS010000254.1:1696-3115 GCA_964638185.1 uncultured Steroidobacteraceae bacterium | reverse complement strand
TCCACCGCCTGACCACGCGCCTGGTGCACGCGCGCGGCATCGGCATGGTGGTGGACGCGGTGGAAGCCTCGTTGCGGGAGGACTTCGACGTCCAGCGCGCGGTGCTGGTCCTGTTTCGCGAGGACGCGGCGCTCGCCGCGCGCGAGTCGCCCTTCATCCGTCTCGCCAGCCGCGAGCAGGCGGAGATCCGCACCTTCGAATCGCTGTTCGCCGCCAACAAGCCGCGTTGCGGCCAGGTGCGGGATACGCAGCGGGACTTCCTGTTCGGCGCGGGCGTGGTCGACGTCGGCTCGGTGGCGCTGGTGCCGATCGGCCCCGGTGGCAGCCTCGGCCTCCTCGCCTGTGGCGCCGCCGATGCGCACCGCTTCAACCCCACCATGAGCACCGAGTTCCTCGCCCGCATCGGCGAACTGATCGCCGCCGCCCTCGCCGCCGGCTGATGGACGCGGCGGCGGCGGCCTGGGTCGGGCGCTGGTTCTCCCACCTCGGCAGCGAGCGCCGGCTGTCGCCGCATACGGAGGCTGCCTACCGCCGCGACCTCGCCGCATTCTCGAGCTTCTGTGAGCGCGAGGAGATCGCCGGCTGGGACCGCGTCGACAACTTCCACGTGCGCAGCTTCGCCGCGCGCGAGCATCGCGACGGGCTCGGCCCGCGCAGCATCCAGCGGCGGCTGTCGGCGATCCGCAGCTTCTATTCGTTCCTGACCCGCGAAGGCGTGGTGAAAGCGAACCCTGCGGACGGCATCCGCGCTCCCAGGGCGCCGAAGCGCCTGCCCGGGACGCTCGACACGGATCGCATGACGCACCTGCTCGGCGCCCCCGCCGACGACCCGCTGGCGCGCCGCGACCACGCGATGATGGAGCTCCTGTACAGCTCGGGCCTGCGCCTCGCCGAGCTGGTCGGTCTCGACCTCACCGACATCGACCTTGGCGATCGCACCGTGCGCGTGCTGGGCAAGGGCTCCAAGACGCGCATCGTCCCGGTGGGCAGGAAGGCGGTCGCCGCGCTGCAGTCGTGGCTCAGGGACCGCGCGGCACTGGCGAAGCCGGACGAGACGGCGATCTTCGTCGGCCACGGCGGGCGGCGACTCGGGGTCCGCGCGGTGCAGCTCAGGATCGACCGCGCGGCGCGCGCGCGCGGCATCGACGTCAAGGTGCACCCGCACCTGTTCCGCCATTCCTTCGCCACCCACCTGCTGGAGTCGAGCCACGACCTGCGCGGCGTGCAGGAACTGCTGGGCCACTCGGACATCAGTACCACGCAGGTGTACACGCACCTTGATTTCCAGCACCTGGCCCGCATCTACGACCAGGCGCATCCCCGCGCCCGACGGCGCAAGTAGGACCTCTCCATGGCCGAGCCGAGCTTCAACCCCCACGGGACCACCATCCTGTCCGTGCGCCGCGGCGCCACCGTCGC
>CAZXAS010000254.1:0-1596 GCA_964638185.1 uncultured Steroidobacteraceae bacterium | reverse complement strand
ACGCCTCGCTCATCATCTCCGGCAACGGCGACGTGATCGAGCCGCAGGACGACATCATGGCGGTCGGCTCCGGCGGGCCATTCGCGCAGGCGGCCGCCCGCGCGCTGGTCGAGAACACGGACCTGCCGGCGCGCGACATCGTGGAACGGTCGCTCGGCATCGCCGCCGACATCTGCATCTATACCAACCGCAACCTCGTCGTCGACGAGCTCGCCTCGACCGTGGGCGGCCACGCCGCCTGACAACGGGATCCGCAATGAGCAGCATGACGCCCCGTGAGATCGTCGAGGAACTCGACAAGCACATCGTCGGCCAGTCGGACGCCAAGCGCGCGGTCGCGGTCGCGCTCAGGAACCGCTGGCGGCGCATGCAGGTCGCGGAGCCCCTGCGCCAGGAAATCACCCCGAAGAACATCCTCATGATCGGCCCGACCGGCGTCGGCAAGACGGAGATCGCGCGTCGCCTCGCGCGCCTCGCGCATGCCCCGTTCGTCAAGGTCGAGGCGACCAAGTTCACCGAGGTCGGCTATGTCGGCCGCGAGGTCGACTCCATCGTCAAGGATCTCGTCGACGTGGCGGTGAAGCTCACCCGCGAGGAGGAGACCGCCAAGGTCCGCCACCGCGCCGCGGACGCGGCCGAGGAACGCATCCTCGACGCGCTGCTGCCCCGCCCTGCGGGCAGCGCGGTCCAGCCGGACGCCGCGCCGCGCGACGCGGACACGCGGCAGAAGTTCCGCAAGATGCTGCGCGAGGGGCAACTCGACGAGCGCGACATCGAGGTCGAGCTGCGCGCCGTCCCGCCCGGGCTCGAGATCATGTCGGCCCCGGGCATGGAGGAGATGACCCAGCAGCTGCAGCAGATGTTCCAGAACCTCGGCGGGCAGCGCACCCGCGCGCGCCGGATGAAGGTGCGCGAGGCGCTCAAGGCCATGACCGAGGAGGAAGCGGGCCGGATGGTGAACGAGGAGGAACTGCGTGCCCGTGCGCTGGTGAACGCGGAGCAGAACGGCATCGTCTTCCTCGACGAGCTCGACAAGGTCTGCAAGCGCGGGGAGACGGTGGGCGCGGACGTCTCGCGCGAGGGCGTGCAGCGCGACCTGCTGCCGCTCGTCGAGGGATGCACCGTCAGCACCAAGTACGGCATGGTCAGGACCGACCACATCCTGTTCATCGCCTCCGGCGCCTTCCACATGTCGAAGCCCTCCGACCTGATCCCGGAGCTGCAGGGCCGGTTTCCGATCCGCGTCGAGCTCGATTCGCTCGGGGTGGGCGACTTCGAGCGCATCCTGACCGAGCCGGACGCGTCGCTGTGCACCCAGTACGCGGCGCTGCTCGAGACCGAGGGGGTCAAGGTCTCCTTCGCCCCCGACGGCATCCGCCGCATCGCGGAAGTTGCCTTCTCGGTCAACGAGCGTACCGAGAACATCGGCGCGCGGCGCCTGCACACGGTCATGGAGCGCCTGCTCGAGCAGGTGTCCTTCGCCGCGGCCGACCAGGGTGGCCGTAGCGTCGAGGTGGACGCCTCTTTCGTCGAGGCCAACCTGGGCGAGCTCGCGAAGGACGAGGACCTCAGCCGCTACATCCTCTGAGCCAAGGA
>CAZXAS010000253.1:0-3125 GCA_964638185.1 uncultured Steroidobacteraceae bacterium | reverse complement strand
CCCATCCGGCCCGCCTTCGACGCGTCGGACGGCAGCGTGGTGGTCAGCATCGGGCCATCGCATCCAGCGACCCACGGCACGATCCAGGTGATCGCCGCGCTCGATGGTGAGAAGGTCACGCGCGTCGACGTCCACTGCGGCTACCTGCATCGCGGCTTCGAGAAGGAATGCGAGTCGCACACCTGGCACAACCTCATTCCCTATGTCGACCGGCTGAACTACTGCTCGGCCCTGATCAACAACTTCGCCTACTGCGAGGCGGTCGAGACCCTGATGGGCATCGAGATCACGCCGCGCTGCCGTTACCTGCGAACGCTGCTGTCCGAGTATTCACGCATCGCAGACCACCTCACCTGTATCGCCGCCTCGCTCATGGAGCTCGGCGCGATGACCGCGTTCCTGTACCTGGTCACGATCCGCGACTACATCTACGAGCACCTCGCCGCGCTGACCGGTGCGCGCGTCACCTACTCGTACGGCCGCATTGGGGGGCTGGCCAACGACATTCCGGCGGGATGGCTCGAGCGGCTCGACCAGATCCTCGACGAGTACGAGGTCTTCACGGGCCGCGTCCACGGCCTGATGGACCGCAATCGCATCTTCATCGACCGGACCCGCGACATCGGCGCGATTTCGCCCGAGGAGGCCGTCAACTGGGGATTCACCGGACCGGTGCTGCGCTCGACCGGCGTGCCGCGCGACCTGCGCAAGGACACGCCCTACCTCGCCTATGCCGAGCTCGACTTCGCGGTCCCGGTCGGCATCAAGGGCGACAACTACGACCGGTACTACGTGCGCATGCGCGAGATGGACGAGTCCGTCCACATGATCCGCCAGCTCGTCGACATGCTGCCGGCCGGCCCGGTCAGCGTCGACGACCGGCGCTGCACGCTGCCGGACAAGAAGCTCGTCTACACGGAGATCGAGTCGCTCATCAATCACTTCAAGCTCGTGATGGAGGGTCCGCAGGTGCCCGCCGGAGAGGCCTACACGGCCCACGAGTCCGCGAACGGCGAGCTCGGCTTCTACGTCGTCAGCGACGGAACCGGCACGCCCTGGAAGGTGCACGTCAGGAGCCCGAGCTTCGTGCACATGGGCGGCCTGCACCGCCTGCTCGAGGGCTACCAGCTCGCCGACATCATCCCGACCTTCGGCTCCATCAACATGATCGGCGGGGAGTGCGACAGGTGAAGCACCTCATTCCCGAGTTCGAGAAGCTGAAGGAGCGGCTGCCGCCCGGCCAGGACGCCACGCTGATGCTGCCCTGCCTGCGGCGCATCCAGGAGGACCGCGGCTACGTGGCCGACAGCGACATCGACGGGCTGGTGGACTACCTCGGCGTGCCGCGCATCCAGGTCGAGGAGGTGCTGAGCTTCTACACCATGCTGCGCCGCAAGCCGATCGGCCGCTGGCACCTGCAGGTATGCCACAACGTGACCTGCTCCATGCGGGGCGCCGAGCGGCTCGTCGCCCAGCTCGGCACCCGGCTCGGCGTCCAGCCCGGGCAGACCACGCCCGACGGCCGGTTCACGCTGTCCACGGTGGAGTGCCTCGGTTCCTGCGGCACGGCGCCCGTGGTGATGGTGAACGAGCGCTACCACGAGCTGCTCGACCCGGAGTCGCTCGAAGCACTCGTGGCGGAGCTCGAACGCACATGACCGGGCGCAGGATCATCATGGACTTCGAGGTCACGCCGACCTCGCACACGCTCGAGGCCTATCTCGCGCGCGGCGGCTACCGCGCGCTCGCCCGCGCGCTCGGCGGGATGAAGCCCGGCGAGGTGACCCAGGAGATCGTCGATTCCGGCCTGCAGGGCCGTGGCGGCGCGGCGTTCCCGGCCGGCCGCAAATGGCAGGTGATCGATCCCTTCGACGGCCAGCCGCACTATCTCGTGGCCAATGCCGACGAGGGCGAGCCCGGCACCTTCAAGGACCGCTGGGTGCTGGAGCACGCCCCGCACCTGCTGCTCGAGTCGATGCTGATCGCGTCCTATGCGCTCGGCGTCCGCCACAGCTTCATCTACATCCGCGGCGAGTTCGACATCCCCTGGCGGCGCATCGCGGCGGCGGTCGAGGAAGCCTACGCGGCCGGTTACTTCGGCGAGAACATCCTCGGCAGCGGCTTCGCCTGCGACGTGTTCGTGTTCCGCGGCGCTGGGGCGTACGTCTGCGGCGAGGCCTCCTCGCTGCTGAGCTCGATCGAGGGCAGCCGCGGCTACCCGCGCAATCGCCCGCCGCGACTGACGGTCAAGGGCCTGTATCAGCGCCCGACCGTCGTGAACAATGTCGAGACGCTGTCGAACCTGGCCTGGATCATCGGCCACGGTGCCGCTGCGTTTCGGGAGATCGGCACGCCGAACAGCCCCGGCACGCGGCTGATCTCGATTTCCGGCCACATCGCGCGTCCGGGTGTCTACGAGGTGGAACTCGGCTACCCCTGGGCCAAGTTCCTGCACGAGGACTGTGGCGGCGTCAGCTGCGGCCGCAGGCTAAAGGCCCTGATTCCGGGCGGCATCTCCTCGCAGGTTCTGACCGGCGCGGATGCCAAGGTGCTGACGCCACACGACGTCGAGACGCTGCTGCTCGACCACGACGTGCTGTGGCAGGCAGGCAGCTCGCTGGGCTCCGGCGGCATGATCGTCATTGCCGAGGGAACCTGCATGGTGCGCCTGCTGCAGGTGATGCTGCGCTTCTACCACCACGAGTCCTGCGGCCAGTGCACCCCGTGCCGCGAAGGCATGGGCTGGCTGCACCGGATCATCGACCGGATGCTCGCGGGCCAGGGCCGGCCCGAGGACCTCGACCTGCTGCGCGCCATCTCGAAAGCCAACGACGGGACCACGATCTGCGGGCTCGGCGACGCCGCCGGCTACGCGACCATCGCGATGCTCGACCGCTTCCGCGACGAGTTCGAGTACTGCATCGAGCACAAGCGCTCGAAGTACGACGGGAACCTCGAATGCCTCAGATCTTCATAGACGGCCGGGCCGTCGAGGCCGGCGACGACCAGACGGTCATGCAGGCGGCGCGCGCCGCCGGCATCGACATCCCGCACTTCTGCTGGCACCCGCACCTGTCGGTACCCGGCAACTGCCGCATCTGCATGGTCGAGGTCGAAGGCCGCGG
>CAZXAS010000252.1:0-3146 GCA_964638185.1 uncultured Steroidobacteraceae bacterium | reverse complement strand
GGCCGGCTACGTGCACCACATGTACTCGATGAACAACCACCGCGTGATATCGCTGCAGCACAAGTGCATCGAGCCGCTGGGCGAGTCGAAGTCCGACTACGAGATCTTCCTGGCGGTCGCCGAGCGTCTCGGCCTCGGCGCGGTCTACTCCGAGGGCGGCACCACCGAGCTCGACTGGTGCAAGCGCGTGTTCGACTCGTCCGACATCTCCAGGCACATCTCCTGGCGGCAGTTCCTCAAGAAGGGCTACTTCGTGGTGCCGCCCGAATCCGAAGCCGGCCGTGCACCGACGGCAAACCGCTGGTACTACGAAGGCCGCAAGAAGGACACGCCGGAGCCCTATCCGCTGCCGTCCGATTACGTCGGCGGCTACCTCGAGGGCCTGCAGACGCCGTCCGGGAAGTTCGAATTCGTGGCCTCGACACTCGAGCGCATCGACGATCCGGACCGGCCGCCGCTCAATCGCTACATGCCGACCTGCGAGGACCCGTCGCGCAACCCCGAGCTGGCGGGCTTCCCGCTGAAGCTGCTGACGGGGCACACGCGCTACGCCTTCCACGTCATGGGCGACGACGAAAGCAGCAGTGTCTGGGACATCCGTGAGCATCGCATCCAGAAGGATGGCCACCACTACCTCGTGGCGCGGATCAATCCGCAGGATGCCGCGGCGCGCGGCATCGAGGACAGCGACCTCATCCGCCTGTGGAACCATCGTGCCTCCGTGGTCTGTGCCGCCCAGGTGACGGGTCGCATCCAGCCCGGGGTCGTCAGTGCCTATACCGGCTCGGCGCAGTACCGCCCGATGGGCGAGCCCGGGCGCTCCACCGACCTGGGCGGTTGCGTGAACCTGCTCAACACCAGCAAGCCGATCAGCAGCAAGGCCCACGGCATGAAGCCCAACACCACCCTGGTGCAGGTCGAAAAGTGGACCGGCGTCGACACCTGGCAACCGGCGGAGGCAGTGTGATGGCGAGCAAGTGGAACCTGATCGTCGACGTCGCGCGCTGCGACAACTGCCGCCTGTGCTTCCTGGCGGTCAAGGACGAGTACGTCGGCAACGACTTCCCGGGCGTGTCGGCCGCGCAACCCGCGCGCGGACACAACTGGCTCGACATCCAGCGCAAGGAGCGCGGCGCCTACCCGCTGCTCGAAGCGCGCTTCATGCCCGTGATGTGCAATCACTGCGATGCCGCGCCGTGCATCGACGCCGCGACGAACGGCGCCGTTCGCAAGCGTGCCGACGGCATCGTGATCATCGATCCGGAGAAGGCAAAGGGCCAGCGGCAGATCGTGGATGCCTGCCCCTACGGAGCCGTGCACTGGAACGAGGAGCGGCAGCTTCCGCAGGCCTGGCCCTTCGATGCCCAGTTGCTCGACCAGGGATGGACCCGCGTGCGGGGCGAGCAGTGCTGCCCGATGGACGTCTACCGCACGGTCAAGGTCGAGGACGACGAGATGCAGCGGCTGCAAGCGGAGGAAGGCCTGCAGGTGCTGAAGCCGGAGCTCGAGACACGGCCGCGCGTGTACTACAGGAACCTGCACCTGATGACGCGGTGCTTCATCGGCGCGACCGTGGTCAGGCAGGCAGCCGGCGTCGAAGAATGTGCCGCGGGCGTCGAGGTCGTGCTCAGGCAGCATGGCCTTGAGGTCGCCCGCACCATGACCGACACCTTCGGCGAGTTCAAGATCGACAGTCTCGCACCGGGAACCCATGGATATCGGCTGGACGCCACCGCGGCTGACGGGTCTGCCACGCTGCAGTTCGATCTCGACGACGAGAGCCGCTATCTCGGCGTGATGACGCTCGCCGCGGGCTAGCGTGCTGCACGGCATCCGGGCGCAGCCAAGGCGCGCCGCCGCGGCTCGACCGCGGCCGGAAGACCTTCAGACAGCGATGCCGGCCACCTGCAACCTGGCGGTACGATCCAGGTACTGCCCCAGGTGGACGCCGAGTTCGCGCACGTCGTCCTCGGCGCCATGGATGAAGCTCGACTTGCGCCGGCGGAGGTAAGGCAGGCCCAGCACGTAGAGCCCCGGCGCATCGACCACGCCGCCCTCGTGCCGAAGCTGGCCACGACGGTCGAACACCGGCAGCTTCAGCCACGAGTAGTCGGGCCGAAAGCCGGTGGCCCAGACGATCGTGCTCAGGTCGCGGCCGAATTCGAGCGTCGACCCCGGTCCAGCGCCAATGCGGGTCGCCGCAAGACGCTCGGGAGGGCCGAACTCGGCGCCCAGTCCGTTCTGCTCCGCCCACTCGTCGAACAGGGCGAGCAGCCGGTTCATCTTCAGGTCCGCCAGCGCGCAGACGTTGTTGAGCGAGCCCGAGAACTGCGCCCGGCCATCGCGGATGCCAGCCAGGCGGCCGACGACCTGCACGCCCAGCTCCTGCAGCCTGTTCAGGTCGAGGGTCGCGCGCTCGGGCGTGCCGACGAGCTGCGGCGACGGCACGCGTCGCGCGCGCGCCGGGTCGTCCGTGTCCTCGATGCGCTGGTCGAGGACGCCGGAGGCCAGCATCCACCACTGCACGTCGCGGCCCCGGTACATGCGCGGCATGCGCACGTGCTCGCCGACCGCGAGCGTCACCTGCCGGCCACTGCGCTGGATCTCCTGGGCAAGCTGCAGACCGGTGGCTGACGCGCCGACCACCAGCACGCCGCCGTCGTCGAGCTGCCCGGGGTTGCGATAGGCCTGGGCGGTGACCTGCGCGACGCTGGCCGGCACGCTCTCGGCCACCCGCGGCACCACGGGCAGGTTGAACGCGCCGGTGGCGAGCACCAACGCTCTGCACAGCCAGTCGCCGCGATTCGTCGCGACCCGGTAGCCTTCGGCAGCCGGTTCGACATCGGTGACAGTCGTGTGGGTGACTACCGGTGCCCGATTCATCGCCGCGTAGCCGGACACGAAGTCGACCACCTCGCCGACGCTCATGTAGCCGTCCAGATCGTCGCCCCGGTAACGATGGCCGGGCAGCCGGCTCATCCAGTTCGGTGTCAACAGGCGCAGCGAGTCCCAGCGCTCCGTGCGCCAGGAATTGGCGACCTCGCCGCGCTCGAGCACCACGTGCTCGATCGAGCGCGCCGCGAGAGCGTGGCTCATCGCCAGGCCGGAATGACCGGCACCGATGACGACGACGTCAACGATGCCGG
>CAZXAS010000251.1:0-3156 GCA_964638185.1 uncultured Steroidobacteraceae bacterium | reverse complement strand
GTTGTTTCTCGATCCCGATGGCATCGCGGTGAGCCTGATCCAGGTCGACGCACGCTGATCGGCAACCGTGGGCTTTTGCGTTGCAGGAACGAAAAGGGTTGCCGGCTGCCGAGTGGCGGGATAGTTTGCGACCGTCGCCGAGGCGATGTGGGGACGAGGGGGATTGCTCCGCGGATAACGACAAGACAATGCGGGGGGAGAGGGGAGCATCCGCAGCTTGCCCTCGTGGCACGCGGATGCGTGACAAGAGCGGCTTGTTAACAAGCCGCTTTTTTTTGCGATGAACTGGGGAGAACATGCGCGCTCAGGCAGGTTGGCGGTTCTATGGCTGGTGGGGCATCGTCCTGCCCGCGTTCGTGGTGATCTGGATCACCAACGCACTCACGCTCGCCGGGTTCAACGTGTTCGATCGCCACCTGCTCGAGGCGCTCGATGTCTCGCGCGGCGCCCTGAAGCTCGGCGACACGGTGCAACTGCTGACCGCGGCAGCGCTTGCGCCGGTCGGCGGCTGGGTTGCCGACCGGTTCGGCGTTCGTCCGGCGATGGCCGCCGGTGCCATCATCCTCGCGCTCGCGCTCTACGGCGCCTCCGGCATCGACACGATCGGCGACGTCTACCTGCTGCGCTTCGCCATGGGCGCGGCGCTCGCGGGCGCCGGGCTCGTCGTGTGCGTCACCATCGTGTCGCGCTGGTT
Source organism: uncultured Steroidobacteraceae bacterium (assembly GCA_964638185.1). Taxonomy (GTDB): domain Bacteria; phylum Pseudomonadota; class Gammaproteobacteria; order Steroidobacterales; family Steroidobacteraceae; genus SG8-30. Next base: position 2,462 of record CAZXAS010000251.1, on the reverse strand, counting down.
CGTGTCGCGCCGTGGCCTCGCCCTCGGCCTGATGCTCTCGGGCACCAGCCTCGGCAACGCGCTCATCCCCCAGCTCAATACCTGGATCATCGGCCAGCACGGCTGGCGCGATGCCTTCGCCATGATCGCCATCGTGCCGCTGGCCCTGCTGCCCGTGATCTGGTTTGCGCTCAAGGAGTGGCCGGACCGGATCGGGCTCGAGCCGCTGGGCGGTGCAGCGTCACGCGCGACCGGCGGCGGGCAGGGCGGCTACGAGTTCGGGGCCGCGATCCGCTCGCTCAACTTCTGGCTGATTGCCACGGCGGCATTCAGCACCTTCTACGCGATCCTCGGCCTGTCCGGGAACCTGTTCCTGCACATGCAGGACCTAGGCTACGACCCGGCCGGCGCCGCACAGGCGTTCTTCCCGCTGTTCGTCATGGGACTCGTCGGCAAGCTCGGTGCCGGTGCGTTGTCCGAACTGCTGCCGCGCAAGGTCGTCTTCGCCCTGTGCCTGGGCCTGATGCTGGCCGGCGCGCTGATGCTGACGACGCTCGATGCCGCGCTGGTGTGGCCGGCGCTGTGGCTGTTCGGTCTCGGCTGGGGCGGCAACTACACCATGCTGCAGGCGCTGGTCGCGGACGTGTTCGGTGCGAAGTCGCTCGGCCGCATCCTGGGTGCCATCACGGTCCTCGATGCGACCGGCGGCGCCATCGGCCCGTGGATCACCGGCGCTACCTTCGACGCCACCGGCAGCTACCAGGTCGGCTTCGCCATCATGAGTGCGCTGATCGCGGTCGCGTTCATCGCCGCCATGCTGGTGCGGACGCCGGAGCGGCCGGCGCATTGAGGGGATGAGCGGGTGATCGCCTACGTCGCCAGGCGCCTGCTCGGCGCGATCCCGACGCTCGCGGTCATCATCGTCCTGGCATTCCTGCTGACCCGGCTCGCCCCCGGCGGGCCCTTCGACGAAGAGCAGGCGCTGCCGCCCGAGATCAAGGCGAACCTCGAGCGTGCCTACGGGCTCGACCAGCCGCTTTACGTGCAACTCGGTCGCTACCTCGCGGGCGTGGTCCAGGGGGACTTCGGCCCCTCATTCAAGTTCAAGGACTTCACGGTCAGCGAGCTGATCGCGACCGGTCTGCCGGTGAGCCTTGAGCTCGGCGCGCTCGCCATGCTGCTCGCGGTCGCGCTCGGCATCCCGCTCGGGATACTGGCGGCGCTCAGGCACAATCGCATCACCGACCACGTGGTCATGGCGCTCGCGGTGCTCGGCATCGCCGTGCCGGTGTTCGTGGTGGCGCCCCTCTCGGCGCTGGTCTTCGGCATCTACCTCGGCTGGCTTCCGGTCGCCGGCTGGGAGCCGGGGCGGCTCGCCGACATGGTCCTGCCGGCGACCACGCTCGCCCTGCCGGTGGTGGCCTATGTCGCGAGGCTCACCCGCGGCAGCATGCTCGAGGCCCTGCGCGCGCCTTGGCTGCGTGCGGCGCGCGCGCGCGGCGTGCCGCCCGGACGCCTGGTCCTGCGCCATGCACTGCCTGCCGCGCTTGCTCCGGTGATCAGCTACCTCGGGCCCGCAACGGCCGCGGTGCTCACCGGGTCGCTGGTGGTCGAGACCATCTTCGGACTGCCCGGACTCGGCCGCTACCTGGTGCAGGGCGCCCTGAACCGCGACTACACGCTGGTCATGGGCATGGTCGTCGTCTACGCCGCGATCATGATCGCGCTCAACCTGCTGGTCGACATCGCCTACGCCTGGCTCGACCCGCGGGCGCGAGCGGCATACGGGCGTCGCCCGTGAAGCGCCATCTCTGGTCCGACGCGCTGGCGCGACTGGCCGCGAACCGGGCCGCCGTGGCGAGCGCGGTGCTGCTCGCCGTGCTGGTGGTCGCCGCCATGGCCGGGCCGTCGTTGAGTCGCTTCAGCCCGGAAGAAATCGACTGGGCGATGATGGCGGTCGCGCCGGACATCGAGTCGGGCCATTGGCTCGGCACCGATCGCCTGGGCCGCGACCTGTTCGTCCGCACCCTGCACGGGGTGCGTGTCTCGCTCGCCATCGCCCTCTTCGCGACGCTGGTCAGCCTCCTGATCGGCGTGACCTGGGGCGCGACGGCCGGCTACCTCGGCGGGCGCACCGACGCGCTCATGATGCGCGTCGTCGACGTCATGTACGCGCTCCCGGCGGTGTTCATCGTCATCATCCTCACCGTCGTGTTCGACCGCAGTCCCGCGACGCTGCTCGTCGCCATCGGCGCGACCGGCTGGCTCACCATGGCCCGTGTGGTGCGCGGGCAGGCGCTCGGCCTGCGCCACCAGGGCTTCGTGGAGGCGGCAATCGCGGCGGGCGCCGGCCCGGCCCGCATCATCCGCCGGCACGTCGTGCCCAACCTGCTCGGCCCGGTCGTGGTCTATGCGACGCTGATGATCCCGCAGATGATCCTGATCGAGAGCTTCCTGAGCTTCCTCGGCATCGGCATCCAGGA
>CAZXAS010000250.1:0-3180 GCA_964638185.1 uncultured Steroidobacteraceae bacterium | reverse complement strand
TGGCCTGTTGGTGATCAAGTGAGTAATGGTTTTGCGATCCGCGCTCTGGCTTGCGGTAATTGTCCGGGAATCCCCGTCATCCCCGGCACCGCTGATCGACCTACAGTGTGCGGATGCGGACTTCGAGTGTCGACATCGCCGCGGCGAGATGCAACGCGCTACGACGGCGGCAGGCGCGCATCGCAGCGCAGGTTCCACTTCCCCGTTGCCGTCTCGCGCAACGCCCAGTTCCCGACGGCACGAGGATCGTCGACGAAGGGCGGCTGCTGGCGCCGCGCGCCGAGCGTCTCGAACGCGTCGAGCGCATCGACCGGCAGAACCCCTTCGGCGAGCGCCTCGCGGATCGTGTCGCGCACAGCAGCGAGGTGCTGCGGCTGATTCCAGAAGCGCGCGGCGACGTGCGCGTTCCAGATCAGGATGACCAGCTCGAAGGTCTGCTCGCACAGTTCCCGGGAAGGCCTGGGGGGCAACTGCTCGAGCAGCGGCTGGCCGAACTCGACGATCGTGCGCGATATCTTCGTGCCGATCCAGGGCTTGAGGGCGCCCTTGCGCCGCGCGCGCACCATCGATGCCTACGCCGGCTGCGATGCCGGCAGCGGCGTCCAGCAAAACGGCAGCAGCTCGGCGAGCCGATCGGTGCGATGCCCGCCGATGCGCGCCAGCACGTCGCGCAGGTAGGCGTAGGGCTCGATGCCGTTGAGCTTGCAGCTCTCGATCAGGCTCAGGGCCGTGGCGGCCGCCTCGCCGCCGCGCTTCGATCCGGCGAACAGCCATGCCTTGCGCCCGACGGCCACCGGGCGCATGCAGCGCTCGACCAGATTCGAGTCGGCCTCGAGCATCCCGACACGGGTAAAGCGCAGCAGCGCGCGCCAGTTCGACAGCACGTAGCGCACGGCGATCGCCATCGGCCCCCTGGGCAGCAGGTCAGGTTCGATGCCGGTGAGCCAGCGCCGGAATCGAGCCAGCAGCGGGCGGGTACGTTCCTGCCGCTCGCGTCTTCGCTCGTCGGGCGGGCGTCCCCGGATCTCGCGCTCGATGCGGTAGATTCCCCCGATCCAGTCCAGCGCCTGCTGCGCCAGCCCCGGCGTTGCGTCCCTGCGGGCGATGTCGAAGAAGCCTCGCCGGGCATGCGCCCAGCAGGCAGCGTGATAGACCCGCCCGCTGCGAAACAACCCGTGGTAGCCCGCGTAGTCGTCAGCCTGCAGGTAGCCGCGGTAGCGCGCGAGGAAGCGCCGCGGATGCTCGCCGCGCCGATCCTCGGTGAACTCGTAGAGCACCGCCCGGGGGTAGTCGACCCAGGCGCCGGCGTCCTCGCGCTGCGAGCCGGCGCTGACGTAGGCCCACAGGCGCGCCGTCACGCTGCGCCCCCGGGCTTGCTCGGTGCGCAGCTTCAGCGTCGTGTCGTCACTGAACACCACCGGAGCGCCCAGGATGTGCTGGTGCAGCGGTGCGCGCAGCCGTCCCAGCAACTCGCAGGCGGCCAGCACCCAGTCGCACAGCGTCTTGCGCGAGAGCAGCGCACCGTGGCGGGCGAACATCCGCTCCTGGCGCGCCAGCGGCAGGCCGTCGCCGTACTTGGAGACGATGACGTGGGCGAGCAGCCCCGGTCCGGCGTTCGATCGCGCCAGGGGCGACGGGTGCGCGGTGGCGGTGCGGATCGTGCTCGTGCCGTCGGCGTCCTCGCAGCGGTACTTCAGCCGGGCGTGCTCCAGAACGACCAGGCGCGCGGGGGTGAACTCCAGCGTCTCGCTGGTCTCCTCACCGATGGGCTGCACGCGGGCGAACTGCGCGCGTTCGGCCTGCGAGAGCTCGTACTCGATGCGAACGCGCGGCAGATCGGCCGGCAGCGCGGGCCGGCCGCCTGCGCGGCGGCGACGCTCGTAGCTGACGGTGATGTTGTTCTGCGCCGGCAGCGGCAGGGCCACCTTCTGCTCGAACAGATCGGCCTGGCCCGTGACGCGCTCGGAACGGATGCCGAAGACCGTGCGGCGCAGCGTCACCAGCTGCAGCTCGAGCCGTTCGATCGCGCTGCGCGCATCCTGCGCGGCGATGCGCGCGCGTTGCGCCGTCTCGATCAGCAGGTCCTTCAGTGCCTCGACATCATCGGGCAGCAAGGAGCGGTCGGGCAGCGCGGCAGGCATGCCGTGAATCGTATCTCAGCCCCTGTGCGGTGCGAAGGTCCTTGCCGGGTACGTTGTACTGCAATGACGCTCGACGCACCAGTGCTGCCTCACCCGACAAGGCGCGCCTTCACCTCTGACAGTGAGCGGGCGTGCTGCGTGTCGATGCCTTCGAGCCACGCGCCGAGCTCGCCCATCGCGATGCCGCGCCGGGCGATCGCCTGCGGGTCGGGAAGACGGCCGCGTTCGATGCGCTTGTACAGGCACCAGAACCCGGTGCGATCCCACAGCAGGCACTTGACGCGGTCGCGCCGCCGGCCGACGAACACGAACACCTGGCCCGAGAACGGGTCCTGCCCGAGCATCGGGCGCACCAGCGCGGCCAGCGCGTCGATCGACTTGCGCATGTCGATCGGCTCGGCGCACACGTAGGCGCGAATCGCCGACGACAGGATCATCGCGCACCGGCGAGCTCGGCCATCACGGCCCGGATCGCGTCATCAGCGGCCTGGCCGAACAGGCGCACCCGCGCGCCGCTGCGCGTGAGCACCTCGATTGCAGGGCGTGCATCGGGCGCGCTCTCGCTGGCGCCACGATCGTCGTGCGCGGGCACGATCGGCACCGACAGGAACCCGGTCGGACTGGTTGCGGCCTTCACCTCACGCGTCGGCCTGGGCGTAAGCCTGGCCTCCCGTCCTTGCAGCTTCGCGCTCCAGCGCCGCAGCGTCGACAGTGCCAGGCCATGCCGCTCGCAGTACTGCCCAATGGACAGGCCGCTCGCAGCGCGCTGACGCTCGTGCTCCTCCCAGAATGAACTCGGATGGCACACCATCTCCTTGCCCGTTCTCGGGTCGACCCGCCTTCGCAAGGCCGGCTCGACCGGCGTCGAGTCCGCCGTCCTGAGTACTTCCTCCATCGATCCCACTCCTTGCTGCGCATCGCGATGCATGCAAGGATCGTCGACATCGCCGTGATGCGATAGAACGGGGACTCGCGGACAGTTACGGCTTGCGAGGTGTTCCATCGGGGCGTCGCTTGCAGACATGTTCGAGCGACTTGC
>CAZXAS010000249.1:0-3220 GCA_964638185.1 uncultured Steroidobacteraceae bacterium | reverse complement strand
GCGCTCGAGACCCTGATGCAGCGGCTGGCGCCGCGCCGTTACGTGGACGCGCACAGCTTTTCGCTGGCACGCGGCCAGCGTATCGCGCTCGACGCCTTCCGCAGCCGCTTGACCGAGGCGGGCTACGCCCATGTCGGCCAGGTGATGGCGCACGGCGAGTTCGCGGTGCGCGGCTCCATCGTCGACCTGTTTCCGATGGGCTCCGCGGTCCCCTTCCGGCTCGACCTGTTCGACGACGAGATCGAGACGATCCGTCACTTCGACCCGGAGACCCAGCGCTCCGGCGAACCGCTCGAGCAGCTGCGCCTGTTGCCGGCACGCGAGTTCCCGACCACGCCCGAGGCCGTCAAGGGCTTTCGCCAGCGCTGGCGGACCCGCTTCGAGGGCGACCCGATGCGCTCCTCCGTGTACCGGTTCGTGAGCGAAGGGGTCGCGCCGGCCGGCATCGAGTACTGGCTGCCGCTGTTCTTCGAGGACGTCGCCACCCTGTTCGACTACCTGCCGCCGACCACGACCCTGGTCGATGTCGCCGGCATCGACGCCGCGGCCGGAGCGGCCTGGGCCGGCATCGAGGAGCGCTACGAGCAGCGCCGGCACGACATCGAACGCCCCCTGCTGCCGCCGGCCGAGCTGTTCGCACCGCCGGCGGAACTCGCGACGCTCGGCGGCAAGTTCGGGCTCGTGTCTGCCAGCGCCGTCAAGGCCGAGCCACTGGCAAGCCCCGTCGCCGTGACCAACTTCGAGAGCGACCCGCCGCCCCCGCTCAGGTTCGACCTCCACGCAGCCGATCCGGCCGCGGCACTGAAGCAGTTCCTCGGCACCTTCGCGGGCCGCACCTTGATCGTGGCCGACTCGGCCGGGCGCCGCGAGGTGCTGCTCGAGCAGTTGCACGACCACCAGCTGTTCCCGGCGCCGCTCGCGACCTGGAGCGAGTTCCTCGACGGCGATGACCGGCTGGGGATCACGGTCGCAACCGACGTCGGCGGCCTGCTGCTGCCCGCCGCCGGCATCGCCCTCGTGGCCGAGGAACAGCTGTTCGGCGAGCGCGCACGGCAGGAACGCCGGCGTCGCCGCATCGAGCGCGACCCGGCGGCCATCCTGCAGGAACTGACCGACCTCGCCCCTGGTGCACCCGTGGTGCACGAGGAATATGGCGTCGGCCGCTACCGTGGGCTCAGGGTCATGGACGTCGACGGCCAGCCGGCCGAGTTCCTGGTCATCGAGTACGCCGGCGGCGACAAGCTGTACGTGCCGGTACACACCCTCGATCGCGTCAGCCGCTTCACCGGCGCGCCGGCGAAGTCGGCGCCGCTGCACAAGCTCGGCGGCGACCAGTGGGCGCGGGCACGACGCAAGGCCGCGGCCCGCATTCGCGACGTCGCCGCGGAACTGCTCGACCTGTACTCACGCCGCGCCGCACGCCCGGGGCTCGCCACCGAAATCAAGGAGGCCGAGTACCGCGCCTTCGCGAATGCGTTCCCGTTCGAGGAGACCATTGACCAGGCGGAGGCCATCCGCCAGGTCCTCGACGACATGCGTGCGGGTCGCCCCATGGACCGCGTGGTCTGTGGCGACGTCGGCTTCGGCAAGACCGAGGTCGCGCTCAGGGCCGCCTTCGTGGCGGTGCAGGCCGGCCGCCAGGTTGGGGTGCTGGTGCCGACCACGCTGCTCGCCCAGCAGCACGCGCAGAACTTCGCCGACCGCTTCGCCGACTGGCCGATCCGGGTCGAGAGCCTGTCGCGGTTCCGCACGCCGTCGGAGCAGAAGCGGATCCTGGAGGCGCTCGCCACGGGCAGTGTCGACGTCGTGATCGGCACCCAGCGACTGCTGCAACGCGACGTCGCATTCAGGAACCTGGGCCTCATCATCGTCGACGAGGAGCATCGATTCGGCGTGCGCGACAAGGAACGCCTGAAGCAGCTGCGCGCCGACGTCGACACGCTGACGCTGACCGCCACGCCGATCCCGCGCACGCTCAACATGGCGCTCGGCGGCATCCGCGACCTGTCGCTCATCACGACGCCGCCGGCCGAGCGCGTCGCGATCGAGACGTTCGTGACCGAGTGGAGCGACGGGCTGGTGCGCGAGGCACTGTTGCGCGAGATCCGCCGCGGCGGCCAGGTCTATTTCGTGCACAACGACATCGAGAGCATCGAGGCGACGGCCGCGAAGCTGGCGGGCCTGGTGCCCGAGGCCGTGGTCCGCGTCGGACACGGCCAGATGCGCGAGCGCGACCTCGAGCAACTGATGCTGGATTTCTACCATCGTCGCTTCAACGTGCTGGTGTGCACCACCATCATCGAGTCTGGCATCGACGTGCCCACGGCCAACACCATCCTGATCGACCGCGCCGACCGGTTCGGGCTGGCCCAGCTGCACCAGTTGCGCGGGCGGGTGGGCCGGTCGCACCACCGCGCCTTCGCCTACCTGATGGCACCGCCGAAAGCCGTGCTCAAGCCCGACGCAGTCAAGCGCCTGGAGGCCATCGAGTCGCTCGAGGACCTCGGCGCGGGCTTCACGCTCGCCACCCACGACCTCGAGATCCGCGGTGCAGGCGAACTCCTCGGCGAGGAGCAGAGCGGCCAGATCCAGGAGATCGGCTTCAGCCTGTACATGGAACTGCTCGAGCGGGCCGTGAAGTCGCTGCAGTCGGGCCGCGAACCCGACCTGGAGCGCCCGATGCATGCCGGCCCGGAGATCGACCTGCACCTGCCGGCGCTGCTGCCGGAGGACTACGTGTCGGACGTGCACCTGCGGCTCCGGCTGTACAAGCGCATCTCCGGCGTGCCGGACGCCGCCGCGCTCGGCGACCTGCAGGCCGAGATGATCGACCGCTTCGGCCCACTGCCACCCCCGGCGCAGACGCTGTTCCGCGTCGCCGGCCTCAAGCTGCGGGCCGCGCCGCTCGGCATCCGCCGCCTCGAGATCGGCCCGTCCGGCGGGCTGGTGCAGTTCGGCGAGGACCACACCGTGGACCCGGCCCGCGTGATCAGGCTGGTCCAGCGCGACCCGAAGCGCTACCGGCTCGACGGCTCGCACCGCGTACGCATGACGCTGGCCACCGAGGGCGAGCCGGAGCGCCTCCGGACCGCTCAGGTCCTGCTCGACGAACTCGGGGCGGCCGCCTGAACTAGGCTGCCTTCCCCCGGGCCATCGCCTGCACATCCTCGGCCATGAGTGGCTGGCCGCCGATGGCCCAGTCGCCGCCCTCGAACTCGGC
>CAZXAS010000248.1:0-3241 GCA_964638185.1 uncultured Steroidobacteraceae bacterium | reverse complement strand
CGTCGCCCTGCGACGCGGCCCTTCGCAGCCGCGCTGCGGCTGCTCGTCGAACCCAGTGGCTTCGTCCACGCACCCTCCCCGGTCAAGACCAGAGGGGCCCAAGCGGGCCCCTCTGGTCTGGACTGGCGGAGAGGGTGGGATTCGAACCCACGGTCCCCGTGAGGGGACGCCGGTTTTCAAGACCGGTGCATTCAACCGCTCTGCCACCTCTCCGGGGTCTCGCGGTGCGCCGCGATTGTCCGTGCCGGGGACCGGCTCCGCAAGGCACGCGGAACCGCCCGGCCGGCGCCTGGTCCAACAGACGCATGAATTCTTTTTCGCGTTAAGTTGTTCGTAAATGTGCCCGGCCCTATACTGCCGGGTAGCCAAGCCAAGGAGCACGACCGCCATGGAACGACTGTCTGACGTCCGCCGACCGCACGACGCGATCATCACCGCGCCCGCCTCGGCGATCACGACGAACAAGGTGCTGAAGAACACCTACCTGCTCCTCGCCGCGACGCTGGGTTTCAGCGCCGTGACCGCGGGCGCGGCGATGGCGCTCAACCTGCCGCACCCGGGACTCATCATCACTCTGGTGGGCTACTTCGGCCTGCTGTTCGCCGTGCACAAGACCGCCAACAGCGCGCTCGGCATCCTGTTCGTATTTGCGCTGACCGGCTTCATGGGCTACACGCTCGGGCCGATCATCAGCGCCTACCTGCAGTTCGTGCCCAACGGCCACAGCGTCGTGACCAATGCCTTCGGCATCACCGCGATCACCTTCGTCGGCCTGTCGGCCTACGCGGTGAAGAGCGGCAGGGACTTCTCCTTCATGGGCGGGTTCCTGATGGTCGGCATCATCACTGCCTTCCTGCTGGGCCTGGTCGCGATCTTCTTCAGCATGCCGATGCTGTCGCTCGCGGTGAGCGGCATGTTCGTGCTGCTGATGTCCGGGCTCATCCTGTGGCAGACCGGCGAGATCGTGAACGGCGGCGAGACCAACTACATCCTCGCCACGGTCACGTTGTTCGTGAGCATCTTCAACCTGTTCACGAGCCTCCTGCACCTGCTCGGCATGGCAGGCGACGAGTAACCGCACCGGCCACGCACGACGCCAGTGCGTGCAGTGGCCGCCAATCCGTCAGGTCCCGGACGCCCCGCCCTGTGCGGGGCGTCTCATTTGCGGGCCCCTGGAACGCGTGAGCGCGACGCCGGGCCTGCCTGCGCTGCCGGCTCGGGCTAAGCTGGCATGATGCGGCCCGCCACCCGTCGCCCCTGCCTCGCCACGGCCTGTGCCGTGCTGTTCCTCGTCGGCAGCCTCGTTGCCTGCTCGCGCGACCAGGCGCCGGCGGACTCCCGCGGCGCGCCGCCCGCGACAGAGACGGCAGCCCCGGTCACGGCGCCGCGGCCGGAACTGAGCGACCTCGGCACCGCGCTGCTTGCCCCGGTGATGGACCCCTGGACGGGCGACCTCGGCGCCATGGTCGAGCGTCGCGCCATCCGCGCGCTGGTGGTGCCGACGCGCACCCAGTACTGGATCCAGGACGGAAGGCCCATCGGCGTCGAGTACGAGTTGCTCAAGGCGTTCGAGAAGTGGCTGAACCGCCGGCAGCGAACCGACCATCGTCACCTGCACGTCCACATCGTCTTCATCCCGACGCGGCGCGACGACCTGATCCCCGCGCTGAAGGAAGGTCGCGGGGACCTCGCCGCGGGCATGCTCACCGTCACGGACGACCGCCTGCGCGAGGTGGACTTCGGTGCGCCCCTGTTCCGCAACGTGCGCGAGGTGCCGGTGACGCACGCGTCGCATCCCACGCTGGCATCGGTCGATGACCTTGCCGGCAAGACGATCTACCTGCGCCGCTCCGCCAGCTACTGGAGCCACCTTTCGGCCCTCAACGAGCGTTTCGGACGCGAAGGCCGGCCCTTGATCCGCCTGCAGCCGGTCTCCGAGGAACTGGCGGACGACGACCTGCTGGAGATGGTCAATGCGCGGCTGGTCCCGATGACCGTGGTCGACCGCTACTCCGCCGTGCTCTGGCAGCAGGTGTTCACGGGTCTGGCGCTCCACGACGGGGCGCTCGTGAACGAGGGCGGCGACCTCGGCTGGATGATCCGCCAGGGCAGCCCGGAACTGAAGGCTGCCATCGACGAGTTCGCGCGCACCCACCGGCAGGGAACCCTGTTCGGCAATTCGGTGCGCGAGAAGTATGTCGGCAGCGACCGCTTCGTACGCAATGCACTGGCCGAGGACGACCTGGGGCGCTTCCGCGGGACGGTCGATCTGTTCCGCAAGTACGGCGAGCAGTACGCGCTCGACCACCTGCTGCTGCTCGCGCAGGGTTACCAGGAGTCGCGGCTCAAGCAGGCCACGCAGAGCCCGGCCGGCGCCATCGGCATCATGCAGCTCCTGCCTTCGACCGGCGCCGCGATGCAGGTCGGCGACATCACCGAGCTCGAACCCAACATCCACGCCGGCGCCAAGTACGTCCGCACACTGATCGACGATTACTTCGACGAGCCGGGGATCAACGAGCTGAACCGCACGCTGTTCGCGTTCGCGGCCTACAACGCCGGGCCGGGGCGGGTGCAGCGCCTGCGCTGGCGGGCGGCCGCACGCGGACTCGATCCGGACTCATGGCTCAACAATGTCGAGCTCATCGCCGCCGAGCAGATCGGCTCGGAGACGGTCACCTACGTCGCCAACATCTACAAGTACTACGTCGCCTACACCCTGGCGCTGTACGCGGACGAGGAGCGCCGCAAGGCGCGCGATGAACTCAGGCTGGCCGACGCTGCCGGCGGCTCCTACGTGAGCCTGACCGTGCCGCCCATGTAGGGCCGGAGCGCCTCGGGCACCAGCACCGAGCCGTCGACCTGCTGGTAGTTCTCGAGCACGGCCACCAGCGCCCGGCCGATCGCCACGCCCGAGCCGTTCAGCGTATGCACCGGTTCGGGCTTGCCGCTGTCCGCGTTGCGCCAGCGCGCCAGCATGCGCCGTGCCTGGAAACCCTCGCAATTGCTGCAGGAGGAAATCTCGCGGTACCTGCCCTGCCCGGGCAGCCACACCTCGAGGTCGTAGGTCTTGGCACTGCTGAAGCCGATGTCGCCGGCGCACAACGCCATCACCCGGTACGGCAGGCCGAGCAGCTCCAGCACGCGGCAGGCGTGCCCGGTCAGTTCCTCGAGTGCGGCGTAGGAATCCGCGGGGCGCACCACCTGTACCAGCTCGACCTTGTCGAACTGGTGCTGGCGG
>CAZXAS010000247.1:0-3252 GCA_964638185.1 uncultured Steroidobacteraceae bacterium | reverse complement strand
GGGGTCAGAGCAGCGTCTGACCCCTCTGGTCAACGCTTGAGCTTGCGCGTCACCTTCTTGACCGCGCGCTTGACCCGCGTCTTCGCCGATGGCCGCGTCGCCTTGCGTACGCGCGATGCCGCCCTGCCGACGGCCTTGCGGGCGGACTTCACCGCGCCCCTGGCGCGGTCGGCGAGTGTCGGCCGGGTGGCCTTGCGGACCGCCTTCTTCGCCTTGCCCAGCGCGCGCTTCGCGCCGGTCCTGGCAGCGCTGGTGCTCTTGCGTGCCTGCTTCACGGCCTTCTTCTCGAGCCTTTCGACGCTGCGTACGACCTTCTTCACCGTCGGCGATTTCTTCATCGACTTCACCTTGCGTTTCATCACGGCGCGCTTCTTCGCTGGACGCCGGCCTGGAGCCTTCTCGGCAGCCGCACCCGGCGGCGGTATGGCGCGCTCGAGCCGCTCGAACACGGCATCGAGTTCATCGTCCGCAGCCACGACCTTGAGCAACCGGCGGCGCCGGTAGTAGGCCACGAGCGGCCGCGTCTGGGCTTCGTAGACCTCGAGCCGGTGCTCGATGGTCGCCTCGTTGTCATCCGGGCGCTGGAACAGGTCGCAGGCCTTGTCGGCAGGACAGGCATCCGTGCGCCGGTGCGGATTCGTGTAGACGTTGAAGACCCTGCCGCAGGTCCTGCAGGTGCGCCGGCCAGTGAGGCGCTTGAACAGGGCCTCGTGCTCGATGTCGAGCAGCACCACCGCATCCAGCGGCTTGCCCATGTGGCCGAGCATGACGCCGAGCGCATCGGCCTGGGCGACGTTGCGTGGAAAGCCGTCGAGGATGAATCCACGGGCCGCGTCGGGACGCGCCAGGCGTTCCTTGATCATCTCCAGGACGATCTCGTCGGCGACCAGCTTGCCGGCATCCATCGCCGCCTTGGCCGCCACCCCGAGCGGCGTCCCGCGCGCGACCGCGTCGCGCAGCAGGTCGCCGGTGGACACCTGCGGCACACCGTGCTTCTGTACGAGCCGCTGCGCCTGGGTGCCCTTGCCGGACCCGGGCGCGCCTAGCAGAACCAGTCTCATCCGGAACCCCTTCGCGACTCGTCCGGCCGCTCACGTGGCCGACAATGCTGCACCCCGGGCCGGGCAGCGTCAAACCGGTAATCCGAGGTCCGCGCCGCGAACGGCCCCGTTCGGCTATCCTTTCGCCCCGCGGAACCGCCGCACGCGCAAGTCGAGGAGCCAGCCATGCACCGCGCCAGATCCCGGACGCCGAAAGCCAACGCCTTCTATGCCCAGTCCGGCGGCGTGACCGCTGTCATCAACGCCTCCGCGGCCGGGGTCATCGACGCGTGTCGCAGGCACAAGGCGCGCATCGCCAACCTCTACGCGGGTCGCGACGGCATCGTCGGCGCGCTGACCGAGGACCTGATCGACACGGGCAAGGAGAGCGCGGCCGCCATTCGCGCGCTGCGTCATACCCCGTCCGGCGCCTTCGGCTCCGCCCGCTTCAAGCTCAAGGACCTCGACAAGGACCGGGCCAGGTATGAGCGCCTGATCGAGGTCTTCCGTGCCCACGACATCCGCTATTTCTTCTACAACGGCGGCAATGACTCGATGGACACGGCCCACAAGGTGTCCCAGATCGGCGACCAGATGGATTATCACGTCACCTGTGTCGGCATCCCGAAGACGGTGGACAACGACCTGCCGGTGACCGACTGCTGCCCCGGCTTCGGCTCGGTGGCCAAGTACGTGGCGGTCTCGACGCTCGAGGCATCCTACGACGTCGCCTCGATGGCGCGCACCTCGACCAAGGTGTTCATCCTCGAGGTCATGGGCCGGCATGCCGGCTGGATCGCCGCGGCCGGCGGGCTCGCCGCCCGGAAGGCCGGCGACCCGCCGCATGTCATCCTGTTCCCGGAGATCGCCTTCGACCGCGAGCGGTTCCTGGCCCGCGTCAAGGAGTCGGTCGAGAAGAACGGCTACTGCGTCGTGGTCGCCTCGGAAGGCACACGCGACGCCGATGGAAAATTCCTGGCCGACATGGGCACGCGCGATGCCTTCGGCCACGTGCAGCTCGGTGGCGTGGCGCCGACGCTGGCTTCCATGGTGAAGGAGGCGCACGGCTACAAGTACCACTGGGCGCTGGCCGATTACCTGCAGCGCTCGGCGCGGCACATCGCGTCCAAGGTCGACGTCGAGCAGGCCTACGCCGTCGGCAAGGCAGCGGTCGAGTTCGCGCTCAAGGGCCAGAACGCGGTGATGCCGGTGATCCTGCGCAAGTCGTCGCGACCCTATCGCTGGACCATCGGCTCCGTGCCGATCGCCGAGGTCGCCAACAAGGAGAAGATGGTGCCGCGGCACTACATAACGGCGGACGGCTTCGGCATCACGGCGGCCGGCCGGCGCTACCTGCAGCCGCTCATCGAGGGCGAGGCCTACCCCCCGTACGAGGCCGGCCTGCCGGACTACGTCAAGTTGAAGAATGTCAGGGTCAGGCGCCGGCTGAAGACCACATTCGTGCTATGATTCGGCGGTTTACCGCGGACCCGATCCGGGACCGGCGGCGCCAAATCACAAGAGATCCCGCGGGGAGGTCCATCTGATGTTCGATCTGCAGACGTCACTCTGGCTTGCGATTGCGGCCGGCGTGGTAGCCATCCTGTATGGCATCTTCATGGTGCGCTGGATCGTGGCCCAGCCCGCAGGCAACGCGCGCATGCAGGAGATCGCCGCGGCGATCCAGGCTGGCGCTCAGGCCTACCTGAACCGCCAGTACTCCACCATCGCTGTGGTCGGCGCGGTGCTGTTCATCGTGCTCGGCCTGGCCCTCGACTGGTACACGGCCATCGGCTTCCTGCTCGGCGCAGTGCTCTCAGGTGCTGCCGGCTACATCGGCATGAACGTCTCCGTGCGCGCCAACGTGCGCACCGCCCATGCCGCGAGCGTCGGGCTCAACCCGGCGCTGCAGGTCGCGTTCCGCGGTGGCGCGGTCACCGGCATGCTGGTGGTCGGCCTCGGCCTCCTTGGGGTGGCCGCCTACTACGGGATCATGCTCGAGCTCACGGGCGACGCCGACAAGGCCCTGCACGCGCTCGTCGGCCTCGCCTTCGGCGGTTCGCTGATCTCGATCTTCGCGCGCCTAGGCGGCGGCATCTTCACCAAGGGGGCGGACGTCGGCGCGGATCTCGTGGGCAAGGTCGAGGCCGGCATCCCGGAAGACGACCCGCGCAACCCGGCGGTCATCGCCGACAACGTCGGTGACAACGTC
>CAZXAS010000246.1:1436-3279 GCA_964638185.1 uncultured Steroidobacteraceae bacterium | reverse complement strand
TCGAGCGACACGGCGTAGGCGAACAGGAACAGCAACACGACCGGGAGCACGAAGGCGATCAGGATGGCGGAGGGATCACGCACCACCTGGCGGCCTTCCTTGCGCACCAGCGCGGCGAGCCGTCGCCAGCCGGGCGAGCCTTGCGGCACCGACATGCTCATGCCGCCGCTCCGGCGGGCGCGCGCTCGTCCTCGAGGTCGGCGCGCTCGATCAGGCGGATGAAGGCGTCCTCCATGGTCGGCTCGTGTCCGTCCGCGGTCGTGACCGCCGCCTTCAGCGCATCCGGCGTATCGAGCGCGATGAGCCGCGCCTGGTACATCAGCGCCACGCGGTCGCAGTATTCCGCCTCGTCCATGAAATGGGTGGTGACGAGCACGGTGACGCCCTTGCGCACCAGGCCGTTGATGTGGGTCCAGAACTCGCGCCGCGTGATCGGATCGACGCCGGAGGTGGGCTCGTCCAGGAACAGCACCGGCGGCCGGTGCATCAGGGCGCAGGCCATCGCGAGCCGCTGCCTGAAGCCGAGTGGCAGCTGGTCGGGCGCGCTGTCGAGGTGCCGCTCCAGCTGGAAGGTCTGCACCATCTCGTCGATGCGGCGGCGCTTGACGCCGCCGTCGAGACCGTAGACGCCGGCCGAGAACTCCAGGTTCTGGCGCACCGACAGCAGGCCATACAGCGAGAACTTCTGCGCCATGTAGCCGAGCTGAAGCTTCGCCTGGCTGGTGGCATGGCGCAGGTCGTGACCGGCGACGTGCGCCTCGCCCGCGGTCGGGCGCAGCAGGCCGCAGAGCATCTTGAAGGTGGTGGACTTGCCGGCGCCATTGGGCCCGAGCAGGCCGAAGATCTCGCCCTTCCGGACCTCGAAGCTGACATCGTCGGTGGCCGTGAAGGCACCGAAGCGCTTGGTGAGCCGGTGGCAGGCGACCGCCACCTCGGCATCGAGCGTGACCGGATCCATCCGACCGGCGAGTGGCGAGGTGCCACCGGGCCCGCCACCGAGCAGGTCGACGAAGGCGTCCTCGAATCGTGGCGCCACTGGCTCGAGCCGCGCGCCAGCGGTATCCGCCAGCCGCTGCAGCTCGTCACGGGTCGCGTCCTGGCGCAGGACCACGCGCACCGCACTGCCCTGGATCACGCCGTCGCAGGCCGTCGGCAAGTCGAGCGCCTCGGCCAGGAGTTGCCGCCGGTCGCGCGGGCTGCCACGCAGCCGGAAACTGCGTCCGGCGAGGCGGCCGGTGAGCGTGGATGGCGCACCGCTGAACTCGAGCCGGCCTTCGTTGAGCAGCAGGATCGACGCACAGCGCTCGGCCTCGTCGAGATAGGCGGTCGCCCAGACGACGGCCATGCCGTCGTCGGTCAGCGCCTGCACCATGCGCCACAGGTCCTGGCGGCTGACCGGATCGACGCCCACGCCCGGCTCGTCGAGCAACAGCACCCTGGGCCTCGCCATCAGCGCGCAGGCGAGCCCGAGCTTCTGCTTCATGCCGCCGGACAGGCGGCCGGCGAGTCGTGCGGTGAAGGGCGCAAGGCGCGTGAACTCCAGGAGCCGCTCGAAGGCCTCTCCGTGCCGACTGCGGTCGATCCCGCGCAGGTCGGCATAGAGCGCGAGGTTCTCCATCACCGTGAGGTCTTCGTAGAGGCCGAAGCGTTGGGGCATGTAGCCGACCTGCTCGGCCAGCGCCGAGTCCGGCCGGGTCGGGTCGAGCCCGGCCACGGTGAGGGAGCCGGCATCGGGCACCATCAGGCCGGCCATCAGGCGCATCAGCGTGGTCTTGCCGGCGCCGTCCGGCCCGGCGAGGCCGGTCAGGCGCCCGTAGGCGATGCGTGCGCTGATGCCACTCAG
>CAZXAS010000246.1:0-1336 GCA_964638185.1 uncultured Steroidobacteraceae bacterium | reverse complement strand
GCCTCGGCCTGGCGCACGGCTTCCGCCGCGCGACGCACATCCTGCGGGCGGTTGCCGCTTCGCAGCTTGTCGAGCTCCGCCTGCGCGCGCGCGACATCGGCATCGGCGATCGCGAGCGCATCGCGATAGGGCTGTGCGTCCAGTTCCGCCAGTACGTCGCCCGCGGCAACGGTGATGCCCTCGTCGACGGCCACGGACGCGACGCGCCCCGGCTGCCGGAAGGCCAGCTCGACTTCGCGAATGTCGACGTTGCCGTACAGCGTGAGCTCGCCCGTGTCGGAGCCACCCCTGCCGAAGATCGCATAGGCGGCAGCCGCCGCCATCACCAGTATCACGGCAGCAATACGCTTGTCGGGATTCATTTCTCGGCTCCCTTGTCGAGCGCGATGGCGATCACGCCACGACGCACCGCGGCGCGTGCGATCGCGATTTCCTTCTCGGTGAGGTCTACCCACTGCAGGTGGCGCATGACGCTTGCCCGCGCCGCACGCCACGCGAGCACCTGGCCGTAGATGCCGATGACGGCGAGACGCGCGCCGAGCAGGTCGTCACCGCCGCGCAGCCGCAGGACGAGTTCGGTGAGGCTCGACATCATCCGGCCCATGAAGCCGCCGTACAGCAGCTCGAAGGCCTCGGTCGGCCGCGCCTGTTCGCGCAGGATGAGCTGGGCCCACTGCTCCGTTTCCGGGCTCAACAGCAGCGCCGCCATCCGGTCCGTCACGCCGAGCAACGCCGGCAGGTAGCGCTCACGGCGCTGGCGTGTCGAGAGTCCCGCGTGCGGCTGCTCGAGCAGCGTCGCCAGCGCCTCGACCACCGGGCCGAGGCGCTGGCGGAACCGGCTGGCGATGTGCTCGAACACGGCGAGGTACAGGCCGGACTTGCCCTCGAAGTGATAGCTGATCAGCGCCTGGTTGGCGCCCGCGGCCTCGGCGATGGCGCGCGTACTCGCGGCGGCAAAGCCGTCGCGGGCGAAGATCTCCATGGCGGCGCTGACGAGCGCCTCGCGGGTGTCACCGCCGCGCACCGGCGCGAGGGTCTCGGGCAAGGGTTTGGGGTCGCTCATGGGGCGACATGTTAATCATTCGATTAAATTTGTCAATCGATTGATTAAAATACTAGGCGAATCGGTCGGTGAAGGGCCGTCGCCCGCATGGGAATCGATGTGCACGGGTGTTGAACCGGACGCCGCCCGGCGCGCCAGCGGCCGCGTCGCTCGACCGGCGAGACAGGCGTCACGGATCGCGCCGAAGTGTCGTCGGCACCTATTGTAGTCGCGCGGGGCGGCGCTATCTTGCGTCGCAACAAGGAGGTCCACCCCATGAGTATTCTCGACCTG
>CAZXAS010000245.1:0-3287 GCA_964638185.1 uncultured Steroidobacteraceae bacterium | reverse complement strand
CTCCAATGCGCTGCCACTGCAGGCATGGCTCCGGCCGACATCGGCGCACTGCGGGCCGTGGCAGTCCAGCCATGGCAAGGACATGGGACCGGACTCGGCGACCAGCCTCCGGCGTTCTGAGCGGTTAGTGCGGCCTGCGTCGCGGGCCAGGGCGCGCCCAGGAATCCGCGCAATGTGTCGAGGTCCAAGGACCGTCAGTCGCGCCAGTCGCCACAGCGGATGCCGAGCTCCGCGGCCTGCCGGCGTGCGCTCCGGCCGGCATTGACGAGCAGCGGTTCCTCGACGAGGCGCAGGTGGGCGAAGTCGGAGCTCGCGTTGCCGTAGGCCGCGAAGCGGTGGGCCGGGTAGCGCGCCCGCAGGCGTTCGATGCAGTGCGCCTTCTCCGCACCGCGCCGGTTCGGCGTCGTGAGCGCGCCGTCCAGCGTTTCGCCGCTCCACGCGACGCCGGTACAGACGGTCTCCTCGAAGCCCAGCCGCCGGCCGATCGCCGGCACGTAGAGGTCGACGCTCGCCGACAACAGCACCAGCCGGTCGCCCGCGTCGCGATGGCGCTCGATGGCGGCGAGCGCGCCCGGGTTCAACAGCGACGGCAGCGTCGAGGCGCAGAAGCGCGTGGTCCAGGCATCGACCTCGGCCCGCCGCAGGCCACCCAGGACCTGACGGATGAGGTTCGACTTCAGTCGGCCGCGATCGGACAGCCCCAGCGCATATCGCAGTAGCGAGAAAGGCAGGCGCCACAGCCGCCATGCACGGCCTGGATGGGCGCGAAGGAAACCGGCGAGGTAAGCCACCAGGGTGTCACGGCGGGTGATCGTACCGTCGAGATCGAAGACTGCGACGCGCCCGCTTGCCGCCGTCATGGGTGCATCCGCGACAGGTTGGCGGCGGCCACCAGCGCCGGCAGTGCGCGTCCGGCCGGTGCGCGAAGCACCTGCTGTGCGATTGGGCTCAGGTCGGTGGCGGCGGGGTTGATCTCGACCACCAGTGCGCCGGCCCGTCCCGCCCGTTCGGCGAGCCCGGCCGCCGGGTACACCAGCGACGAGGTGCCGACGGACAAGAGCACGTCACAGTCCTCGGCTGCGGCGAGCGCGCGTGTATGCGCTTCCTCGGGGATGGCCTCGCCGAACCAGACGACGCCGGGTCTGAGCAGCGCGCCGCAATCGCGGCAGCGCGGCGGACTCGGGCAGGGGCGGGGAACCGTCGCCGGATGGCGCGACGGCCCGGTACAGTGATTGGCGAACAGGTTGCCGTGGAATTCGATCACGTCGTGACTGCCGGCACGCGCATGCAGTCCGTCGACGTTCTGGGTCACGAGCGTGAGCTGCGGGACCAGCGCCTGCAGGTCCACCAGGGCCCGATGTCCTGGATTGGGGGTTGCGCGCTCCACCAGGTCCCGGCGCCACTCGTACCACGACCACACGAGCTCGGGATCGGCGTCGAAGGCGGCCGCGGTGGCCAGTTCCTCCGGCCGGAACCGCGCCCACAGGCCGGTTTGCGCGTCGCGGAAGGTCGGCACGCCGCTCTCGGCCGACACGCCCGCGCCGGTCAGCACCATGACGTGGCGGGCCCCGGCCAGGCGTGCGCCGAGGGCGGCGGTCATGCCCCCGGCGTCGTCCATCTCCCTGTGCTCCCGCGCCGTCCCCTCAGGCCGCCTGCGCGGCGCCGGCGAGGCTGCGCAGCACGTACTGCAGGATCCCGCCGTGGCGGAAGTAGTCCAGTTCCTTGGGCGTGTCGATGCGAACGCGGGCCTCGAACCCGACCGTCTTGCCGTCCCCGCCGCGGGCGACGACCTTGACGGTCTTCGCCGCGCCGCCGTCCAGGCCGGCAATGTCGAAGGTCTCCCGGCCGGTGAGTCCGAGCGACTGGGCATTCTGTCCATCCTTGAACTGCAGCGGCAGCACGCCCATGCCGATCAGGTTCGAACGGTGGATGCGCTCGAAGCTCTCGGCGATGACGGCCTTTACGCCGAGCAGCATCGTGCCCTTGGCCGCCCAGTCACGCGACGACCCGGTACCGTACTCCTTGCCCGCCAGGACGACGAGCGGCGTCCCGTCCTGCTGGTAGCGCATCGACGCATCGTAGATCGACATCTGCTCGCCGCTCGGCACGTGGATGGTCACGCCGCCTTCGGTTCCCGGCGCCAGCAGGTTGCGCAGGCGGATGTTGGCGAATGTGCCACGCATCATCACCTCGTGATTGCCGCGTCGCGAACCGTAGGAATTGAAGTCGGCCGGTTTCACGCCCTGTTCCTGCAGGTAGCGGGCCGCCGGGCTCGTCCTGGCGATGTTGCCCGCCGGTGAAATGTGGTCGGTAGTCACCGAGTCGCCGAGCAGCGCGAGCGCTTGTGCGCCGCGGATGTCGCTGACGGGCGAGGGCGTCATCGTCATGCCGTCGAAGTAGGGCGGGTTCTTGACGTAGGTTGACCGGTCGTCCCATTCATAGACCTTGCCCGCGGGTGTGGCGATCGACTTCCAGTTGGCGTCGCCCTCGAACACGCTGGAATAGCTGTTGCGGAACATGGCCGAATCGACGCAGGCGGCGACGGTCTGTTGCACCTCCTGGGGGCTCGGCCAGATGTCCTTCAGGTAGACCGGCTTGCCGTCGCTGCCGGTGCCGAGTGGCTCGGTGGTCAGGTCGAGGTCGGTGGTGCCGGCGAGCGCGTAGGCGACCACGAGCGGCGGCGAGGCGAGGAAGTTCATCTTGACCTCGGGATGCACCCGGCCCTCGAAGTTACGGTTGCCCGAGAGCACCGAGGTCGCGATCACGTCGCCGGTGCGCACCGCCTCGGAGATCTCCGGCTTGAGCGGGCCGGAGTTGCCGATGCAGGTCGTGCAGCCGTAGCCGACGGTATAGAAGCCCACGGATTCGAGGTCGGTCGTCAGGCCGGCCTTGTCCAGGTAGTTGGTGACGACCCGCGAGCCGGGCGCGAGCGAGGTCTTCACCCAGGGGCGGGCCTTGAGGCCACGCTCGCGCGCCTTGCGCGCGACCAGCCCGGCGGCCACGAGCACCGACGGGTTGGACGTGTTGGTGCAGCTGGTGATGGCGGCGATGAGCACCGCGCCATCCTTGATGTCGACGCTCTGCCCGTCGAGCGTTGCCGGGGCGCTGCCGGTCGCGGCCGGGTTCTTCTGGCTGCGCTCGGCCGCCATCTTCTCGCGCGCCGCCCGGTAGGTGGACTTCATCGCGCGCAGCGGCACGCGGTCCTGCGGGCGCTTCGGCCCGGCCAGCGAGGGCTCGACGGTGCCGAGGTCGAGCGTCAGCACGTCGGTGTATTCGGCATCGCGCTG
>CAZXAS010000244.1:0-3341 GCA_964638185.1 uncultured Steroidobacteraceae bacterium | reverse complement strand
GGAGCGGGCCCGGGGCCGCGACGCCAGTAGACGCGCTCGGGATCGCAGCGCTGTCCGTCGTCCCCCGCCTCGCGATAGTCACGCGCCGGGTCGTACTCGGCGACGACCGTGACCACGGCCGCCATGGCGGCGGAGGTATCGACCAGGAGCGTCAACAGCGGATTGGCACCGGGTTGCACGCGCGCGCGCTCGACGTAGGCTTCGTCGGTGGCGGCCACGGCCAGTCCGTGCATCACGAGCAGCGCGAGCGCGATGCCGGCCCGGGTGTTGCGGGCGCCGCGAACGAGGGCAGGGCGTTGCAGGCGATGAAAACTCATGGCGGGGGCTCCAGGACCGTGAATCCCTGCTCGACCCGCGCCGCGGCGCCGCGGGCCGCCCGGGACTCGGCCGTGATGGTGTAGTGACGCAGTTCCAGGCCGGGCGCGCCGTCGCCGATGCTGAAGCCCTCGGACTGGCTCGCGTTGGTGGCGGGCGCGTCGGCCGTCACCTCGACGCTGACGGGGGATTCCCCGTCGGTTTCGACTGCGGGCCATGCGCGCAAGCTGCGAGTCACGGCGGCTTCCGCCGCCTCGAAGGCGATGGCGTGCTGCTCGGCGAGTCCGGCGATCGCGACCGATGCGGCAGCGCCGCCCATGCCCGCGATGGCGAGCAGGGCGAGTCCGAGCAGCAGCACGAGCACGAGGGCGAGAACGACGCCGCGGCTGTGACGGCCGGTCACGGCGATGCTCCGGCATTGCGCAGGTGGACGGTGCGCGCGGCGACGAGGCGCCGGCGGCGTGACGAATCCGGCTCGAGTTCGCGATTCGAATAGCGCAGGGCAGGGCGTGCAGCCGCGGGCGTTCCCCGGCCCTCGCTCTCGACCAGCACCCACAGACGCAGCGCACGGATGCGCGCATCGGCCGGCACGGCGCCGAGGTGCACGTATCGGTCGATGACCTCTTCGCCGTCGCCGATCTCGTCGATACCGGCCTCGACCTGCAGGTCCGCCACGCCGGTGAGCAGTTCCTCGTCCTGGAAGGCGGGACGAGTGCCGCCCACCAGCCGCTTGCGCCGGAGCGATGGCAGGTCGCTCGCCGCGCCCGAGTCACGGCTGACGTAGTACACATGCGCGACGAGGTCGTGCGTGCGTGCGGCGGACTCCAGTACCGGCACGCCGTCCGCGAAGAGCCGTGCGGCGCCGCGCGAGCCCTCGATCTGCAACCGACCGGCATCCGGCGTCGCAGGTTCGCCGGCCGCGTGGCGCAGCACCAGAGTGTCCGCGCCGGCAGCGGAACGGCCAGCGGGGCCGGCCGCGCAGCCGAGCGGGACGCCGGGACCAGCGCGGTATGCGCCATCCGCACCGTCGACCGGCGCCGCGAGGTCGTGGGCGAGCGAGGCGCCGCAGCCTCCGGCCACCGCGAGCCCGGGTGCCTCGTCGGTGCCGATCGCGCTGGCGCCGGCGACGCTGGTCGACGGCGGTGGCAGCCCCAGGTAGCCAGCGAGGCGGGCGTCCGCGGTGATCAGGTCGAGCGCGGCGCGCGCGGTCTCCTCGAGCCCCGCGCGCGTCTCGCTCGCTGCGTGCGCCGCGCTGCCGCGCGCCACCAGTGTCAGCGCCGCCGCGGTGAGCAGCGTCGTCAGCGCCGTGGCCACCAGCAGCTCGACCAGCGAGAGGCCCCGCGCGGGGTTCATGGCATGACCCGGAGTTCGATCGCCGCGGCTGCCTGGCTGCCCGCCTCCGGCCACTCGACGCGGATGTCATAGGCCGGCAGCCCGGGATCGGGCGCACGGACCGTCGCGACGCTACCCTCGGGCAGGGCGGCGGCCACCGCCGCGCGCCAGGCCATGAGCCTCTCCGTGGCTCGCTCCTCGGCGATGCACGCGACCGGGGTGTCCGGACACGGGCCTGGCGCAGCCCAGGGGTCCAGCGCCCGAAGCGCGCGGCCGTCCGGCCGGCGCAGCCCGCGCAGGTCCTCCGCGAACGACGACACCAGCCGCAGGGCTGCGGAGTGCTCGGCCGCGCGGCGCTGGTGCTGCAGCGTCTGCACCAGGGTCGAGGCGGCGACCGCGAGGCTGGCGGAGAGCAGGGTCATGGCGACCAGGCTCTCGATCAGCGTGAAACCGCGCGCCGCGGTGGCCGCCTTCATGGACATGCGAGCACCGCGCCACTGCCGTCGCGGTCGCTGACGCGTGGCCGTCCGGTCCGGCTGACGACGATGGCGCGTGCGGCACGTGCGCCGCGGTCGTCGCAGACCGTGATCGTGGCGGTCGTGGCCGCGGCGCTGCGTGGCTGGAAGCGGATCTCGGCCCGGTTCGAGCGCACCTGCTGCCGGCCGTTGGCGTCGAACTGGAGCACCCGTGGTGGCGGCGCATCGACGGCCTCGACGCCGGGTGCCGGGTCAGACCACTGCAGCGCGCCGCGCGTCCAGTCGGTCCGGCCCGAGCAGGTGCGCAGGTCCTCGGTCCCGCACAGCACTGCGGGGATACCGCGGGCCGCGGACGCGGCGCGCGCGGCATGGATGGCATGCAGCAGGGCGTTCACCGTCGCGGCGCGGCGCGCGTTGCCTAGGTACTCGCCGAAGCCGGGGGCGGCGAGCGCCGCGACGATGGCGGCGATGGCGATGCAGGCGACCAGTTCGAGCAGGGTCAGGCCGTGGTTGCGCTGGGGCATGCGTGTCCTCCCTGACACGCGGCCAGCATGCCTTCGGCGCAGCGGCCGCGGTGCGCCGTTTTATGGTGCGTTCGCGGCGAAACGCGCGGTGATCCCGGCTGGCGGGATCGGGCCCGGAGCGGTATATTGCGGGCTCATGACGGCCGCGTACGCCCTTGCGGACAAGGACACGATTACCGCACTCCTGCGGGACCGGGGCGTCACACCGACCGCCCAGCGCGTCCGTGTCGGGCGCATCCTGTTCGCCCGGCGCCAGCACCTGACCGCGGACGAGGTGCTCACGCAGCTGCGCGAGAGCGGGGCGCGCGTCTCCAAGGCAACCGTCTACAACACGCTCAATCTGTTCGCCCGCGTCGGGCTGCTGCGCGAGCTCAACGTCGACGCGAGCCGCAGCTCCTTCGATTCCAACGTGGCGCCGCATTTTCATTTCCACGTCGAGGACACCGGCGAGCTGATCGACGTCGAGCCCGGCGACGTGGAGTTCGCGCGCCTGCCGCCGCTTCCGCCGGGCACGGAGACCCTGGGCGTCGAGGTCGTGATCCGGGTGCGGCGGCGGGGCTGAGCCGCCGGTCGTTGCCGCCCGGGCGGCCGTTCCCTATACTTCGCGCCCCCAATGCCGGTGTAGCTCAGCTGGTAGAGCAGTCGCTTCGTAAGCGAGAGGTCGGGGGTTCGATTCCCTCCACCGGCACCATCC
>CAZXAS010000243.1:0-3369 GCA_964638185.1 uncultured Steroidobacteraceae bacterium | reverse complement strand
CCGGCAGCTGCACCGGCTTGCCCGCGGCCTGGCCGATCCACTGGTTCTTGTCGAGGGTGGTGATGCAGCCGGTGTCGTGGCCGATCATGACGTCGGCGCGGGCCTCCTCGACCGCGACGCGGATCTTGCGGTCGATCGCGAAGGAGCGGGTGAACTCGCGCTCGGAGATGATGTGGCGGAAGCCGAAGCCGCAGCAGTCGTACCAGGTCGAGTAGTCGATGACCTGGGCGCCCAGCGCCTGGATGATGCCGGTGGAGACGGCGACGCGGTTGCCGTCGAGCACCGTGTCGTCATAGATGACGTCCTCGGGAACCATCTTGTAGACGTGGCAGGCCGGGTGGATGGTGGCGCGTACCTGGCTGCAGTCGATTTCCTGCAACTTGGCCACTTCGCCGCGCATGACGTGCAGCCACTCGGAGTAGTGCACGACTTCCTCCGGGATCAGCAGCTTGCCGTCGACCAGCCGGCCGAGCTTGCCGAGGATGGACTTCACCCGCTCGCGCAGCTTGGCGGAGCGGATCAGGTAGCCGCGCACCTCCTTGTAGTTGCCGAAGGAGGTGCCGCAGTGGACCAGCGGGTAGTAGTAGCTCTCCGGCAGGCCCTGGGCCTTGGCCGAGACGTAGGCCTGGTGGAAATTGCGCAGGAACACGGCAGCCAGGCTCTCGATGTTGCCGATGCCGGAGCCGTGGTAGTTCCACGCCGTGCACGAGGTCTGGTCGGTTTCGTCGAGGTACTCGACGTCCATGCGGTTCATGAGCCACAGCAGGGACGCCGGGTAGCCGGGGATGTTGCCGCACTGGCCGCAGGACTTGTGGTGCCACAGGCGCGTGGTCGGGATCTTCTTGTCCCAGCCGTACAGCGTCTTGGTCATGACCGGCCGGTGCTCGTCGGTGACCCGGTGCACGACGATCTCGCCGTCGCGCTCGAGGTCCCACATCGCGTCACGCACGTCCTCGACGCGCTCCTTGCTCGTGAGCATCGAGCGCTTGTTGATGATCTGCTCGACCCACACCGTGGCGGTCACCGCCTCGGTGCGGCTCAGCTTCGCGTCCTTCCATTCCTCGCCGTGCCCGGTGAAGCGCTCCCCAGGCGTCTTGTCGTAAGGACTGGTCATGCTCGTCTACCCCTCGAGTGAAGATTGCTGGTTCGGGTCGTCCGGGCGATGTCGGTCAGTCTTCGTCCTCGTCCTGGTCGTCGAGGAAGTCCTGCCAGTCATCGCGCTTCTCGTCCATGATGTCGCCGATGACGTCGTAGAGGTTCTGGTCGATCGTCTTGAGGCTCTCCAGCACGCCGGTCTCCTCCCAGATCGTGTACAGCTCGACCGATGTCTTGAGGTTCACTTCCCAGGCGGTCTTGGTGGTGTGCAGCGTCGGCACCGGGATGGCCTTGCGCAGTGTCGCGAGCGGTGCGTCGACCTTGGAGATGTTCGGGCCCCAGTCGGGGAAGCCGTCCTTGCTGATCATGTCGGGCGAAAGCTGGTTGCCGGTGGAGATCAGCTTCAGCATCACGCGGCTGAACGGCCGCAGCACGTTGCGCGCCGATTCCATGCCGTGCTTGATCGCGACCTCGCGCATCAGCATGACCAGGCCGCCGGGCGAGTTGCCGAAGGGGCAGCGCGCCGCGCAGGTGTAGCACTGGGCGCAGGCCCAGATCTTCTCCTGCATGGCGTCGTAGATGCCCTCGAGGTTCTCGGTCCACAGCAGCTGCACGATCTCCCGCGGGCTATAGTCGTAGTAGTGGGCGGACGGACAGGTGGCGGTGCAGATGCCGCAGTTGAGGCAGCCGTTCAGCTCGTGGTCGAAGCGCAGGTCCGCCTGGATGTCCTGGAAGATCTCCTCCAGCTTGCCGCGGCTGACCGGCGGTGCCGCCGATACCGGATCGCCGATGTGTTCCTGGATGCGGGTGCCGTGGGCGTGTGACATGTGCGGGTCCCCGGATTCGGATCAGTACGTCATCACCTTGACGTCGTCGTTCTCCATGACTTCCTCGATCAGGTGCGCGCCGCCGACGATGCCGCTGCACTCCGGTATCAGGTCGGCCTGCGTCATGTCGAACAAGTCGAGGTTGGGCGAGCAGCAGTAGAACTTCACCCCGGCCTCGTGCGCATCCTTGATGAAGTCGTAGACGGTCTTTGGCGAGCCTTCCTTGACCACCAGGCTCTCGGCGACGCCCTTCTTCATCAGCCGGCCGGAGGTCGCGGTGCAGATCACGTCCACCTCGTACTCCATGGCCGCGGCGACAGTCGCCTGGAAGATCGGCGCACCGAGTTCCTCGCCGTTGCGCGGGTCGGTGTTGGCCATCACGATGACGAGCTTGCGAGCCATGTGTCGGATCCCCCCAGGAGCGCGTACAGAATGACGCGTCGCAACATGATTTGCCGCGTACGCATTAGTGGAGACTAATATAGATCGGGTCCATGTGGCGACACCAGCGAATTTCCCACCGCCCTTTGGCCGCGCCGTTCCCGGCCTCAATCCCGCATCAGGCCGAGCACGCGCACGATGCCGGTCATGACCGGGACCAGGGCATCCTCGATAGCCGTGCGGCGCTCGCGCAGCACGGCCAGGGTCGACGCCGCGCCCTCTGGCCCCTCGGCGAACTCCATGATCAGGTCCTCGGCCATGGCGGTCTTCATGCCCGGGTGGCCACAGAAGCCGAGTGCCCGCTCGCCGAGCTGGAAGATGCACGGGGCACCGTCGCGGTCGGTGGCGAGCACCGCCGCTCCCGCGGGCGGAAGCGGACGGTCGCGCAGGTAGCGGACCAGCGGGAAGCGAGCAGGCAGGAAGCCGTCGAGGGCATCATCTGGCACGCGTGTCCCCTCGCCGACGTCGAACAGCAGGGGCGTGGACTCGGTCGCTCCGCCGCCGGCGAGACACAGGATCTGTGCGCCGAGCCCGAGCCCGAGGACCGGCAGGTCACGCGCGAGGACCGCCCGCGTGAGCTCGACCTCGGCAGCAAGCGTCGGCAGGTCGCGACCGCCGGCGCCGCCCCAGGGCCCGCCGCCGAGCAGCACCAGCCCATCGGCGACGTCCGCGGCCGTGGGCAGCCTGCCGCCGGCGGTGAACGGGCGGAAGTAGCGAAAGCGTATACGCCTGCCTTCGAGATGGTCCTCGATCAGGCCGAGGTACTCCGCCGACGTGTGCTGGATGACCGCGAGGGTCCTCATCGCGCCGCCTGCGACGAACCCGGCGCGGGGCTTGCGGCCAGCGCGGATTCCAGCGACTGGCGGAAGTCCGCCGGCGTGACGGTGATGGCGGCGAGCTCGCGACCGGTGAAGAACCGGTCGAGGGCCGCCCCGGCCGACTCGACGGCCAGGCCCTTGAGCGAGGCCTCGAGGTCGTACACGACGCGCGGCGGCGCCACGAAGTA
>CAZXAS010000242.1:0-3387 GCA_964638185.1 uncultured Steroidobacteraceae bacterium | reverse complement strand
CGCGAGGACATCGGCGTGTCCTTCAGCCTGGTCGCGACCCGGGATCCGGCCGCGCCGTGACGGCAGTCCGGCCGCTGTTGGCCGGCCCGGCCTACAATCCGCGGCGGCCACCGGCCCCCCGGGCCTCTGGTCCACCGGAGCCCCCATGACCGCCGTCCAGTTCCGCAACCCTGAAACCAAGCTGTCCGTGGCGCTCGCCGCCACCGCCGGCCTGGTGCGGGGCGACTCCGTGACGCTCAGGGAACTGCTGGCGCACGTGGGCGAGCAGGGGCTGCTGGTGTTCTGTGCGCTGCTGGCTACCCCGTTCCTGTTCCCCCTGAGCGTGCCGCTGATGAGCGCGGTGCTGGCCCCGCCGATGGTGCTGATCGGCCTCGCGGTCACGATGAACCGCCTGCCGTGGCTGCCGGGGCGGCTGATCGACCGCCGCCTGCCGGCCGAGACCGTGCGCGGGACGATCCTGCGCTTTTCCGCCTGGGCGGAACGCGTGGAACACCTGATCCGCCCGCGCCTGCTGATGCTCACCGGCGGCGCCGGCGTCAATGCGCTCAATGGCGCGCTGCTGGTGCTGTCCGCGCTGCTCCTGATGGCGCCGCTGGCGTTCGTGCCGCTCGCCAACACGCTGCCGGGCGCGGCGGTCCTGCTGCTGGCGCTCGGCATGGCCGAGCGCGACGGGATCGTGATCTGCCTCGGTTACCTGGCGACGCTGGCGTCGGCGCTCTACATCGGCGCGCTGATGGCGCTCGTCATCCATGCCGGGATGAACGCCGGCGCAGCGCTCGAGGCGCTGCGCCGGTTCATCGGCTGAGTGGCCTCAGGGTTTGCGGTCGATCTCCGCCAGCAGCTCCTTCGCCTCGTACACCTTCTCGAGCGCCATGCGCATGATGCGCGCGTCGACCGCGATGGCGCGGTTCATGGCGGCGTCGTACCAGAAGTCCCCCGAGATCGAGTGAATGTTGCCGTCGAAGGCCAGGCCCACGATCTCGCCGTCGGCATCGAGCACCGGGCTGCCGGAGTTGCCGCCGGTGATGTCGAGCGTGCTGGTGAAGTTCATCGGCGTGGCCATGTCGAGCAGGTGCGACTTCGCGAGCCAGCTCTCCGGCAGCTGGAACGGTTCGCGGCCGGTGGCCCGCTCGAAGGCGCGCTCGAGCCGGGTGAAGGGCGCGACCGGCTCGCCCTTCTCGACCCAGCCTTCCACCGCGCCGTAGGTGAGCCGGAGCGTGAAGGTGGCGTCGGGATAGGCCGACGTGCCGTAGACCGCGAAGCGGGCGGCGGCAATCGCCTCCTGGCCGCGGGTCGTCGGGCCTTCGACCTCGTCCTCCATGCGCTTGCGCAGGGCGCGCGACTCGGGGTCGACGAGGCGTGCGAGCTCGATCATCGGGTCCTTGCTCGCCTCGATGGCGGCCTGGCCGCCGGCGTAGAGCGCCATGCGCAGCTCGGGATCGGCGAGGCCGGAGCCGTCGATCAGCCGGGCGGCAAGCTGGTCCGGGTCGCTGCGGCCGAACACCGCGCGCACGACCGGGTCGTCTGGTCCGAGCCACTCGCGCATGCGTTCGAGCGCGAACGACAGCTTCACCTTCTCCAGCTCGGGGTAGATCGGGCTCGCCGCCTTGAGCCCCTGCTCGAGCCTGGGCAGGCGCGCGTCGGTATAGGCACGCAGGCGCTGGTCGTTCGGCTTGCCACGCTCCTCGGCGGCACGCACCAGGTTGCGCGCGTGGTTGAACAGCACCGTGTTGAAGCCGGCCGATCCTTCGAGGAACGTGTGGCGGACGACGATGTCGCGGAACACCTGCTGCGCGGCTGCGATCTCGTCGAAGGCACTGACCGCGCCGGCGAGCGATGGATCCGCGGCCGCTGCGCGCCGGAGCTCGTCTTCCGCCGCGGCGTGGCGCTTCATCATGGTCTCGTCGAGCAGCGCGTCGAGCTGCTTGCGCCGTACCTTGATGCTGTTCTCGATGCTGTTCAGGTCGTCGACGATGGTGCGCGCCGGCTCGTCGCCGGTCTTGCCGTACTGGATCAACCGTCCGCGCAGCTCGCTGTAGCGCAGCAGCCAGAACGGCAGGTAGGCGTTGCGTTCCGCCAGCAGCTGCGCGTGGGTCTCGAGGCGCGCGGTGGAGCCGGGATGGCCGGAGATGAACACCGGGTCGCCGGCATCGACACCGGCCCAGTTGAAGCGCAGCCGGTCCGGCGTGCGCGCCGGCGCGTCACCGTCCCAGGCGCGCAGGATCGACATGTCGAGCGTCCAGCGCGGGAACTGGAAATTGTCCGGGTCGCCGCCGAAGGAGCCGATGCTCTTCTCCGGTGCGAACACCAGCCGCACGTCGTCGTAGCGGCGGTACTTGTACAGCCAGTGCTGGCCGCCCTGGTAGAGCGTGACGACCTCGCACTTGAGCGCGCCGCCGGCGTCCTTCTCGCAGGCCTGCTCCAGGCGCGTCTGCGCCTGGCGGCGCGCCTCGACGGCCGCTGCCGCTTCGAGGCCGCGGGTGGCGGCGCTGATGCCGGCAGTGACATCCTCGGTACCGACCAGGACCGAGACCGCCTGCGACTGGCAGCGCTTCTCCTCGCCGCGGGTGCGGGCCAGGAAGCCGTCCGTCAGCAGGTCGCGCTCCGCCGTGGAGTTCTGCGCGATGCAGGATTCGGCGCAGTGGTGGTTGGTGAGGATGAGCCCGGTGTCGGAGATGAACGACCCGGTGCAGCCGTTCTCCAGGCGCACGGTGCCGAGGCGCACGCGGTCGAGCCAGGCGGCCGTGAGTTCGACACCGTACTTGTCCTTGATCGCGGCACGCGGCGGGTTGTCGAAGGTCCACATGCCCTCGTCGGCCAGGACCAGCGCGGGCAGCATCGCGGCGATGCCGGTGAGTACAAGGCGCTTCATCGTCGGGATCCTCGTGTAACGGTCGACGGCCGCAGGGCGGCCGTCGGAAGCGCCGATCTTAGCGGACCGGGGAGGACCGCGGCAGGGTCACCGGGACTCGACTCGGCGTGCCCGGGGCTCGTCCGGCCGCAGCGCGGACACCCGCGGCGCCGGCGCGCCGCGCGTGGGCGGGCGCGACTCTCCCGGATCGACTCCGGGGCAGCGCGCATCGCCCGGCTCGAAGCGCAGGGTGAGCAGTGCGGTGGCGGCGACCGGCTGGCCCGCGACCCGCGCCGGTGCCAGCCGCGAGCCGCGCGCAATGGCAAGCGCGGTGTCGTCGAACAGCCCGCGAGGCGTCGACGAGAGCAGGCGTGCGGCGGTGACGCGGCCGGTGTCGTCGGTGTCTACCTCGAGCGTGACGCGCCCGCCGATGCGACGCGTGCAGGCCTCGACCGGCAGCGGCGCCGCGGCCATGAAGGTTGCCGCCGGCGGGCCGGGCAGGCTGTCCGGCAGGCTGAAGTCGAAGCGACGATGCT
>CAZXAS010000241.1:0-3425 GCA_964638185.1 uncultured Steroidobacteraceae bacterium | reverse complement strand
ATCATCGGCATTCCGTTCTTCCTGCTGTTCGTCGGTTTCACCCGGGTGCTGGCGCTCGCCGAGGGGCGCCTGGTCGAGGGACTGCTGGGCGAGCGCATGCCGCGCCGGCCGACCTTCCCGCAGAAGGGCAAGCCCGTCGTCGAGCGCATCAAGGACATGCTCGCCGACCGGCGTACCTGGACGACGCTCCTGTACTTCCTGGTCATGCTGCCGCTCGGCATCGCCTACTTCACGATCGCGGTCACGGGTGTCGCCGTGGGCCTCGGCCTGATCCTGAGCCCACTCCTCGGCCCGCTCACCGGCGGCGGGATCCAGATGGACGGCATCTACTACACCTCCGAGCCGTGGCTCGCGCCCCTGTGGATCGTCCTCGGGGTGCTCATACTGACGACGGTGCTGCACCTGGTGCGCGGAATCGGCAAGATGCACGGCGTCCTGGCCAAGCACCTTCTGGTGGCGCAGACGGGCAACGACTGAGGCGACGATGACGATCATGATGGCCGCGGCGCTCCTGGCCGCGACGATGGCCGGCGGCACGGCCGCAGAACCCTGCCTGCCGGACGGCGGCGGCTTCCTGGAAGCCCGGCTGCGCGGAGCGATCGACGCGGACATCGCCTGGCGGGGCGAGGCGCTCGAATGCACTGGCATGTCGCGGCCGGACGGCCGCGGCATGCGCCTGCGCTTCGCCGGCAGCCTCGAGGACGGCCGGCGACTGGCCCTGGTGTTCGCTCCACGACAACTGCTGGAAGGCGAGGATGCACGCGCGGTGGCCGTCAACGTCACCGTCCTCGACGAGTCCGGCGACCGCGTGTTCGGAACGCGCGGCGACGGGCGTTGTACGCTCGACGAAGTGCACCAGCAGCGTGCGCCCTCGGACGACGGGTCCGGGCGAGTGTGGATCGTCACCGCGCGCGGTTTCTGTACCGAGCCGGCCCGGGCCGTCGCCGGGGATGGCGCGGTGCTGCTGCTGCGCTTCGACTTCGAGGGTCGCGTGACGCACACAGACCCGCCGCCACCACCGCCCGACGCGAGCGCCTCATGAGCCGCCCGGCGGCCGTCATCGCGGCCTGGCTGGTCGCGGCGAGCCTGGCAACCGTCGCCTGGGCCGGCGCATTCGACCAGCTCGAGCCCCTGGATCGCTTCCCCCGCGACAGCGTGACGGTCGTCGCCAGCGGCGATGCACGCCACCACTTCGAGGTGTGGATTGCGGACACCCCCTCGCGCCGGACCCAGGGCCTGATGTACGTCGGCGGACTCGACGCCGGCCGCGGCATGCTGTTCGTCTTCGACCGGCCGCAGTACGCATCCTTCTGGATGCGCAACACCTACGTCGCGCTCGACCTGCTGTTCATCGCCGCCGACGGCCGGATCCTCAACATCGCGCGCGACACGGTGCCGCTGTCGACCACTCCGATCGAGTCGGCCGGGCCGGTCGTGGGCGTGCTGGAGGTGGTGGCCGGCACCACAGCACGGCTCGGCATCGAGGCGGGCGACCGCGTCGAGCACCCCGCCTTCGCCGCCGCCGTCCTGCCCCACTAGCCATCCTTTCAGCGGGTTTTTGCCTATCGCACCCGATGGGCCATCCGCTATCATCATGGCGAAGGGATTATTCAGAGCCCGGGTTTCAGTGCGCGACAGGCAATCAGAACAGCGCGTGGCCGGCTCGCAACCAGGAGGACCTTAATGAACAAGGCAATTGCCCTCGGCGTGGCGGCCGCCGTCGGCCTCGCGAGCCTGCCGGCGTCGGCCGGCGACACGGCCGGCATGAAGTACATCGTCCTGCCGCGGCTCGAGGCGGTCTGGGTGGACGACGAGCGCAACGCCGACGACGGCTTCCAGTTCGGGGTCGGCGCGGGTGTCGGCCTGAGCGAGAAGTGGAACGTCGAGATGAACCTGTTCCGCGGCATCCACGATGGCCCGGATACCACTGGCGACCTCGAGATCACCGGCTTCACCATCGACGGCCTGCGGATCTTCTATCCTGAGGCCAAGGCTTCACCGTACTTCCTGATCGGCACCGGTCTCCTGTCCAAGGACTACGAAGTCAGTGGCCGGACCGAGGACGGAATGGTCCAGGCCGGGCTCGGCCTCCTGATCGATGCCTATGAGAGCGATGACGGCGCGCGCAAGCTGCAGATCCGTCCGGAAGTCCGCTCGCGCTGGGATTTTGCCGACTCCGACGAGGCGGACAGCATGTCCGACTTCATCGCCGGCATCGGTTTCCAGTACGCCTTCGGGCCGGCCAGGGTCGCCGAGGTGCCCGCGGCCGAGCCCCCGCCCCCGCCGCCGCCGCCCCCGCCGCCGCCTCCCCCGCCGGTGGACAGCGATGGCGACGGCGTGTTCGACCCCCAGGACCGCTGCCCCGGCACCGCGCGTGGCACCCGGGTCGACGAGATCGGCTGCTTCGTGGAGGCGACGCTCAACCTCAAGTTCGAGTTCGACTCGGCTGAGCTGACCGCCGACGACCGGCGCCAGCTCGATGGAGCGCTCGCCAACCTCAAGGGCTTCCCGTCCGACATCATTGCCGGCATCCGCGTGCAGATCGCCGGGCATACCGACAGCCGCGGTCGCGACGCTTACAACCAGTCGCTGTCCGAGCGTCGTGCCGCAGCGGTGCGGGACTACCTCGCCGAGGGCGGCTTCCCCACGGCGCAGATGTCGACCGTCGGCTATGGCGAGACGCAGCCGGCCGCCTCCAACGACACCGAGGAAGGTCGCGCGGCCAACCGCCGCGTGGTCATTACGGCCGAGAGGTAATGGCGTCCGGTGCCAGGCGCCCGCGGGATGCCTGGCACCGGGTCCACCGCAATGAAGGCGCCGCGGGTCCGACGCCCAACGGCATCGCCGGGCAGTCCGATGCCGGCGGCGCCTGCCGGGCCCTTCGGATAATCCCTACACTTATCAGGGTCTTGCCCGCGCCGGGACCTGCCCTGTACTGGACGCAGGGTGTCCCAGTACCGCTGCCGCGCCCCGAACACTGTGTGCGGGACGCAACAACCAACCTGTAGCAATCGCGCCACAAGAATTCGGTCAGGCGCGGCAATTCGCTGCACTGCATTAGTGATTGCGCGATGTAAGCGCGCAAATGCCCGATCTGAGGCTGCCTGGCCCGGGATGTTGCTTTTTCGCCAGAAGGCTTCTATTCGGTCGCCAACCTGACTATCATCGGCGCCACACTCAGGCACGCAATGGTAGTAGGAAGCATTTCCTGTTGCTGTTCGGTGCCACGGGATGAGCCCAGGGGTGGGCAGTGGGGACCTCGGTCTGGCCTCCACTGAATTCCAAACATATAAACCTCGCTAGGAGGACTGAATGGCCAATCGCAATGTTGCACGTGCGGTACGCGTGGCGCTCGTCGGCGCCGGCGCCGCGAGCGCTGCCATGTACGGCGCGACGAGCGCCGCCCAGGAGCAGCTCGAAGAAGT
>CAZXAS010000240.1:0-3469 GCA_964638185.1 uncultured Steroidobacteraceae bacterium | reverse complement strand
GCCTATGTCGACAACCCGACCAAGCTGCCGCCCGCGGGCTCGATCCTCGAGCTGCGCGAGCCGATGATCACCGCCAACATACTGGTGCCGCCGGCGCACGTTGGCGGCGTGCTGGCGCTGTGCCAGGAGAAGCGCGGCTCGCAGAAGAAGATGCTGCAGCTGGGCACACAGATGGCGCTGCAGTACGAGTTGCCGCTGGCCGAGGTGGTGCTGGATTTCTTCGACCGGCTGAAGTCGGCGAGCCGCGGCTATGCGTCCTTCGAGTACGAATTCAGCCACTTCCAGAAGTCACCGCTGGTCAAGCTGGACGTCCTGATCAACGGCGACAGGGTCGATGCGCTGTCCATGATCGTGCATCGCGACACGGCGTACCAGCGGGGCCGCGACCTGGTCGACAAGATGCAGGAGCTGATCCCGCGGCAGATGTTCGAGGTCGCCATCCAGGCGGCGATCGGTACCCAGGTGATCGCCCGGGCGAGCGTCAAGGCGCTCAGGAAGAACGTGCTGGCGAAGTGCTATGGCGGCGACGTGTCGCGCAAGCGCAAGCTCCTCGAGAAGCAGAAGGAGGGCAAGAAGCGCATGAAGCAGCTCGGCACCGTCGAGATTCCGCAGGAGGCCTTCCTGGCGGTCCTGCAGGTCGGCAAGAAGTGAGGCGGGCGGCGGCATGATCTTCGACTTCTCGTTCGTATTGGTGGTCCTCGCGCTCGTCACCGGCGTGGTCTGGGGCGTGGACCACTGGGTGTTCCGGCCCCGCCGGGTGGCGGCCGGGCAGGCCCACGAGCCGCTGGTGGTGGACTGGTCCCGGTCGTTCTTCCCGGTCATAGTGCTGGTGCTGGTGCTGCGCTCGTTCCTCTACGAGCCGTTCCGCATCCCGTCGGACTCGATGATGCCCACCCTCATCCAGGGCGATTTCATTTTCGTGAACAAGTGGGGGTACGGCCTGCGCCTTCCCGTGGTGAACTGGAAGGTAGTGCCCATCGGGGAGCCGGAGCGAGGCGACGTCATCGTGTTCCGCAAGCCGACCGACCCGTCGGTCGTATTCATCAAGCGCCTGGTCGGCCTGCCGGGCGACCGGGTGCAGGTCGAGGGCGCCCAGGTCTCGGTCAACGGCGAGCCGGTGGCGATCGAGCCCCGCGATGCCTACCGTGGCGCCAAGGAGGAGCAGTACCCCTACGCGGTCGTCGCCGCGGAGCGCTTCGACGACGGCGAGCACCGGGTCATGTTCGACCGCACGCGGCCGGGTACCGACGGCACCTGGATCGTGCCGGAAGGGCACTACTTCATGATGGGCGACAATCGCAACAACAGCCGGGACAGCCGCTTCCCGGAGGTCGGCTTCGTTCCGGCGGAGAACCTCATCGGCAAGGCGGTGGTGATCTGGCTGTCCTTCAACCCGAGCCAGGGTTCGCTGCTCTTGTGGGACCGCATGGCCACGCGGATTCAATAGGGAGATCGACATGCGTAGCAGGCAGAGGGGCATAACGTTCCTGGGGTTGCTGGTGCTGATACTGGTGGTCGGCACCTGGGTCTACGCCGGCATCCGGCTGACGCCCGTGTACCTCGAGTACATGCGCATCGCGAGCACCCTGGAAAAGGTCCGCGACGAGTACAACTCGAACCCGGGCACCACGGACTTCATGATCCGCAAGGCCATCGAGCGTCACTTCGACATCGAGATGGTCAATCGCATCAAGCCGCAGGACATCCTGATCAAGCGCCGCGGCGGGGTCTACGACGTCACCGCCAGCTACGAGGCGACGACGCCGTTCCTCTACAACGTGCAGTTCCTGGCGGAGTTCGAGAAGACCGTCGAAATCACCGTCAATTGACCAGGCCGCGCGACATGGCCGAGGCAGGGCGCATCGCCGCGGCGGCCGCCTGGGTGGAACGCGCCCTCGGCAGTCCCATCGCGGACGGAGCGCTGCTGCAGGAGGCGCTCACGCACCGCAGCCTGTCGTCGCGCAACTACGAGCGGCTCGAGTTCCTCGGCGACGCGGTGCTGTCGTTCGTGATCGCCGAGATGCTGTACCGGCGTTTTCCGCAGGCGACCGAGGGTGAGATGTCGCGCTACCGCGCGAGCCTGGTGAGCGGCGAGACCCTCGGCGAGGTCGCGCTCGAGCTCGGCCTCGGCGATCACCTGCGACTCGGCGAGGGCGAACTCAAGTCAGGCGGCTTCCGTCGCACCACGATCCTGGCCGATACCCTCGAGGCACTGGTCGGGGCGATGTACCTGGCCTCGGGACTCGACGCCGCGCGCGGCGCGGCGGAGCGCCTGCTGTTCGAGCGCATGGAAGTCATGCCCGCCGCGGCCGAGCTCAAGGACCCGAAGACACGCCTGCAGGAGCGGCTGCAGGGCGACGGGCTCGAGCTGCCCCGCTATGAAGTGACCAGCGTGAGCGGCGAGCCGCACAACCAGCGCTTCACCGTGCGCTGCGAGGTGCGCGCCCTCGGTCTCGTCACCGAGGCGACCGGCACCGGCCGTCGCCGCGCGGAACAGGAGGCGGCGAGCCGCCTGCTCGAGGCACTGGACCAGGGGGACGAGCCATGACCGCGACCATCCATCGCGCCGGACAGGTGGCGCTCGTCGGGCGCCCCAATGTCGGCAAGTCGACGCTGATGAACGCCCTCGTCGGGCAGAAGGTCAGCATCACCTCGCCCAAGCCGCAGACCACCCGGCACCGCATCATCGGCATCCTGAGCGATCCGGGCTTCCAGGCGGTGTTCCTCGACACCCCGGGCCTGCACACCCGCGTGCGCGGCCGCCTCAACCAGGCGATGAACCGCGCGGCGATGGGGGCGCTGGCCGAGGCCGACATGGTCATGCTGGTGGTCGATGCCACGCGCTGGACGGACGAGGACGAGACCGTGCTCACGCGGGTGCGCGAATCGGGCAAGCCGGTCGTCCTCGTGGTCAACAAGGTGGATGACGTCAAGCCGAAGGGCCGGCTGCTGCCGATCCTCGAGAAGCTGTCCGCCCTGCACGAGTTCACCGCCATCGTCCCGGTGTCGGCCCAGAAGCGCGACAACCTGGAACGCATCGTGGCGGTGCTCGCGGCATCCCTGCCGGAGGGACCGTCGGGATACCCCGAGGACCAGGTCACCGACCGCAGCGAGCGCTTCCTGGCCGCCGAGGTCATCCGGGAGAAGCTCACCTACGTGCTGCAGGAAGAACTGCCGTACGGCCTCACGGTCGAGATCGAGCGCTGGGAGGAGGAGCCCGACGGCCGCCTCGTCCTCGGCGCCATGATCTGGGTCGAGCGCGAAGGCCAGCGGCGCATCGTCATCGGCGAGGGCGGTTCGCTGCTCAAGCAGGTCGGACGTACCGCACGCCTGGAGCTCAACGAGCTGCTGGGGCGACGGGTGCATCTCGAGCTGTGGGTCAAGGTGCGGGAGAACTGGTCCGACAACGAGGCGGCGTTGCGCCAGTTCGGCTACGACGGGTCATGACCACGACGCGCCGCGTGCAGCT
>CAZXAS010000239.1:0-3509 GCA_964638185.1 uncultured Steroidobacteraceae bacterium | reverse complement strand
ACGCGCGAGGTGGTGCTCGCTGCCGGCGCCTTCGGCTCGCCGCAGTTGCTGCTGCTGTCCGGGATCGGACCGGCCGATGAACTCGGCCGGCACAGCATTCCGCTGCGACACGAGCTGCCGGGGGTCGGTGCGGGGCTGACGGATCACGTCGACCTCGCGCTCTGCTACCGGTCGAAGAACCCGGACCTGGTCGGTTTCACCGCGCGTGCGGCACTGCGCGGGGTCAAGGGACTGTGGGACTACTACCGTCACGGTCGCGGGATGCTGACCACGAACTTCGCCGAGTCCGGCGCCTTCCTGCGCTCACGGCCCGGCCTCGAGCGGCCGGACATCCAGCTGCATTTTGTCAACGGCATCGTCGACGACCACGCCCGCAAGCTGCACTGGGGCTACGGCATGAGCTGCCACGTCTGCGTCCTGCGGCCGAAGAGTCGCGGCAGCCTGCGGCTGGCCTCGGCCGACCCGGCCGACGCCCCGCACATCGATCCGAACTTCCTGGGCGACGAGGCCGACATCGCGGACCTGCTGGAGGGCGTGCGCGCGGCCCGCAGGATCATGGACAGCGAGCCGGTGGCACGCTACCGCGACGGCGAGATGTATACCGGTGACGCGCGCTCGGACGACGAACTGGTCGACTGGATGCGCCGCCGCGGCGACACCATCTATCACCCGGTCGGAACTTGTCGCATGGGCCATGACGACATGTCCGTGGTCGACCCGCAGTTGCGCGTGCACGGCGTCGAGGGCCTCCGGGTCGCCGACGCCTCGGTCATGCCGACCCTCATCGGCGGCAACACCAACGCCCCGACCATCATGATTGCCGAGAAGGCCGCGGACCTGATCACCGCATAGCTCCCCGGTGCCAGTCCCCGGTGCCAGGCACACCCTTGGCACACCCCTGGCACACCCCTGGCACATCCCTGGCACCGCTCGATGTCTCCCGCCAAGTGCCAGACATGTGCCAGGGGTGTGCCTGGCACCGTCGGGAGGGTGCCGGGCGTGTGCCAAGGGTGTGCCTGGCACCGCTTCGAATTCAGACGGGTAGCGGCGGTTCCTGAGAAACCGGTGTAGGGTTGATGATGCGCCGGCGCGACAATTCGCGCGCGCCCGCTGTGGCTGGCGTCCAGTACGCCTTCGCTGCAACGCAGCGACCTTCGCAAATCGAAGGATGTCAGCGGGCCACAACGTTGCTGTAACATTCCGGCGCTGCAATACCGACCCTGTCGTCAGGTCACAACAGTCCTAGGGGAGAGTAACCATGTCCGTTCGCCGTAAGTCGGCCCGGCTCGCCATGGCCGTATCGTCGATTCTCGCCGCGCCCGCGATCGCCACCGGTCTTGGCGTCTTCGCTGCGCTCGCCGTGGCTCCGGAGGCACGTGCCCAGGAGACGTCGACCCAGATCAGCGGTGTCGTGGTCGATGCGGACGGCAATCCCGTCGCCGGCGCCCAGGTCGTGATCGTGCACGTCCCGTCCGGCTCGACCGCCAGCGCCACCAGCAACGCCGGCGGGCAGTTCACTGCCAGCGGACTCAGGGTCGGTGGACCGTACACCGTGACCTCGACAGCGTCCGGGTACGAGGCTGCGGCCGTCGAGAACGTCTACGCCGAGCTCGGGCGCCGCGCCAGCGTCACGCTGTCGATGTACGCCACCGCCCAGCTCGCCGAGATCGAGGTCACCGGCCAGTCCGTCCAGGCGGCAGCCGTCGGTGTCAGCACCGAGTTCACCGCCGAGACCATCGCCGCCGTCCCGGCGATCGAGCGCGACCCCAAGGGCACGCTGCGCATCGACCCAAAGGCCTGGATCGACGCCACCAACTCCGACGCGCTCGAGGTTGCCGGCGTCAACAACCGCTACAACAGCCTGACCGTCGACGGTGTGCGCCAGAGCGACGACTTCGGCCTCAACAACAATGGCTACCCGACCCAGCGCTCGCCGATCTCGATCGACGCGATCGAGCAGCTGTCGCTGCTGTCGGCGCCGTTCGACGTGCAGTACTCGAGCTTCCGCGGCTCGACCATCAACATCGTCACCAAGTCCGGGACGAACGAGTTCTCGGGTTCGGCCTTCTACTACAAGTACGACGACAGCCTGGTCGGCGACAAGAGCCGCGACCGCGACCTCGACTTCAGCTTCGACCGCGAGACCTACGGTGCCACGCTCGGCGGCCCGATCATCCAGGACAAGCTGTTCTTCTTCCTTTCCTACGAAAAGGTGGACGAGACCAATCCCCAGGACACGGGCCCGAACGGCTCCGGCTTTCCGGTTGAGGTCGAGCGTGTGACCCAGGCCGAGTTCGACCAGGTGGTGTCACTCGCCCAGAGCGTCTACGGCTATGACGCCGGCGGCCTGAACGCCTCGCTGCCGGAGGAAGACGAGAAGATCCTGGCCAAGATCGACTGGAACATCACCGACGGCCAGCGCGCCTCGCTGTCCTACCAGCGGACCGAAGGCAACGAGATCATCACCCAGAACATCAGCGCCAGCTTCAATGACATGTCGGCCTCGTCCGACTGGTACAACCGCGGCATCCTGCTCGAGTCCTATGCGCTGCAGCTGTACTCGGACTGGTCGCCGATCTTCTCGACAG
This sequence comes from uncultured Steroidobacteraceae bacterium, assembly GCA_964638185.1. Taxonomy (GTDB): domain Bacteria; phylum Pseudomonadota; class Gammaproteobacteria; order Steroidobacterales; family Steroidobacteraceae; genus SG8-30. The sequence goes on along the minus strand of CAZXAS010000239.1, from coordinate 921 downwards.
AGCTCAAGCTCGCGCGCAAGGAAGTCGAGACGCTGCAGCAGGCGCTCGGCGGCACCGAGTTCGCCAACATGCGCATCACCACGCCGTCGGGTGGCGAGATGTTCATCGGTCCTGACGTGTTCCGCCACGCGAACGTGCTCACCAACGACCTCGACCAGATCAAGCTGAAGGGCGACCTGTTCCTCGGCGACCACACGGTGTCGATCGGCTACGAGCGGGAGATGCTCGACATCTTCAACCAGTTCGTGCCGCGCAGCCTCGGTGAGTACTACTTCAACAGCATCACCGATTTCCAGAACCGGCAGGCGTCGCGGCTCACGTATTCCAATGCCTTCAGCAACGATTCGAACGACGGTGCAGCGGCCTTCAGCTACGACGTCGACAGCCTCTACGTGCAGGATCGCTGGCAGGTGACCCCCGAGTTCGAGCTGCAGTTCGGCGTGCGCTTCGAGAAGTTTTCTTCGGACGACGTACCGCTGTTCAACCAGAACTTCTTCGATCGCTACGGCTTTTCCAACCAGGAGACACTCGACGGCCGCGACCTGCTGATGCCGCGGCTCGGTTTCAGCTGGCAGCTGACGGACCAGACGCTGCTGCGCGGCGGCGTGGGCCTGTTCGGCGGCGGCACCCCGAACGTGTGGGTGTCGAACAGCTTCTCCAATGACGGCGTGACGATCGTGCAGCAGGACATCCGGCGTCCCGCGGCCGTGCCACCGGCGACGATTGGTGACGAGCCGAGGCTCGACAACGTCGACGGCTTCAATATCCCGGCGCAGGTGCAGGCGGATCACACGACGCTGCGTGGTGACGGCGCGGTCAACGCCATCACCCCGGACTTCGAGGTGCCCTCGCAGTGGCGCGTCAACCTCGGGCTCGAGCACTACTTCGAGAACGACTGGCGCGTCAGCACCGACATCATCT
>CAZXAS010000238.1:0-3528 GCA_964638185.1 uncultured Steroidobacteraceae bacterium | reverse complement strand
AGGATGTCCGGCTGGATGCCGATGCCGCGCAGTTCCTTGACCGAGTGCTGCGTGGGCTTGGTCTTGATCTCGCCGGAGCCGCCGACCACCGGCACCAGGGTCAGGTGCAGGTAGACGCAGTTGCTGCGGCCGAGCTCGACGCTCATCTGGCGGATCGCCTCGAGGAAGGGCAGCGACTCGATGTCGCCCACCGTGCCGCCGATCTCGACCATGCACACGTCGGCGTCGCCGGCCCCGAGCTTGATGGAGCGGCGGATCTCGTCGGTGATGTGCGGGATCACCTGCACGGTCGCGCCGAGGTAGTCGCCCCGCCGCTCCTTGGCGATCACCCGCTCGTAGATGCGCCCGGTGGTGTAGTTGCTGTGGCGACCCGTGGTGGTGCGCACGAAGCGCTCGTAGTGGCCGAGGTCCAGGTCGGTCTCGGTGCCGTCCGCGGTCACGAACACCTCGCCGTGCTGGAACGGACTCATGGTGCCCGGGTCCACGTTGATGTACGGGTCGAGCTTCACCATGCTGACCTTGAGGCCGCGCGCCTCGAGGATCGCACCGAGCGAGGCGGCGGCGATGCCCTTGCCGAGCGAGGACACCACGCCACCGGTCACGAACACGAAACGGGTCATCGGGAACTCCCGTCGTCGAAGGAAAAAAGGGCCCTGCTGGACCGCCACGAAGCGTGCGCGGCCTGGAACACGAGCCTGCTACGACGGGATTCCAGTCTACGGGACGCGGCCCGTTTTCTCCAGTGCGGACAGTTCGCGATGCGCGGCGCGGGCATCAGCAGAGCGGCGGGTGATCGCTCCAGCGCGGCGCGAGCGCATCCTCGCCCGGTCCGGCCGCAAATTGCGCGTCGATCCACAGGTCGCCCACCGCGACGGGCTCCCCTGCGTGCCACAGGACCGGCACGCGCGGACGCATCCACGGCACGATCCCCGCCTCCTGGAACAGGTTCTTGAGCGAGCGCTTGTGCGCGCCCGCGGCAAGGCGGAGCCGCTCGCCGCCGCACCTGGCGCGGAGCGTCAGCGGGCCGGCGAGCCGGGCGCGGGCCAGGCCCTCGCCACGCGTCGCCACGAGAGCCAGCGTGCCGAGCCCGGGCCCGAGGTCGAGCGACTGACCCGGGCCGAGCAGGCGCTCGGTGCCGGTCGCGAGCGGCGCCGCGAGCGGCACCAGGGCATGGATCCAGCCGCGGTAGCGGCGCACCTCGCCATCGCCCCAGCGCACCACCGGGGCGGCGGCCGGTCCCGCCGTGAGCACGTCGTCGATGACTGCCCCGAGGCGCGCCGCCGAGGGCATTCCGAGACCCTGCCGGGCGAGCCACCAGCGCAGCAGGTTGACCTGCCGCGCGCGCGGCAGGCCGCGAAGTCCCTCCACCGACAGGCGCGCGCCGTCGACCCGGCCGGCGGCGTCGATCGCGGCCAGGTCCTCGAGCAGGCCCCGTGCCTCGGCCAGGTGCCCGGCGCTGCGAGACACGGTGCGCCCGATCGCCGGCCAGCGGTCGCGGAGTCCCGGCAGCACCTGGTGGCGCAGCCAGGCCCGATCGAAGCGGAGATCGGTGTTCATCGGGTCCTCGACCCAGTCGAGACCCGCCGCCCGGGCTCGCGCGACCAGGTCGTCGCGCCCGACCTCGAGCAGGGGCCGCAGGTGCCTGCCGCGACCGAGGGCCTGGGCGCGCGGCATCGCGGCGAGACCGTGGACACCGGCGCCGCGGGCGAGTTGCAGGAGCAGGGTCTCCAGCTGGTCGTCCTGGTGGTGGGCGGTGAGCAGGCACTCCCCGGGCTCGAGCCGGGCGGCGATGGCCGCGTAGCGGGCGGTGCGCGCCTCGGCCTCCACGCTGGCCCCGGCCCGTGGTGCGAGCGCAAGGCGGATCACCTCGAGCGGCACCCCGAGCTGCCTGCAGAGCGCCTGGCAATGGTCCGACCAGCATGACGACTGCGCTTGCAGGCCATGGTCGACATGGATCGCGCGCAACCCGAGCGACGGGTGGCGCGCCGCGAGTTCACAGGACAGGGCGAGGAGCGCCACCGAGTCCACGCCGCCCGACAGCGCCACGCAAAGCCTCGCCCCCGGGAACTCCGGGACCAGGCCGACCAGCGCGTCCTCCAGCGCGGCGCTGGTGGCGCCACCGGTGCCAGGCACACACCCGGCACCGGTCCCGCCCCGCGTCGCTCCTCGGCCCACGTTCACTCCTCGTGGAAGACCCCGAAGCTGCGGATGCGCGCGCGGCGCCGTTCCATGAGGTCTCCGGGCGGCATGGCGGCCACCTCGGCCAGGTGTCTCGCCAGGGCGGCCTTGAGCGACTCGGCCATCACCTGCGGCTCGCGGTGCGCGCCACCGAGCGGCTCGCGTACGATCTCGTCGACCAGGCGGAAGCGCCGCAACCGGTCGGCGGTGATGCCCATGGCCTCGGCCGCGAGCTCGCGCTTGTCCGCGCTCTTCCACAGGATGGAGGCGCAGCCCTCCGGGGAGATCACCGAGTAGATGCTGTACTGGAGCATCAGCAGGCGGTCACAGACGCCGATGGCGAGCGCCCCGCCGGAGCCGCCCTCGCCGATCACGCAGCTGACCACCGGCACCGTCAGTTCCGCCATCTCGAACAGGTTGCGGGCGATGGCCTCGGACTGGTTGCGCTCCTCGGAGCCGACACCGGGATACGCACCAGGGGTGTCGATCAGCGTCACGACCGGCAGCTGAAAGCGCTCGGCGAGCTTCATCACGCGCAGCGCCTTGCGGTAGCCCTCGGGCTTGGGCATGCCGTAGTTGCGCCGCACCCGCTCCTTGGTGTCCCGTCCTTTCTGCTGGCCGATCAACATGATCGGCCGCCCCTCGAGGCGCGCCGGCCCGCAGACCATGGCGCAGTCGTCGGCGAACATGCGGTCGCCGTGCAGCTCGGTGAAGTCGGTGAATACCTGCGGGATGTAGTCGAGGGTGTAGGGCCGCTGCGGGTGCCGGGCGAGCTGGGCGATCTGCCACGGCGTCAGGCTGGCGAAGATGCTGGTGGTCAGCGCCCGGCTCTTGGCCTGCAGGCGCTTCACTTCCTCGGCGATGTTGATCTCGGCGTCGTCGCCGAGGAACCTGAGCTCGTCGATCTTCGCCTCGAGTTCGGCGATCGGCTGCTCGAAGTCCAGGAACTGCAGCGTCATCTTGCACCCACCGGCCCGGCCCCGGCGCGCAGTGTAGCGCACCGGGCGGCGTCAGCGCGGGGGTGGCGTGCCTGCGGTGAGGCGAGCCGCGTCAAGGTTGGCGCAACCCTGGGAACGAGCGCCCGTGGCGAGGCAACCGACGTCAAGGTGGCCACGGCCCAGGCCGGCCTACTCCTGTAGATCGTATTTGCTCGCGCGGAAGAACCGGAAAACGCGCGAGCAAACACGACTACAGTCGTCTCCGGCCTGGGCTGCTGGACATCGCCGTGGCGAGCCGTGCCGCAGTGATGCCGTGCGTCGAGGCTGCCACGTGCCGGCCGGCAGGACCAACTCGGCGAAGGTCGTGCCCGGCGTGCGGAGACGACTGTATGGTCCTCTGCGAGTTCGTTTT
>CAZXAS010000237.1:0-3553 GCA_964638185.1 uncultured Steroidobacteraceae bacterium | reverse complement strand
GCATGTCCGACCTCAAGCGATTGATCTGGGATGTCCCCGACTTTCCCAAGCCCGGCATCCTGTTTCGCGACATCAGTCCGCTGCTGCGGTCGCATTTCGCCGAGACCGTGGCCGCCATGGAAGGGCTGTTCACGGAGGCGGAGTGGGACGGGGTGGACGCGGTCGCCGGCATCGAGTCGCGCGGCTTCATCCTCGCCGCCGCGATGGCTGCGCGGCGCGGCAAGGGCTTCGTGCCGGTGCGCAAGCAGGGCAAGCTGCCGCCGCCGGTCGTGGACGTGCCCTATGCGCTCGAGTACGGCACCGGCGTGCTGGAGATGCAGCGCGGCGAGGGCAGGTTGCTGCTCGTCGACGACGTGCTCGCCACGGGCGGCACGCTGGCCGCCTCCGCGACCCTGGCGCGGATCGCCGGCTACGACGTCAGCGCGCTCGGCGTGCTGGTGGACCTGCGGCTGGTGACCGACTTCCGCTGGGAGGGCCTGCCCGCCCGCAGCGTCATCGTCTACGGCTGAGGGCCGGCGCCCGCCCGGGTCTCGACGCTGCTGCCGCGCTTCGCGGCCATGTGCCGCCGGACCAGGTCGAGCGCGCTCGACTCGAGCGGCGGCAGGTCGACGTCCGAGGTGGCGAGCGGCTGCGTGCGCTCGCCCCAGCGGACGACGTGCGCCGACCAGGTGAGGCCGGCGCCGAAGCCGGTCAGCAGCAGGTTGGCATCGGGGGCGACCCGACCTTCCTCCAGCGCCTCGACCAGCGCCACCGGCACCGTCGCCGCCGACATGTTGCCGTAGCGGTGGACATTGACGAAGCAGCGCTCCATGGAGACACCGGCGCGCTTCACCACCGCCTCGATGATGCGCAGGTTGGCCTGGTGCGGCACGACCAGGTCGATGTCGCCCGCGTCGAGCCCGCGCGCCTGCATGACGGTCTCGCAAGCCTGGCTCATGCCGACCACCGCGCGCTTGAAGATCTCCTGGCCCTCGAAGACCCACTGCGTGTCGCCCAGCACCCAGTCACGGTTCGAATAGCGCTGGCCCATGCCGTGCACCTGCAGGATGCCGCGCACGTCGCCGTAGCAGCCGAGCTTGTCGGCGAGCACGCCTTCCTCGCGCCCGCTCGCCTGCAGCACGACCGCGGCACAGCCATCGCCGAACAGCACCGCGACATTGCGGTTGGTCCAGTCCATCAGGGGCGAGATCAGCTCGCCGCCGACGACCAGGGCCGTGCGGACGATGCCCTGGCGGATCATGGCGCTCGCCGTGGTCATGCCATAGAGGAAACTGGTGCAGGCGGTGTTGACGTCCATCGCGCCGCCCCGGCTCGCGCCGAGGCGCTGCTGCAGCCCGGAGGCCATGTTCGGCACCTGCTCGTCCATGCTGCAGGTCCCGAAGACGATGAGGTCGACCTCGTCGGCGGACACACCGGCGCAGGCCAGCGCGCGGGCGGACGCGACGTACGCCAGCTCGCCGAGCGGCACGTGCGAGATGCGCCGCTCGTGAATGCCGGTGCGGCTCCTGATCCACTCGTCGTCCGTGTCGAGGAAGGTCGCGATGTCCGCATTGCTCAGGATGGCCGGCGGCATGCACTTGCCCCAGCCAGTGATCGCGGCGTAGCCCATCGGGTCACCCCCTGCTGAATCCCGGGATTGTACGGGGTCGGCCGCTGCCGCTGGCAGTCCGCTGTCCCTCCATCCGCCCAAGCCGTTGAAATGCAAGGCACGGGTCGCGTGCCCGCAAGGGCCCTGGGCGGATTCAGGTGCCATTCAGGTGTCGCCACGCAACATCTTCACCGGGAGTCGCATCCCGGCGCTGGCCGGACGATAATCCCCGGCACCCATGGGGTGTTGCCCAGAATCAGGAGACCGGACAGATGAACAGCAAGCTGGTGGCGATCATGTTGGCGACGGGTGCGGTGGCGTTCAGCGGGCAGGCGCTCGCGGGCGATGCCGCGGCGGGCGAGGCGAAGGCCGAGGCCTGCCTCGAGTGTCACGAGCCCTCCGAGGACTTCGAGGGCCAGAGCGCCGACGAGATTGCGGCCAAGATCAAGAGCGTGAAGATGGGGCAGGTGAAGCACAAGGAGAAGATCTCCCCGTCGGACGAGGACATCGCGGACATCGCCGCGTTCTTCGCCTCGGGCAAGTAAGCCCGCGCACCAGTCCGCGCGATCCAGCGGTTCCCGGTCGGCACGGCCGTCCGGGAACCGCTTTCTGTTGAGGTGGTCAGACCGGGCGGGCAAGATGCGCGCCTGGTGCGGCGGTCACGGTTACCGCGGACCCCGTGTCCTGTACAAGCTGATCGAGGAGCCACCATGAAGACTGCCTTCCGAAGCCTCGCCCTGGCCGCGTTCGCGGCCGCCGCGCTGGCGGGCCCGGCGCTCGCCGATGATCACGACGCCAAGCTCGCGGCCGCCGTCGCCGGCGATTGGCGATCCGAGGCCGATCGTGCGCGCGACGCCGCGCGCCACCCGGTCGAGTCGCTGTCCTTCTGGGGACTGAAGCCTGGCATGACCATCCTCGAGGTGCAGCCCGGCGGTGGCTGGTGGACCGACATCCTCGCGCCGTATGCACGCATGACCGGCGGGCGCCTCTACGTCACCGGTCCCGACCTCGACGATCCGGCGCTTTCCGAGGGCGCACGCGCCTACCGCGCGAAGATGGAAAGCAGCTATGCCGACAAGGGCGAGCTGTACGGACCCGTCGGCATCGTCAACTGGGGCGCGAAGTCCGCGCCGCCGCCGGCCGGCACGTTCGACTTCGCGCTGGTGTCGCGCTCGATCCATGGCTGGATGCGCGACGAGGGCCGCACCGAAAAGGCGTTCAAGGATCTCTACACCGCTCTGAAGCCGGGTGGCATCCTCGCTATCGAACAGCATCGCGCGAGCGCCGACACGCCGGACGCCGGGGCGAAGTCGGGCTACGTCCACGAGGACTGGGTCATCGAGCAGGCCGGGAAGGCCGGCTTCAAGCTCGCCGCCCGCTCGGAGATCAATGCCAACCCGAAGGACACCAAGGACCATCCGTTCGGTGTCTGGACGCTGCCCCCGGCCCGTCGCAGCACCGCGTATGGCTCGGGCAGCGACGCGGACCCGACCTTCGACCACTCGAAGTACGACGCGATCGGCGAGTCCGACCGCATGACGCTGCGCTTCGAGAAGCCCGAGTAACCGGCGGGGCGCGACGCGCCCCGGCCGCGGCCTGGATCGTGGCGGCGGGTGCCTTCCAAGGGCGCCCGCCAGCCCTCGGCCGGTTAGGGTAATTCCTCAGTCGAGCGCGAACGCGGTCACGTTTCGACCGGACTGTGGCCTGAATACGTCAAGAACGGCGCTGTCGCGCCGATCCGCCCGGCAATGGCCGGATTCCCGCGCGCGCCCCGTGCTGCGCGCCGTTCCCGGCCGATTCGGGAGCGGTGGCCTTGCAGCAGCAAACGACCGGCGCGATCAACATGGTGACCGACCAGGTACCGCTGCGCCACAGCCTGCGGTTCCGCCTGGTACTGCTCATCTGCGGGTTGGTGCTGGCGACGGCGGGCGTGCTGCTCACCTGGGCCTACAGCGACCTCGCCGG
>CAZXAS010000236.1:0-3592 GCA_964638185.1 uncultured Steroidobacteraceae bacterium | reverse complement strand
GACTCTTCCGAATTCACAGAGGACCATACAGGAGTAGGCCGCACGCCCAGCTCCCGCCGCGATCACCCCCGAATCGGTCGCGACCGGGACCGGCGCCGATCAGGCGCGGTCGAGAGAGGCGCCGATGGCCGTGAGGCGCTTGCGGCGTATCGCCGCGCCGATTTCCTCGCCGCCGAGTCCCTGGCGTTCCTCGGGTGCGAGCGAGACGGCGAGCGCTGCGTCGAGGGCGGAGCCGAGTAGTTCGGCCTCCGGGTAGGAGCGAGCCTCCCACCCCGTGCGGCCGCGGAAGTCCGCCTCGCAGGCGACCAGGAACTCGCGGAAGCGCTCCGGGCGGCGCAGCGCGTCGCAATGCTCGAACAGCTCGAGGATGGTCGAGGGCTTGAGTTCGAGCGCACGGTGCGCGAGGCCATGCCAGCGCGCCGTGAGCTCCGCCAGGTGGCGGAAGTCGGTGGGAATGCGCAGGCGGTCCGCGAGGCGGCGCACCAGCCTGGCGCTGCGTTCCTCATGGCCGATGTGGCGCGGCCACAGCGAGGCGGGCGTCTCGCCCTTGCCGAGGTCGTGGGTCAGCGCCGCGAAGCGGATGCGCGGGCTGTCGGTCAGCTTCGCCGCGGCGCGCATCACCAGCAGCATGTGCACGCCGGTGTCGATCTCCGGGTGCCACCGCTCTGGTTGTGGCACGCCCCACAGCGCATCGAGCTCGGGAAACACGCGCGCCAGCGCGCCGCAGTCGCGCAGCACCTCGATGAAGGCATCCGGCGCGGGCTCTCCCAGGGCCTTAAGCGTCTCCTGCCAGGCGCGCTCCGGCACCAGCGCGTCGACCTCGCCCGACTCGACCATCGTGCGCATCAGCGCGACGGTCTCCGGCGCAACCGTGAAGCCGAGCGGGACGTAGCGCGCGGCGAAACGCGCGACGCGCAGGATGCGCACCGGGTCCTCGGCGAAGGATGCGGACACGTGGCGCAGCACGCGTGCCTCGAGGTCCGCGCTGCCGCCGTACGGGTCCACCAGCACACCCGCGGCATCCCGCGCCATCGCATTGATGGTCAGGTCGCGGCGCCGCAGGTCGTCCTCGAGGCTGACGTCGGGCGCGAAGTGGACCTCGAAACCGCGATACCCCGGGCCGGTCTTGCGCTCGGTGCGGGCCAGTGCGTATTCCTCGTGCGTCCGGGGATGCAGGAACACTGGAAAATCGCGGCCGACCGGGCGATAGCCCTGGCCGAGCAGGTCGTCGGGCGTCGCGCCCACCACGACCCAGTCACGCTCCTTGACCGGCAGGCCGAGCATGCCGTCCCGGACCGCGCCGCCGACCAGATAGACTTGCATGCACCCATGTTATCCGAAGCCAAAGCCCGTACACCGGCGAGGCGCGGCGCCACCTGGCTCCTCGCCATCCTCGGCCCGCTGCTGCTGCCGGGTTGCTACTACCTGCACGTCGCGGCCGGCCAGCTCGACCTGAATGCACGGCGCGAGCCGATCGAGGAGGTGATCGACCGTCCCGGCACCGGCGCGGCGCTGAAGGAGCGCCTGGAACTCATCGGCCGCGTGCGCCGCTTCGCCATCGACGAACTCGGGCTGCCGGACAACGGCAGCTACACGAGCTATGCGGATCTGGATCGCCAGTACGTGGCCTGGAACGTGTTCGCCGCCCCGGAGTTCGACGTCGCGCCAGTGCAGTGGTGCTTCCCGGTCGCCGGCTGCGTCGCCTACCGCGGCTATTTCGACGAGCAGAAGGCGCGGAAGTACGCCGCCGGGCGCGCCGCGCGCGGCGAGGACGTGTATGTCACCCCGGTAGCCGCCTACTCGACCCTGGGGCACTTCGAGGACCCGGTGCTGTCGAGCATGCTCGCCTACGACGAGCTGACCCAGGCGGCACTCATCTTCCACGAGCTGGCGCACCAGGAGGTCTATGCGCCGGACGACAGCATGTTCAACGAGGCCTTCGCCACGGTGGTCGAACTCGAGGGCGCGCGCCGGTGGGTCGAGACGACCGGCCGGCAGGACGATCTCGCGGCGTTCCTCGAGCGTCGGCAGCGCCTGCTCGAGGTGGCGGAACTGATGGTGGCGACGCGCGGCCGGCTCGCGGCGGTCTACCGGGCGGGCGAGCCGGGACCGGCGCTGGCGGCGGCGAAGGAGCGCGAGTTCGAGCGGCTGCGTTCGGACTACGCCGCCCTTGCCGCAAGCTGGCAGGGCGGGCCCGACATGGGTGCGCTGCTCGAGGGCGAACTCAACAATGCCCGTCTCGCGGCGGTCGCCACCTACCAGGAATGCGTCCCTGGCCTCACCCGCCTGCTCGAGCGGCTCGGGGGCGACCTGCGGGCGTTCTACGCCGAGGCGGCGCGCCTTGCGGAACTCGACGTCGCCGAGCGCAGGGGCCTCGCCTGCGACGGCTGACTCAGCGCCGGGCGGTGCGACGGAGGACGTCGTTCAGGGCCACGCCCGGCCCGGCGAGGTACCGGGGCACGATCGCCTCCATCGACATGGGCTCGAGGCCCAGACGGGCGAAACCGTCCACGCGGCACACGCTGTCGACGGAGAGCGAGCGGTAGTTGTCGGTCGAGAACGGCTTGCCGGGCACGAAGTCCATCACGGCAGCCTGCAGCCGCCCCACCCAGTCCGGCAGCCCGATGATCGCGCGCCTGAGGGCGAGCACGTCGCGTACGAAGGCAACCACCTGCCCGAGCGTGTACGTCGTCGGGCCACACAGGTCGAACGACTCGCCGACCGTGTCGGGATCCTCGAGGCAGCGGAGCATCGCGGCCACCACGTCGGCCACCCAGGCAGGCGCGAGGCGCGCGTCCGGCCGGGCCAGCGGCAGCGCCACCGGCAGGGACTGCAAGAGCCCGGCGAAGCGACGGGTGAACTGATCGCCGTCTCCGAAGATCACCGACGGCCTGAACACCGTCCAGGCGAGGTCCGGCCCCCCTTCCTCGCGCACGATGCGCTCGGCCTCGCCCTTGGAGCGCAGGTAGTGGCTGGGTCCGTTGGGGTCGGCGTTCAGGCTGCTCATGTGCAGGAGCCGGTCGGTGCGCGTCGTCCGGCAGGCCGCCACCACCTTGCGCGCCAGTTCGACGTGCGCCTGGCGGAATCCGGCGCCGTTGCGCCCGCGCTCGTTCAGGATGCCGACGAGGTTGACGACGACGTCGTGGCCGTCGATGAGTGCCGTGAGCCTGGCCGGGTCATGGATGTCCGCGCCCACGACCCGGAGCGTGGGCAGCACCTGCAGGTGACGTGCGCGGCTGACTTCGCGGGTGGGAACCGTCAGCGAGTGCCCGGCGCGGGCCAGCTCGCCGCACAGGTGGCTGCCGACGAAACCGGAGCCGCCGAGGATGCAGAGGCGGAGCGGGCGCATGGGGGAATTATAGGCAGTGAGCTGTGAGCTGTGAGCCGTGAGGCGTGATCGGTGATCGGTGATCAGTAAGAGTCGGGTTCCGGATCCTCTTGCGCGCTTCCCAATAATCGCCATCCGCTAGTCACAATCCGCCGGGCTCTTGCGGATCACCGATCACCGATCACCGATCACTTCTTTCTCACCGCACCGGCAGGATCACCGTCTGCCGCCCGCGGCGCACCGACAGCAGGAACGACTCGCGCT
>CAZXAS010000235.1:0-3593 GCA_964638185.1 uncultured Steroidobacteraceae bacterium | reverse complement strand
GTGGGTTCATCGAGGGCATCCTGCGGTTTGACGGACTGCGGGTCCGCGGACCGGGCTAGCGTAGTCAAGCGCGTGCACGCAATCCAGCCCCGTGGCCGGTAGATGCGATGGCGGTGTACTGGACAGGCGCGGCGGTGCGCAGGCCGGACGTGCTAGTGCGTGCCCGCGCCTTCGATGGCCTGCTGCTCGATCTGCTCGCGGTGACTGCGCAGGATCTGGCGCACCTCAGCGCTGCTCGGCCTGCCGGCCATGCGTGCGATGGCCTCGGGCAGCTCGTGCCACTGCCGTCCCCAATTCAACAGGCGCACCGCATCGTGCACGATGTCCTCGCTCTTGACGGCGGCCTTGCGCTTCTTCGGTCGCGGCGCGGCCCGGGTCTCGGCGGGCCTGGCCGCCGCCGGTTTCGCCGGCACGGGTGGGGCCGCCTCGGCGGGGGGCCTCGGCATCTCGACCGTCGCCGACTCCGCCGGGTCGCGCACCCGGTGCGGCGCTGTCGTGGCATCGGGCGCCACGGCCTGCGGACCCGCGGTGAGCGACGCGATCGGACGCTCCTGCTCCGTCGCCGCCATCGGGATGTAGCGATCGACGTGCTGCGAACCGACCAGGTTGGCGAGGAACGACATGAGCTCCAGCGCCTCGGAGAGCGACGGGTCGCCGGCCGCCACCCGCGATTGCACGATGCGCTGCAGGTCCATGAGTCGCTGGCTCGCGAGGTCTATGATCCAGCGGTTCGGGCGCTGGTGCCGCGGCCACGGCTGTACCAGCCAGTACTGGTCCTCGGACAGTCCGGTGTAGCGGGCATGCAGCTCGAGGCTCTTCTGCCATTTCGCGAGCAACTGCACGATGCGTTCGTCAGCGGGGGTCATCGCTGCTGTCCATGACGGTGGATCCACCACTTAACGTAAGGTAAAAAGCGGCGCGTTGCCCTGGTTTGACGCGACTTCTTGAAGCACCTCACAGATCGCGCGGGTCGGCCGCCCGCCGCCCCCGCCGACGAGGCAGGGTAGGGGTGACCGGGCCGGGAGGCTGGACGCAATGAAGGACACGCTGGAGAGGCTCGTCGTGACGGGTGCCACGCTCGGCATGCTGGCGGTCAACACGCTCGCCAACACTGCCGGCATCGGTGGCCAGCGCACGGGCGAGGTGGCGGCGCGCTACGACCTGCCCTTCGCCCCGGCGGGCTGGGTGTTCGGGATCTGGTCCCTCATCTACCTCGGCCTCATCGCCTATGCCGCCTGGCAGTGGACGGCGCGCGGCCGGCGCTCGGCCCGCACCGCGGCGACGCGCCCCGCGTTCGTGTTCACCGCGGTCGCCAACATGGCCTGGCTGGTGTTCTGGCATCACGAGTCGCTGGTCGCGACGCTGGCCGTCATGCTGCTGCTGCTCGGTGGCCTGGTGGCGATCTACCGCGCGCTCGGCGATCCCGGTCCCGCGTCGCTCGCGGAGGCGTGGTACGTCGATGCCACCTTCAGCCTCTACGCCGGCTGGATCACCATCGCGACACTCGCCAACCTCGGCGTCGTGCTGGTCGCGGCGGACGTGCTCGGCCTCGGCCTCGACCCGGTCCGCTGGTCGCAGGCGATGCTCGCCGTGGCACTGGCGGTCGGCGTGTTCGTCTACCTGCGGCTGGGGGACCTAGTCTTCCTCGGCGTCATCACCTGGGCCAGCGTCGGCATTGCCTTGAAGGGCGGCCAGTTGCCGGCCGTGGCCGTGACCGCGCTCGCGGTCGCGGGACTGACCGGCTTCGGGGTCATCCGCCTGCTGCTGCAGCGCGAGCCGCCTGCCGAGGCCTGAGCCCGACGCCGCGCGCCCAACTTCCCGGCGGCGGAGCTAGTCGAGCACGCGCTCGCCGCTGGTCGCGGTCAGTTCAGCGTACAGTCGCGACAACCGCGCAGTTGCCGGGCCCGGCGCGCCATCGCCGATGACCCGGCCGTCGACGCGCGTCACGGCGGCGAGTTCACCCATGGTCCCGGTGCAGAATGCCTCGTCCGCGCGATAGAGCTCGGCCAGCGACAGGTCGCGCACCGCATGCGCAATGCCGTGCACCGCACACAATTCCAGGACCGTGGCGCGCGTGATGCCTTCCGGGCAGGCGTGGGTGGATGGCGTCGCGACCACGCCGCGCTCGACCATGAACAGGTGCGTGGCATTCGTCTCGGCGATGAAGCCGCGCTGGTCGAGCATCAGCGCGTCGTCGGCGCCGGCGGCGTTTGCCTCGATCTTCGCAAGGATCGACTGCAGCAGGTTGTTGTGGTGGATCTTCGGGTCGAGGCAGTCGGGCGGGAAGCGGCGGATGCTGCTGGTCGCGAGCCTGAGGCCCGTCGTGGCATAGACCGGTGGCTTGAACTCGGCGAGGACGATGAGCGTGGGACCGGAGCGGTTGAGGCGCGGGTCCATGCCCGAGGTCACCTTGATCCCGCGCGTCAGCGTCAGCCGGATGTGCACGCCGTCGCGCATCCCGTTGGCTTCGAGCGTGCGGCGGATCTCCCAGGTGATGTCCTCGTGCGACGGAATCGACTCGAAGGCTAGCGCCCTGGCCGACGCGCGCAACCGGTCGAGGTGCGCCGTCAGGCGGAAGATCCGCCCGTCATAGAGCCTGAGGCCCTCCCACACCGCGTCGCCACCCTGCACCGCGCTGTCGAAGGGGCTGATGCGTGCCAGGTCGCGATGACTGAGCACGCCATTCACGTTGACGATCAGGTCGCGATTGCGCTCGTCGAATTGCTGCAGCACGGCGTTCCTCAGGCGCGCAGGCGGTGGGCGCGCAGGCGTTCATAGTAGGGCAGGCACTGCTCGTACAGCCCCCGCAATGCAGGCGGTGCTGGAGCGGGCGGCGCAGCCGGGGCCTGGAAGCCGGTCGAGGCCTCGACCGCGGCATACCAGTGCCTGGCCCACACGCCGTCGGTGGCACGCGGCCCGGCCGGCCAGGACAGCATCGCGTCCTGGAACGGCACACCGAGTGCGTCGCACAGGCGTCCGAGCAGCGCGCGCGGGTCGGCGAGGACATCCGCGGCATCGATGACCGGTGGTGCGCGGCCGGTGCGCCCGGCGACGCGGTCGAACAGTTCGCATTGCTGCGCGAGCCCGGTAGCGGCGAGGGTGGCAGCCCCCGCCACGCGCGTGAACGACGCCAGCATGCCGGCCGGCTCGCGGATGAGGAAGGCGTGAGTGAGTGCATCGAGCCAGTCGCGACCGATCTCGGGCAGCAGGTGCTGGGCCATGTGCTTCTGGTAGAAGATGCCGCGCCCGCCAGGCACCGGTCCGGTCAGCCACGCGGCGACGCGCCGCCAGTCGGTGTCCTGGGAGGCGATCACCTCGTCGCGTCCGGGGTGCTCGATACCCGTCGCCTGCAGGTAGTGCGCATAGAGCGGCTCGTCGCAGACGAAGGTGTCGTCGCGCGAACCCCAGGCGCGCATCAGGGCGGTCGAGATGTTGCGGGGTCCCGACCACATCGCGATGCGCAGCACCGGCGGCGCGTTCACGGCAATGCGCGCTCGGGTGGGCGCGGCGCGGCGCCCGTCGGGACGCAGGGACCGTGGCCCGTCATGGATGGCGCTCCCAGAGGGATTCGAACCCTCGTACCAGCCTTGAGA
>CAZXAS010000234.1:0-3639 GCA_964638185.1 uncultured Steroidobacteraceae bacterium | reverse complement strand
GTCCGCGACGCGCTCCGATCAGGCGAGATCGAAGCGGTCGGCGTTCATCACCTTGGCCCAGGCCGCCACGAAGTCGCGGACGAACTTCTCCTTCGCGTCGGCGCCGGCATAGACTTCGGCGAACGCGCGCAGCTGCGAGTGCGAGCCGAAGATCAGGTCAACGCGCGTGGCCGTCCATTTCGGGGTCTTGGTCTTCCGGTCGTGACCTTCGTAGAGGTTGTCACCGGCCGAAGACCACGCCGTATCCATCGTCAGCAGGTTGACGAAATAATCGTTGGTCAACTTGCCGGGCTGGGCGGTGAGGACGCCGTGCTTCGTGCCGCCGGTGTTGGTGCCAAGGACCCGCAGGCCGCCGACCAGAACGGTCATTTCCGGACCGGTGAGCCGCAGCAATTGCGCCTTGTCCACCAGTGCCTCTTCCGGCGACATCAACTGCAGCTTCTTGGCGTTGATGTAGTTGCGGAAGCCGTCGGCGGCCGGTTCGAGCGCATCGAAGGAAGCGGCATCGGTCTGCTCTTCCGAAGCGTCCATGCGGCCCGGGCTGAACGGCACATCTACGGTGACGCCGGCATCCTTCGCGGCCTTCTCGATGGCGCTGCCGCCGCCGAGAACGATCAGGTCGGCAAGGGACACCTTCTTGCCGTCGGTAGCCGAGGCGTTGAACTCCTTCTGGATCGCTTCCAGCTTGGAGAGCACGCTGGCGAGCTGCTTGGGCTCGTTCACCTCCCAGTCCTTCTGCGGAGCCAGGCGGATGCGCGCGCCGTTGGCGCCGCCGCGCTTGTCGGAGCCGCGGAAGGTCGAGGCCGAGGCCCAGGCGGTCGAGACGAGCTGCGACACCGTAAGGCCGGAGGCGAGAATCTTCGCCTTGAGCGCCGCGACGTCCTTGTCATCGACCAGCTTGTGATCGACGTTGGGGATCGGATCCTGCCAGATCAGCACTTCCTGCGGCACCAGTGCGCCGCGATAGCGGGCGCGCGGGCCCATGTCGCGATGGGTAAGCTTGAACCAGGCGCGGGCGAAGGCGTCCGCGAACTCGTCCGGGTTATCCAGGAAGCGCCGCGAGATCGGCTCGTAGATCGGATCGAAACGCAGCGACAGGTCGGTGGTGAGCATCTGCGGCGGGTGGCGCTTCGTCTTGTCGTGCGCATCCGGCACCGTCGTTGCGCCCATGCCATGCTTGGGCTTCCATTGCTTCGCACCGGCCGGGCTCTGGGTCAGCTCCCATTCGTAGCCGAACAGATTCCAGAAGAAGTTATTGGTCCATTTGGTCGGGGTCGTGGTCCAGGTCACCTCCGGGCCGCCGCCGATGGTGTCGCCGGCATTGCCGACGCCGTAGCTGCTCTTCCAGCCGAGACCCTGGTTTTCGAGCGGGGCGGCTTCCGGTTCGGGACCGACCAACGAGGGGTCGCCCGCGCCGTGGGTCTTGCCGAAGGTATGGCCGCCGGCGATCAGCGCGACGGTCTCTTCGTCATTCATCGCCATGCGGGCGAAGGTCTCGCGGATGTCCTTGGCCGCGGCGAGGGGGTCGGGATTGCCGTTAGGACCTTCCGGGTTCACGTAGATGAGGCCCATCTGCACCGCACCGAGCGGGCCTTGCAGCTCGCGCTCGCCGCTATAGCGCTCGTCGCCGAGCCAAGTGCCTTCCGGTCCCCAATACAGTTCCTCAGGCTCCCACACGTCGGCACGGCCGCCGGCGAAGCCGAAGGTCTTGAAGCCCATCGATTCCAGCGCGGCGTTGCCGGCCAGGATCATCAGGTCGGCCCAGGAAATCTTGCGGCCGTATTTTTGCTTGATCGGCCACAGCAGGCGGCGCGCCTTGTCGAGGTTGACGTTGTCCGGCCAGCTATTGAGCGGCGCGAAACGCTGCTGTCCGGTGCCGGCGCCGCCGCGGCCGTCGGTGATGCGGTAGGTGCCCGCGCTGTGCCACGCCATGCGGATGAACAGCGGACCGTAATGGCCGAAGTCGGCCGGCCACCAGTCCTGCGACTCCGTCATCAGTGCCTTGAGATCGGCAATGACCGCGTTGAGGTCCAGGCTTTCGAATTCCTTGGCGTAGTCGAATTCCTGGCCCATCGGATCGGACAGCGTCGAATTGTGGTGCAGCAGCTGGATGTCCAGCTGGTTCGGCCACCAGTCACGGTTCGACCGCGCGGCGTGCGTGGCCCCGTGCCCCATCGGGCAGCCGCCCGGGCCCTTGTCATCTGTTTTTGCGTCCATCTTGGTCTCCGATCGTATGCTGTTGCTTTGTTCGAACTTTCCGAATCCGTCACCGCAAGGGCGAGGAGAGCGGCTTCGATCACTTTCGTTTCGGGTCTTGAGGCTGGTCGCGAGGCCGGACCGCCCCCTGCGCCGCCGTTCGAGAATTCGATGTCTATCGTGAGCGAACGGGGGCGCCTTGATCGCCTGCATCATTGCCCGTGCGGTGACGAGTTCGGCGGATGAACCCTGGTGCGGACCGGCAGCCGCAAGATCCGTGCTCGGGCCGCCTGCGGCGATCGTACCGCCACCCGTCATTGCTGATTATACCGTCATGACCTGCACCCGTTTAGAGCCATTCCAGACGGGTAGCGCAGCTTTGGAATAAGGACAAGTTCAATTGATAAATGCATACGATAAGAAACTCTGATACCGCGCCGATGCGCCGGAGAGTGCGGCGGGCTTCGCCTGCCGGCATGAGAAAGCCCGCAGGAGGCTGCTCCTGCGGGCCCATGGTGGGGAGCGGCAGAGTGGCTGCTGCTTACATCATTCCGCCCATGCCGGACGGGTCGTGCGCATGACCGTTCCCGTTGTCGGACTTCGGCGCCTCGGCGATGGCGGCTTCCGTCGTGATCAGCAGGCCTGCGATCGACGCGGCGTCCTGCAGCGCGGTACGCACCACCTTGGCGGGGTCGATGATGCCCTTCTCGATCAGGTCACCGTACTCGCCGGCCTGCGCGTCGTAGCCGAAGGTAGCGCCTTTGGCCTCGAGGACGCGGGCAACGACGATCGAGCCCTCGCTTCCGGCGTTCTCCGCGATCTGCCGGATGGGGGCCTGCAGCGCGCGGCGGACGATGGCGATGCCGGCCGTCTGGTCGTCGTTGGCGCCTTTGGCCGTGATGGCGTTGGTCGCCTTCAGCAGCGCGACGCCGCCGCCGGCCACGACACCCTCCTCGACGGCCGCGCGGGTGGCATTGAGCGCGTCGTCGACGCGGTCCTTGCGCTCCTTGACCTCAACCTCGGTGGCGCCGCCGACCTTGATCACCGCCACGCCGCCGGCGAGCTTCGCCAGGCGCTCCTGCAGCTTCTCGCGGTCGTAGTCCGAGGTCGTCTCCTCGATCTGCGCCTTGATCTGGGAGACGCGGGCCTCGATCTCCTTCTTCTTGCCGCCGCCGTCGACGATCACCGTGTCGTCCTTGGTGATGGTAACGCGTTTGGCGCGGCCCAGCATGTCGAGCGTGACCGTCTCGAGCTTGATGCCGAGGTCCTCGCTGATGGTCTGGCCCTTGGTCAGCACGGCGATGTCCTCGAGCATGGCCTTGCGGCGGTCGCCGAAGCCCGGAGCCTTGACGGCGGCGATCTTGAGGCCGCCGCGCAGCTTGTTGACGACCAGCGTGGCGAGCGCCTCGCCCTCGACCTCTTCGGCGATGATGAGCAGCGGCT
>CAZXAS010000233.1:0-3648 GCA_964638185.1 uncultured Steroidobacteraceae bacterium | reverse complement strand
GGTCGAGGCGTACTTCGACGAGTGGCTGGCGCTCAATCCGCTGAGCGCGACCTTCATCGGCGACGCGCGCTTCGACGATCGCCTGGGCAACCCCGCGAGCCCCGCCCACGAGTCGGCCTCGCGGGCGCTGGAGCAGCGCTACCTCGAGGCCACGCGCGCCATCGACCCGGCCGTCCTCGACGAGCAGGACCGCCTGACCTGGGAGATCTTCGTGCGCGAGCGCCGACTCGCGCTTGCCGAGCTCGACTTTCCCGGGCGGCTGTTGCCGATCAATCAGCAAGGGGGCCTGCAGACGCTGCTACCGCTGCTCGGATCCGGTGCCGGCCCGCAGCTGTTCGCCAGCGTCGCGGACTACGAGCGCTGGATCGCGCGTGCCGGCGAGTTCCCGGCGTGGGTGGACGCAGCCATCGTCGCCATGCGCGAGGGCATGGCGAGCGGCGTGACCCAGCCGCGCCCGGTGATGGCCAAGGTGCTGCCGCAGCTCGAGTCGCTGATCGCCGCGTCCCCGGCGGACAGCGTGTTCCACGGCCCGGTGGCGCTGCTGCCGGAGGAATGGCCGGAGGCGGAGCGCGAGCGGCTGACGACCGCCATCGAGGCGCTGATCACCGGCACGCTGAACCCGGCCTACGTCCGCCTGCGCGACTTCATCCGCGACGAGTACCTGCCGGCCTGCCGCGAGTCGGTCGGCTGGTCGGCGCTGCCTGACGGCGAGGCCTGGTACCGTCTGCACGTCGAGTCCAGCACCACCACCACGATGACCGCCGAGGAGATCCATGCGCTGGGGTTGGCGGAAGTCGCGCGCATCCGCGGGGAGATGGAGCGGGTCGCGCGCCAGGTCGGCTTCGAGGGCGACCTGCAGGCGTTCTTCCGGCACGTGCAGGAGGAGCCTTCGTTCTACTACGAGGACCCGCAGGATCTCATCGACGGCTACGACGACATCAAGCGGCGCGTGGATGCGGCACTGCCGCGGCTGTTCAAGGACTTCCCGAAGGCCGACTACGTCGTGCGCGCGGTGGAGCCGTTTCGCGCCGCCGCCGCGCCCGGCGCCTCGTACCAGTCGGGCGCACCCGATGGTTCGCGTCCCGGCATCTTCTACGTCAATACCTACAACCTGAAGGCGCAGCCGATCTTCGGCATGGAGACGCTGTCGCTGCACGAGGCCTCGCCCGGGCACCACTTCCAGGTGTCGATCGCGCAGGAACTCGACGACCTGCCGCGCTTCCGTCGCTTCGGCGGCTATGTCGCCTACGTCGAGGGCTGGGCGCTGTATGCCGAGTTCCTCGGACCCGAGCTAGGCATGTTCACCGACCCGATGCAGTACTACGGCAGGCTGTCGGACGAGATGCTGCGCGCCATGAGGCTCGTCGTGGACACCGGCCTGCACGCCAAGGGCTGGAGCCGCGAGCAGGCGATCCAGTACATGTCCGACAACTCCTCGCTGACGGCAACCGACATCGAGGCGGAGGTCGAGCGCTACATCGTCTGGCCGGGCCAGGCGCTCGGCTACAAGGTCGGCGACCTCAGGATCCAGGCGCTGCGCCGCCACGCCGAATCCGAGCTCGGCGCGCGCTTCGACATCCGCGAGTTCCATTCGCAGGTGCTGCGCGACGGCGCCCTGCCGATGGACGTGCTCGCGGCGAAGATCGAGCGCTGGATCGAGTCCGAGCGCGGCTAGCCGGCGAAGGCCCGCGGGCCGCTTTCGTACAGGATGAAGGCGGCCATCAGCACCAGGAACACGGCGAAGACGCGCCGCAGCGTGGCCTGCGGCACGCGCGCCGCATAGTGACTGCCGACCACGCTGCCGGCGGCGCCGAGCAGCACGAAGGTGGCGAGCACCGGCCAGTCGAGCGCGAGTCCCTGGGTGTCGAGCACCTGCAGGTGCTTGGCGAAGCCGGTCCAGGCATTCATGGCGATGATGGCGAGGCTGGTGCCGACCGCCGCATGCATGCCGAGTCCGCCCAGCAGCACCAGTGCCGGCACGATCAGGAAGCCGCCGCCGACGCCGACGAAGCCGGTCAGCACGCCGACCCCGAGACCGTCCACCACGACCAGCCCCAGTGGCCGCGGCGCCCCGCCGGGGCGGTAGTCGGCGCGGCGGAACATCATCACCGAGGCGGCGAGCATCACCAGTGCGAAGACGACGAGCTGCAGCGCACCGCTGACGTACCCGGACAACCACGCCCCGGCCCAGGTGCCGGCCATGCCCGGCAGTCCGAACCACAGCACGCTCCGCCAGACCACGCGGCCGCGCCAGGCGTTCTGCAGGGCGCCGATGAGCGCGATGGCGCCGACCACGCCCAGCGAGCCGGCGATGGCGATCTTCCCGGGCTGGCCGACGAGGTAGACCAGGACCGGCACGGTGATGATGGAGCCGCCGGAGCCGAGCAGGCCGAGCGCGAGGCCGATGGCGATGGCACCGAGCCAGGCGATCCACATGCGGGCGCTGTCCTTGGGCCGGTGGGCGGAAGAGGCAGCATAGTCGGCGCGGCCGCAGGCCGGCCTGCGTAGTTGCCGCGCCGTGGAAGCCACGGTTCGTGCCGTCGGGCGCGCTCTGCGAGAATGGGGGCGCCCGGAGGTGCAGCGCATGTCCCGACCCGAAGTCGAGCCTTTCTTCCACGAGCAGTCATCGACCTGGACCTATGTCGTCCACGATGGCGCAACCGCGGCCATCATCGACCCGACGCTCGACTTCGACGCCAAGTCGGGGGTGACCGGCACCGCGCCCGCCGCGAAGGTCGCGGCCTTCATCCGCGAGCGCGGGCTCGCGCTGCAGTGGATCCTGGAGACGCACGCCCACGCCGACCACCTGACGTCGGCGCCCTGGCTCAAGGCGGAGCTCGGCGGTCGCGTCGCCATCGGGGAGGGCATCCGCCGCGTGCAGTCGACCTTCAAGGGTCTGCTCAATCTCGAACCCGGGTTCGAGGTCGACGGCCGCCAGTTCGACCACCTGTTCCGCGACGGCGAGAGCTTCCGCATCGGCACGCTCGAGGGCCGGGTCATCGCTACCCCGGGGCACACCAACGACAGCGTCACCTACCACGTCGGCGACTGCGCCTTCGTTGGCGACAGCATCTTCATGCCCGACGGCGGCACCGCGCGCTGCGACTTTCCCGGCGGCGACGCGCATACGCTGTACCACTCCATCCGGCGGCTGTATGCGTTGCCGGCCGAGACGCGCGTGTTCGTGTGCCACGACTACGCCCGCGGCGGGCGCGACGTGCGCTGCGAGACCACCATCGCCGAACAGCGCGCCGCCAACATCCATGTGCGGGAGGGGACCAGCGAGCAGGAGTTCGTCGACCTGCGGACCCGGCGCGATGCGACGCTCGCGGTGCCCACGCTGCTGTACCCGTCGGTACAGGTGAACGTGCGCGCCGGCCAGTGGCCGCCGCCGGAGGAGAATGGCCGGCGCTACCTCAAGATCCCGCTGTCGTAGGGGCTGTCGTAGGGGACATTCCTATTTTCCTTTTGTGTCGTCCGTTCGGGCGGCCCGGAGCGGTCGAGATGCACGAAAGGAAAATAGGAATGTCCCCTTCTTGACCGCCCGCCGAACGCCCCGCCATACTGCGGTGCAATGAACGCCCGTTTTTCCGCTGTCGCGACGGTCGGCTGGTGGTGGCACCACTCCACGGAGTGGGCGCTGGGCGC
>CAZXAS010000232.1:0-3651 GCA_964638185.1 uncultured Steroidobacteraceae bacterium | reverse complement strand
TCTTGATGTCGTCCTGCACCAGCGCCAGGCAGGCGCCGTAGATGATGCTGATGACGGCGAGCGACATCAGCACCGGCATGGCGAGCTGCGTCGCGTCCGGGAACAGCGGGAAGCCGAGCTTCATGAAGCCGTAGGTCCCCATCTTCAGCATGACGCCGGCGAGGATCACCGAGCCGGCGGTCGGCGCCTCGACGTGGGCGTCGGGCAGCCAGGTGTGCAGCGGCACCATCGGCACCTTGATGGCGAAGGACAGCGCGAAAGCCGCGAACATCAGCAACTGCGCGTCGACCGGCAGCGGGTGGCGGTACAGGTCGTCGAACGCGAACGAGCTGATCCCGGTACCCGCCTGCAGCGACAGCACCAGGTAGATCACCGCGGCGAGCATCAGGATGCTGCCGAAGGCCGTGTACAGCACGAACTTGAGCGTGGCGTAGATGCGCCGCTCGCCGCCCCAGATGCCGATGATCAGGAACATCGGGATCAGCATCGTCTCCCAGAACACGTAGAACAGGAACAGGTCCTGTGCAATGAAGGTGCCGAGCATCGCGAACTGGATCAGCAGCACCATCGCGTAGAAGAGCTTCACGTCGCGCCCGATCGCCTTGAACGCGCCGGCGACCACCAGTGGGCCGAGGAAGGCCGTCATCAGCACCAGGAGCAGGTTGAGCCCGTCGAGCCCGACGTGGTAGTGCACGCCCCAGTCCGCGATCCACGGCAGCCGGGTCTCGAACTGCAGCCCCTCGGCCACCGGGTCGAAGGCCGTGTACAGCATCGCGGCCAACGCGAGTTGCAGCAGCGTCACTGCGAGCGTCACGCCGCGCACCGGGCTGGCGGAGTTCCGCGGGAGCAGCAGCAGGATGCCGATGCCCGCGAGCGGCAGGAACAGGAGTGCATTCAGCATGCCCGCCTCAGACATGGCGTGCACTCCATAACAGCAGCGCGGCGAGGCCGAGCACCACCAGCCAGGCATAGAACTGCAGGCTGCCGGTCTGCACCCGTGCCAGGAGCCCGGCTGTGCGCCGCGCGAGGCCGGTCAGCCCGTGCAGGGAGCCGTCGAGCAGGACGCGGTCACCGATCCCGAGGAACACGCGGTCCGATAGCCACACCAGCGGCCGGCCGATCAGTGCCTGGTACAGCTCGTCGACGTAGTACTTGTTGGTGAGCAGGCGGTGGAGCGGGGCGAATCGTTCGCGGGCGCGATGTGCGCGCTCGTCGTCGCGACCGAAGATCCAGAACGCGAGGCCGGCGCCGGCCAGCGCCAGGACGACCGACACCACGACCAGCAGGGTCTCCAGGTGATGCAGCGACTCCACGACGGCCGGCAGCGGCAACAGCGGCTCGAGGTAGTGCGGCACGGCGAAGAAGCCACCGAGTGCCGACAGCACGGCCAGCACGGCCAGGACACCGGTCATGGACGGCGGCGACTCGTGCACGTGCGCGGCCGTCGCGGCGTCCATGCGCGGCGCGCCGAGGAAGGTGAGCACGAGCAGCCTGAACATGTAGAACGCCGTCATGAGCGCCGTGGCCGCGGCCAGCAGCCACAGAAGTGGCGATCCGCCGGACTCACTGGCGAATGCGAACCAGAGGATCTCGTCCTTGGAGAAGAAGCCCGCCAGCGGCGGCAGCCCCGCGATGGCCGCGGTGGCGACCGCGAATGTCCCGAAGGTCCAGGGGATGCGCCGCGCCAGTCCTCCCATCCTGCGGATGTCCTGCTCGCCGCCCATGGCATGGATCACGCTGCCGGCGCCGAGGAACAGGCAGGCCTTGAAGAAGGCATGGGTGTACAGATGGAACACCGCCACCCCGTAGGCGCCCACGCCGAGGGCCAGGAACATGAATCCGAGCTGGGAGATGGTCGAGTATGCGAGCACTTTCTTGATGTCCGTCTGCACCACGGCGATGGTGGCGGCGAAGAACGCCGTCAGCACCCCGATGACGGCCACCAGCTCCGACGCAGCGGGCGCCTGCAGGTAGACCCCGGACAACCGCGCGATCAGGTACACGCCGGCGGTCACCATGGTGGCGGCATGGATCAGCGCCGAGACCGGCGTGGGGCCGGCCATCGCGTCGGGCAGCCACACGTGCAGCGGGATCTGCGCCGACTTGCCGGTCGCGCCGATGAACAGCAGCACGCCGATCAGGCTCGCCGACACGCCGACGACGGGGCCGGCGGCGAAGGCGGCGTTGATGCGGTCCATCTCCAGCGTGCCGAGCGTCGAGTAGATCACGAACATGCCGAGCAGGAAGCCCGCATCGCCGACGCGGTTGGTGATGAAGGCCTTCTTCCCTGCGCGCGCCTTGTCCGGGTCCTCGAACCAGAATCCGATCAGCAGGTAGGAGGCGAGTCCGACGCCCTCCCAGCCGACGAACAGCACCAGCAGCGACCGGCCGAGCACCAGGAGCAGCATGAAGAACAGGAACAGGTTCAGGTACGCGAAGTAGCGCGCGTAGCCCGGGTCGTCCTTCATGTAGCCGGTCGAGTAGACGTGGATCAGCGATCCCACGCCGGTGACGATGAGCACCATCACGGCGCTCAGGCGGTCGAGGTAGAAACTGACCTCGAACGGCGTGCCGCCGATGATCGACCACGTGAACACGGACTCGATGACCGGCATGCCCGATTGCGACATCGAGTACACCGACAGGACCGCCAGCGCGAAGGCCACGATCGGCAGTCCGCAGCCGGCGATGGACACGAAGCTGCGGCCGAGGCGGTTGCCGACGAGGCCGTTCACCAGGAACCCGGCGAGCGGCAGCAGGACGATGAGCGTCAGCGCGTTCCTCACGGACTATCCTTTCAGCTCGCCGAAGGCGCCGGGGTCGAGCGTGCGCCGCGCGCGCGCCAGCAGCAGCACGATGGGAATCGCGATGGCGATCTCCGCCGCCGCGACCACGAACACCAGGAACACCAGTACCGCGGCCTCGGTCGAGCCGCCGGCGCGGCCGAAGGCGACCAGGCTCAGGTTCACGCCATTGAGCATCAGCTCCATGCACATCAGCATGATGAGCAGGTTGCGCCTGACCATCACGCCGACGAGGCCGAGCACGAACAGGGTCACGCTCACGCCGACCAGGAGCGGGAGGCTATCCATCGCCCCTCCCGCGCCCCTTCAGGACGGCGATGGCGGCGACCACGGCGGCCAGCAGCAGGATGGTGGTGAGCTCGAAGTAGAACCAGTAGCCGGACAGGAATGCGGCCGAGAACGCCTGCACGCCGAAGTCGCCATCAGGTGCGGCGGCGGGGGCCACCGAGGTAGCGGTGGCGGCGATCAGGACGACGGCGAGCACGACTCCGGCAGCCATCCCCGGAAGCAGCATGCCCGAGTAGCGCGAGGTGAAGGACCGGTCGCGCACGTCGAGCAGCATGATGGCGTAGACCATGAAGACCATCACCGCGCCGACGTAGATCAGCACCTGGAACACGGCGATCACGTGCACCGCGAGCAGTGCGTAGATCGCCGCCAGCGCCAGCATCGTGGCGATGAGCGAGAGTGCGACGTGCATGGGATGGCGCAGCACCAGCATCAAGGCGCCGCCGGCGACCGCGGCGGCGCAGAAGAAGACCAGCAGGGGCGTGACGGTCACGGCCTGCCTCCCGGGCCCGGCGCGGGCGGGTAGGGCTTGGCGACGTCGCGGGTCGGCCGCCAGTTG
>CAZXAS010000231.1:0-3740 GCA_964638185.1 uncultured Steroidobacteraceae bacterium | reverse complement strand
TGTCGAGGAAGCGCTGGCGCTCGTCCTTGGTCAGTGCCCGACGCGCGCCGTCGCTCACGAACATGCCGCGGCCTCGGCGCTTCTCGACCAGCTGCTCGTCGACGAGCTGCTGGTAACCCTTGAGGACCGTGAGCGGATTGAGCCGGTACTCGGCTGCCACGGAGCGGACCGACGGCAGCGGATCGCCGTCGTTCAGCACGCCCTCGAGGATCATCGCCACCACCCGGTCCCGGAGCTGGCGATAGATGGGTTGAGCGTCGTTCCAGTTTGTGTCCATGGGGGCCGCGCTTGCTGATGTGGCCAGATACTTCACTACCTTAGCAGATCACCGGAATCGGCCGGGTCAGGTGATTCCGGCGGGGTGACGACGGTGGTTCGCGACCAGCAGGCCGGCGCCCGGGTCGATGCGCCGGGCCGTCACCGTCACCGCGGGCAGGCTTGCGCACACGGTCCGCGCCTGCGCCAATGCGTGGTACGAGGCGGACCCGGCGGTCGGTCCGACCGCGAGGGTGGCGGCTGCGCCGGCGACCAAGAGGATCGCCAGCGCGCCACTCACCGTCCGCTGCAAACTGTCACTGCTGTATGCGTCCATGACCTGCTCCCTCGCGAGGCCGGACACCGGGGCGATGGCGCCCCGGTGCGGCGATCACCCGCGTTCAGCCCTGCGGATCCAGCACGCTGCTGGCGACCTGCACCGCGCGGCTCGCGACCACCACGATCTCCGGCAGCAGCGGCGCCACGCTGGCGGCGACTCGGACGTCGGCGGGCTTGCGCGCATCGAGGCGGCTCGCCGTCACGACCACTTCCGGCAGCTCCGTGGCCGCGAGCTGCATGATGTCGACCGGGACCAGCTCGCCGAGCTCGACGGTCCCGCGAGGCAGCGCCCCGTTGTGGCCCTGGTCGATGACCAGGCCACCGAACGCCACGACCGCCACTGCTGCGAATGCACTGACCGTGCGCCGGGTGCTCTCAGAAACCATCGTGAACATGACCTTCTCCTTGCTGCCTGTGGGGCCGGCCCTGCCGGCCCCGTTTCCAATCCTGCACATCGGTCTGATGTAGTGATGTGCCCCTCTGGTGTTGTAGTGAACTATAACACCGTCTCGAATGCAAGCCCTTTTTGCGAGTTCCTCTGGCGGAACTGGTAGAACTGTTTTAAATCAATGAGTTATGGGTCTGCAGAGAGGGCTGCCGGGTGGGATCCGGGCGTCCGGAGGTGCTCCCGGGGCGCAGAATTGCGCAGGACTCGAACACCCGGAGACCCGCGCGAGCGTTGATCAGGAACAGGCAGTGCACGATTTCGCGTGCGACGGAGCCAGCAACGAGTGACCTGCACCGATTCAAGCCTCGCCCTCGACCCCGGCGCCCGGGTCGATTTTCCGCTTGCGCGTACTTCACGGGCACATAAGCTCGCCGGCGTGACAGAAGAGCGCCCGAGCGACGAGCAGCTGATGCGCGAATACGGCGCGGACGACGTGCGCGCCTTCGACGAGCTGTACGCGCGCCACCGTGCGCCGTTGTGGCGCTTCCTGTCGCGCCAGCTGCGTGACGAAGCGATCACCGCCGACGTGTTCCAGGAAGTCTGGTCGCGCGTGATTGCGCATCGCAGCCGCTACGAACCGCGCGCGAAGTTCACCACCTGGCTCTATCGCATCGCCCACAACTGCTGTGTCGACCACTGGCGTCGCCGCGGGCGGCTGCAGCGACGCGAAGTCGCCGGCGACGACGAGCTGCTCGTCTCGCTCGCCGATGACGACGCAGCGACACCGGAGGAAGAGCTCAGCGATGCCGAAGCCGCGGCCAGGCTGGCGGACGCCGTTGCGCAACTGCCCGACGAGCAGCGCGCGGCATTCCTCATGTACGTCGAGGGTGGACTGGCCGTGAGCGAGATCGCCGCGGCGATGGACATCGGCGACGAGACGGCGAAGAGCCGCCTGCGTTACGCGGTCGCGAAGCTCAAGCGCACGCTCGCCGAACGCGAACCGGGGAACGCCGCATGACCCGCCCGAACGATGCCGACCGGCGCCTGCACGGGGACCTCGACGCACTGCGGCGTCTCGACGGACGCGGCACGGCGGACGGACCGCCGCCGGCGATCGACGCCGCGATCCGGGAACAGGCACGCCGGGCCGTTCGCGCGCAGCGGACGCCACGACGCTGGTGGGTACCGGCATCGGTGGCTGCCACTGCGCTGATCGCCCTGTCGCTGGTACTACGGGTGCAGCAGGAAACGACGGCGCCGCCCGCGACCGAGGAACTGGCGGCGCCGGCGCCGGCGGACACCGCGAAGATGCCGGACGAGGCTCGGGACGCGTCGGTCATGAGCGAGATGGACATGCCGCAGGCAAGCGAGTCCATCGACGCCGCTCCCGGCGCCGCTGCATCCGCCGAAAGCGCGGGGGCGGAACCTGCCACCACCGCGCCGGAGCGCCCGAAGGCCGTGGCGGCGCCGGCACCCGCCGCCACGTCGCCGGTGGCGAAGGAGTCGCAGGCGGATGCTCCCGCGATCGCGTCCGACATCACCGCGCCTCCACCGCCGCCGGCCGCGCGCTCGCGCGCATTCACGCCGAGCGCCTTGCCCGAGGTCGCTACCGGCACGACCGCCGCGCCGGAGCTGCCGCGCCCGGAGGACTGGCTCGCACGCATCGAGGCACTCGAGGCGGCTGGCCGGCACGACGAGGCCCTCGCGGAGCGCGAACGGCTGGAGGCGGCCTATCCCGGCTGGCTCGAGGCGCGCGGCGCCACGCAGCAGTAGCCACGATCCCGGTGGCGGGCCCCGGTGCTACTATTCCGGCCCGTTTCGGCCGGCGCAGCCGGCTGCCCCGTCGAGCCACAGAGAGAACCAGGATGAAGAAGCCCGTCACCGTGACCATCACGGGCGCCGCCGGCCAGATCGGCTACGCGCTCGCCTTTCGTGTCGCCTCCGGCCAGATGCTCGGCCCCGACCAGCCCGTCAACCTGAACCTGCTCGAGATCACGCCGGCGCTCGGCGCGCTGAACGGCGTGGTGATGGAACTCGCCGACTGCGCCTTCCCGACCCTGAACCGCGTCGTGGCCACCGACGATGCCAGGGTGGCGTTCAAGGACAGCGGCGTGGGGCTCCTGGTCGGCGCGCGCCCGCGCGGCCCGGGCATGGAGCGCAAGGACCTGCTGCTCGCCAACGCGCAGATCTTCTCGGCCCAGGGCAAGGCCATCAACGAGGTGGCGAGCCGGGACATCCGCGTGCTCGTCGTCGGCAACCCCGCCAACACCAACGCGCTGATCGCCGCGAGCAACGCCCCGGACATCGCCCGCGGCAACTTCACCGCCATGATGCGGCTCGACCACAATCGCGCGAAGTCACAGCTGGCGGAGAAGACCGGTGCGCATGTGAACGACATCCGCCGCATGCTGGTGTGGGGCAACCACAGCGCCACCCAGTATCCGGACATCGCCCATTGCACCGTCGCCGGCAAGCCGGCGCCGTCACTGGTCGACCAGGCGTGGTACCGCGAGACGTTCATCCCCACCGTGCAGCAGCGCGGCGCCGCCATCATCAAGGCGCGCGGCGCCTCGTCGGCCGCCTCCGCCGCCTCCGCCGCCATCGACCACATCCACGACTGGGTGCTCGGCACGCCCGCCGGTGACTGGGTCAGCATGGCGATCCCGTCGGACGGCAGCTACGGCATTCCCGAAGGCGTCGTCTATTCCTACCCGGTCACCTGCAGCGGCGGGCGCTACGAGATCGTGCAGGGTCTCGC
>CAZXAS010000230.1:0-3758 GCA_964638185.1 uncultured Steroidobacteraceae bacterium | reverse complement strand
GCGACACCGACGATGTTGCGGCGAGCGACGTCGGAGTCGAAGCCGAACAGCAGGTCCGGCGAGGACAGGTGGAAGAAATGCAGCGCGTGTGACTGGAGGATCTGGCCGTAGTGCATCAGGCGCCGGACCTTCTCCGCGGTCGGGGTCAGCACGTCGGCGCCGACGATCTGGTCGAGCGCCTTCGACGCGGCGAGGTGATGGCTCACCGGACAGATGCCGCACAGCCGCTGCACCATCACCGGCACCTCCCAGTAGGGCCGGCCCTGGACGAACTTCTCGAAGCCGCGAAACTCGACGATGTGCAGTCGCGCCTCGCAGACCCTGTCCTCCTCGTCGAGCCTGAGCGTCACCTTGCCGTGGCCCTCGACGCGCGTGAGCGGATCGATCGCGACGCGCCTGGGTGCCGCCACCATGTCGGTCGAGATGTCGCCGGTTTCAGTCATAGCTGATGAGTCCGTGCCCGAGCCGCGGCGTGCGGCCGGCGATGAGGTCGCTGAGGAAGTTGAAGATCGCGTCGGCCGAGGGCGGACAACCCGGGATGAAGTAGTCGATCTTGACGACCTCGTGCAGCGGGTGGACCTGGTCGAGCGGCAGCGGCAGTTCAGGGTCGTCCGGTATCCTCCCGCCGCCGGCCGCGAGGCCGGGCTCGGTCTGGTAGACATCCTGCAGGCACTGGCCGAGGTCGAGGTGATTGCGCTGGGCGGGCAGGCCGCCAGTGACGGCGCAGGCGCCGATCGCCACCAGGATCCGGCAGTTGGCGCGGAACTCGTGGAGCACCCGCACGTTCTCCGCATTGCAGACCGCGCCCTCGACGATGCCGAGATCGCAGCGGCCGCAATGCTTGATGTCGGTGAGTGGCGAGCGGTCGAACTCGATCTTTTCGAGCAGCGCGAACAGCCTCTCGTCGATGTCGAGCAGCGACATGTGGCAGCCGAAGCAGCCGGCCAGCGACGTGGTCGCCACCCTGAGCTTGCGGGGTGATGCGTCACTCATGGCGGGCGGCGTGCGGGCGCGGTGCGTCGTCGAGGGCCTGGGCACTGATCGGGCGCCGGTCGTAGCGGCGCTCGCCGATCGGTGTCGCGAATCCCACGCCCTTCTCCAGGATCACGCCGACCGGGCATACCCGCATCGCCTTGTCGCCGAGGCCGATGTCGGTGCCGGCGAGCTCGCCCGACGCCGAGTTGACGATCAGGTGCTTGTCGATGCCGCGGCCGGACAGCTCGAACACCCCCTTGCCGTCGACTTCGTTCGAGGCGCGCACGCACAGCTCGCACAGGATGCAGCGGTTGAAGTCGAGCAGGATGTCGGGGTGCGAGGCGTCGACCGGCCGCACCGGGAACATGTGGCGGAACCCGGCGGTGAGCACGCCGAGGTCGTAGCCGAGCGCCTGCAGCACGCAGTCGCCGCTCTTCTCGCAGGACGGGCAGAAGTGATTGCCCTCGGCGAACAGCATCTGCACCAGGGTGCGTCGCAGCCCGTTCATCTCGTCGGTGTCGCTCGCCACCTCCATGCCCGGGACCGCCGGGACGGTGCAGGTGGCGACCGTCCGGCCGTCGACGCGCGCGGTGCACACCTTGCAGCTGCCGTGTGGCCTGAACTCCGGGTGGTAGCACAGGTGCGGGATGTATCGACCGGCGGCCAGCGACGCCTGCAGCACGGTCTGGCCCGGGTCGAAGGGCACCTCGCGCCCATCCAGCGTGAAGGTCGGCCGGTCGTTCATGGGGCACCGTCGAGGTGGGCGCCGGCATCGTCGCGGCCGGTCATGCGCCGCGCCGCGGCGAGCGCCGCGTCGAGGTCGAAGTCGGGCGCAAAGCGCAGCGCCTGCAGCCGCCGCTCGTAGGACGGGCGGAAGCGCTTGAGCGTGTCGAGGACGGGGTTGCAGGCGGTGTGGCCGAGCCCGCAGTGGGCGGACATCTGCAGCACCGGGTTCAGCCGCGACATCTCCTCGATCTCGTGCAGGCTGCCGCGGCCGCGATGGATCTTGCCCATGATGCCCTTGAGCATGCTGGTACCGACGCGGCAGGGCGTGCAGAAGCCACAGCTCTCGTGCGCGAAGAAGTCGATGTAGTTGCGCGCGACCTCGAACATGTCGCGGCGGTCGTCGAACACGGTGAGTGCACCGGCGGTCGGCAGGTCCTCGAAGGCGATGCGACGGCCGAACTCGCCCGCATCGATGCAATGTCCCGAAGGCCCGCTGACCTGCACCGCCAGCGTGCGTTGTGCGCCGCAGTCGCCGAGCACCTCGCGCACGGTGACGCCGAAGGGGTATTCGTACAGGCCCGGCCGGGCGCAGTCGCCGGCGACGGACAGCACCTTGGTGCCGGCCGAGCGAGGCGTGCCCACCGAGCGGTACCAGTCGCCGCCATGAACCGCGATCAGCGCCGCGGCGCACAGTGTCTCGACGTTGTTGACCACGGTCGGCATGCCGCGATAGCCGTGGGTGACCGGGTAGGGCGGGCGGTTGCGCGGGATCCCGCGCTTGCCCTCTAGCGACTCGAGCAGCGCGGACTCCTCGCCACAGACATAGGAGCCCGCGCCGGTGTGGATGGTGATGTCGAAATCGAAGCCGCGCCGTCCGCACACGCTGTGACCGAGCAGGCCGGCGGCGCGCCGCCGCGCCAGCGTGGCCTCGAGATGATCGAGCAGGTAGCGATACTCGCCGCGCAGGTAGACGAGCCCCTCGCGCGCGCCGACGCAGAAGGCGGCGACGGTCATGCCGTCGAAGAGCAGGTCGGCGTAGCTCGTGAGCAGGACCCGGTCCTTGAACGTGCCGGGCTCGCCCTCGTCGGCATTGCACACCACGTAGCGGATGCTGGCCGGCGCAGCGCGACAGGCCGACCACTTGGCGGCAGTGGTGAACCCGGCGCCGCCACGGCCGCGCAGCGCGGAGATCTCGATCTCGCGCAGTGTCGCGAGCGGTCCCTGCGTGTCGTCGGGAATGCCCTCGCGCCAGGAGCGCTCGTTGGCGGCACGTTCCCGCTCAACGGCGGCGCCGCGCTCGAGTGCCGCACGCACCGCCTCCCCGGGCCTCAGGCTGCTGCCGAGCAGGATGTGGCGGCGGCGGACGTTGTCGGCGATCGCGAACACCTCCGGCGGCCAGTCGTCGAGCGGGCGGCGCTCCTCGATGAGGTTCTGGACGAGTGCGAGACGCTCGCCACCAGCAAGGGCGATGGCGCGGCCGTTGACCAGGAGCCCCGGCCCCTGGTCGCACAGCCCGGTGCAGGACGTCCGGTCGACACTCACCAGCCCGTCGTCCGACAGGCCCCCGGGCCGGGCACTGCGTTCCCGACAGAACGCCTCCATCAGCGCCTCGCTGCCCTGCATGCGGTCGGTGACATTGTCCGAGAACAGCACCCGGTACTGGCCGGAGGGGACGGTGCGCAGGAAGGAGTAGAACCCCGCCACGCCGCGAACCGTTGCGAGCGAGACGTCGAGTTCCGCGGCGATGGCCGTCACCGCGACCGGTGGCAGCCAGCCGCATCGTTCCTGGACCGTGCACAGCACCTGCACCAGGTGGGTCGGGTCACGGCCCCAGCGCTCGATCGCCGCCGCCACGTGGCGACCGGCATCGGCGGCCTGCGCGGTCGCGTTGGTCTGACCGGTCATATTTCCTCGGGGACCTGCCGGATCGCTCCACAGGGACATTCGGACACGCACAGGCCGCAGCCCTTGCAGTAGTCGTAGTTGAACTGGTAGCGCTTGCCGGGTCCGAGCTTGATCACGGCGTTGTCCGGGCACACGCCGTAGCAGTTGTCGCA
>CAZXAS010000229.1:0-3813 GCA_964638185.1 uncultured Steroidobacteraceae bacterium | reverse complement strand
GTCGCCGAGAAGGTGCCCGCGGACGCGCTGGCCGGCGAGGCGCGAAGCGCCGTGCTGGCGGAGCGTGCGGGCCTCGGCTATGCCTACTACCAGCTGTTGTCCCTGGATGGCGCGGACGGCGCGGACCGGGACCGCGAACGGGCGCTCGCGGCGGCCGAGGCCGAACTCGCGGTGCTGAAGTGTCGCCGCCGGCTGCCACCGGATACACAGGTCAAGCTCGTCTGGGGCGCGGGGATCGCGGCTACGAGTGGCGTGACCACGGCGCGGCCGCAGACCCTCGTGTTCAGGACCCGGCCGGCGTTCACCGCGCGGGTGGAGTGTTCGCGGGTGAACCCCGCGGGCGGTTGCCTGCCGATGCGGCCGATCCGGGTGGACTTCAGCGCGCCGGTGGCGCGCTCACTGGCACTGGCCACGCGGCTGGTGCTCGCCGACGGGACACGCGTGCAGCCCGACGCACCGCAGGCCGTCGACATCCCGACCCTGTCGCAGGTGACGTTCAGCGGCCCGTTCCCGGAGGGCGGCGCGCTGACCGTGGTGCTGCCCGAGAACCTCGTCGACGACGCGGGGCGTCGGCTGGAGAATCTCGATCGCTTCCCGCTCGCCGTGGACGTCGACGACTATCCGCCGCTCGTCAAGTTCGCCGCCGACTTCGGCATCCTGGAGGCGGCGGAGGGCGGGGTCCTGCCGGTCACGCTGCGCAACGTCGAAGCGCCACTACCGGCGCGCAAGGCGTCCATCCCGGGACAGCGCCTGCGCATCGGCGCGGACCCGGCGGCGATCTCGACGTGGCTGCGCGCCGTCGCGGAGGCCAACCGCCGGCGCGGCGAGTGGCTCACCGATGCCGCCACCGGCGAGGCCCGCTGGCGCGAGGACACCGGCAGCGCGTCGGTATTCGAACTCGCCGGGGGGACCGGCGCGGCCACGGCGACCATCACGAGCTTCGAGGTCGCGAAGCCGGGCGGCGCGCGACCGGCCGAGGTGATCGGCATTCCGCTGGGCGAGCCCGGGCTCCACGTCGTGGAACTCGCGAGCGAGCGCCTTGGGGCGGCGCTGCTCGGTCGCAGCGCGACGCGCTACGTGTCGACCGCCGCCCTCGTCACCAATCTTGCCGTGCACTTCAAGTGGGGACGCGAGTCGTCGCGCGTGTGGGTCACGCGCCTCGACGACGGCAGCGTCGTGCGTGGCGCCCGGGTGCTCATCAGCAGCTTCTGCGACGGCCGCACCCGCTGGGACGGCCACACCGGCCCGGATGGGCAGCTGGTCATCGACTACTCCCTGGGGGAGCCGCACAGCTACGGCGGGTGCGAGGCACCGGCGCTGCAGCCGCTCCTGGTCGTCGCGAGCCTCGGCGACGACACGGGTTTCACGCAGTCGGCCTGGACCGACGGCATCGAGCCCTACAGCTTCGGCGTGCCGACCGGAAGTCCCTACCAGTCGGAGGTCTTCCACACCGTGCTCGACCGCCCGCTGTTCCGCGCCGGCGAAGTCGTGTCGATGAAGCATTTCCTGCGACGCCGGCAGCTCGACGGAATCGGCATCGCGACGGACATCGCCGGTCCGCGCACGGTCGTCATCGTGCACGGCGGCAGCAACCAGCGCTACGAGTCCCGCGTCGAGTTCGATGCGGACGGGGTCGCCGTGCAGCAGTGGACCATCCCCAGGGAGGCGAAGCTCGGAAGCTACGACATCCTGATCGCGGACGACGAGGATGGCCGGCGCCCGAGCGGTCACTTCCAGGTGCAGGAATACCGCCTGCCGACGATGCGCGCTTCGGTGCAGGGTCCGGCGCGTCCCCAGGTGGGCGCGGAGTCGGTGCCGTTGGACGTGCATGTCGCCTACCTCGCGGGCGGTGGCGCGGCGCACCTGCCGGTCACGCTGCGCACCGCGATCGAGCCGGCGGGCGTGTCCTTCGACGACTACGAGGACTACAGCTTCGGCGGCGAGGCGGTGGTGGAGGGCGTCGAGCGCCAGGGCCGGTCGCCGTTCGACGTCGACGCCGCCGGGGACGGCGCGGCCGGTGAACCCCGGACCCAGGTACTGCCGCTGACCCTCGACGCACAGGGTGCGGCGCGGGTGACTGTCCCGGACCTGCCTGCCGTCACCCGGCCAGCGCGGCTCGTGGCGGAGCTGGAGTATGCGGACCCCAGCGGCGAAGTGATGACCACCGCGACGCGCATCCGGCTGCTGCCGTCGACGTTGAACCTCGGCATCCGGCGCGAGGGCTGGGTGGCGAGCGACGCGCAGTTGCGCTTCAAGGTGGTGGCGCTCGACCTCGACGGCAAGCCGGTGGCACGCCAGCCGGTCACGGTGACCCTCTACAGGTCCAGCGCCTACTCGTTCCGCAAGCGGCTGATCGGCGGCTTCTATGCCTATGAGACCCTGCGTGAGACCTCGAGACTCGACGCACGCTGCGAGGGCCGCACCGACCGCCAGGGCATCCTCGCGTGCGATGTCGCCCCGGGCACTTCAGGTGAGATCAGGCTCAGGGCCGAGACGCGCGACGACGCCGGCCGCCTTGCGGGCGCGACCACCTCGATCTGGGTCGCGGGTGCCGACGACTGGTGGTTCGGCGGCACCGAGGGCGATCGCATGGACGTGCTGCCGGAGCGGAAGGAGTACGAGCCGGGGCAGGTGGCACGCTTCCAGGTACGCATGCCGTTCCGTTCCGCCACCGCACTGGTGACCGTCGAGCGCGAAGGCGTCATCGACAGTTTCGTCCGGCGCCTGAGTGGTCGCGAGCCTGTCATCGAGGTGCCGATCGGCGACAGCTACGCGCCGAACGTGTTCGTCTCGGTGCTTGCGGTCCGTGGACGCGTGGGCGGCAGCCGTGGCACCCGCAGCGGGGACGGGGAGGAGATCACCGCGCTGGTCGACCTCAACAAGCCGGCCTACCGGCTGGGGATGGCGCAAGTGCGGGTCGGCTGGCAGGGGCAGCGTCTCGAGGTCACGGTCGAGCCGGCGCGCGACAGCTACCGCGTGCGCGACACGGCCGAGGTGAAGCTCAGGGTGCGGCGCGCGGACGGCGGCCGGTTGCCGGCGGGCGCCGAGGTCGCGCTCGCCGCGGTGGACGAGGCGCTCCTCGATCTCGCCGCCAATCCGAGCTGGCAGCTGCTCGACGCGATGATGGGTGAGCGCGGCCTGGAGGTGTGGACCTCGACGGCGCAGATGCAGGTGGTGGGCAAGCGCCATTACGGGCGCAAGGCCGTCGCGCAGGGCGGCGGCGGCGGGCGCGACCGGGCGCGGGAGTTGTTCGACAGCCTGCTCGCGTGGCAGGCGCGCGTGACGCTCGACGGGAATGGCGAGGCCAGCGTCCGCATCCCGCTCAACGACTCGCTCTCGGCATTCCGCATCGTGGCCGTCGCCCATGCAGGCGCGTCCCTCTTCGGCACCGGTTCGTCGAGCATCACGACCACGCAGGACCTGATGCTGCTGTCGGGCCTGCCGCCGCTGGTGCGCGAGGGCGACCGGTTCTCGGCCACGTTCACGCTGCGCAATACCACCGCGGACGCCATGACCGTCGAGGTCACGCCCGTCGTGCAGCCGGCCGTGCCCGGCGGACTCGGGCCGGAACGCGTGCTGGTCCCGGCGGGGGAGGCGCGCGACCTCGCCTGGTCGGTCGAGGTGCCCCCGGTGAGCACGGGACGCCTGTCCTGGGACGTGAGCGCGAGTGCCGGCGCGGGCCGGGCCGGCGACCGGATCCGGGTGAGCCAGGCGGTGATCCCGGCGTTCCCGGTACGCACCTACCAGGCGACGCTCGCGCAGCTCACCGGTCCGGTCGAAGTGCCGGTGGAACGGCCGGCCGGCGCCATCGAA
>CAZXAS010000228.1:0-3848 GCA_964638185.1 uncultured Steroidobacteraceae bacterium | reverse complement strand
GGCCACGTGGAGGCCGCGGTCGCGCGGCTCGAAGCCAAGTCCGACTTCGAGCTGGTCGCTGAGGAACTGAGGCTCGCCCAGCGGGCGCTCGGCGAGATCACCGGCGAGGTCACGAGCGAGGAACTGCTGGGGCAGATCTTCTCGAGCTTCTGCATCGGAAAGTAGCGACCGGGGCGTAGCCGGCGCGACCGTCCCGGGCGCGATCCTGGCCGGGTTCAGTCGACCGCGTTCGGTGGATCGAGGTCCTCGTCCCAGCCCGCGTCGATGTCCGGGACGGTCGCCAGCCATTCCTCGATCAGGCGCACGTGTTCGCGCTCCTCGGCGGCCATCTCCTCGGCCATCTCGCGGATGTGCGCCGGTACGTCGGCGCCGGCCAGCTGGGCGAAGAACGCCGCGGCCCGCCTCTCGTTGTGCAGCGCGAGCTCGAGCGCGTGGCGCGGCTTCATCAGGTAGTGCAGGTCGCCGTAGTCGGTCGTCTCGGGTCCTTCGGGCGTCTCCCAGCGGAACTCGCCGTCGGGCACGCGCGACCAGCCCATCTCGGCGAGGATCTGGTCGCGGTGCTTGCCCTCGATGCGCGCGAGCTTGGCGAACAAGAGCGCCACCTCGCCGTTGTGGTGGGCGAGCATCTGCTCGGCGAGCTCGGCGTAGCGCCCGGAGGCCTCGTCCTCGAGCGCGCAGGCGTGCGCCATGAACTCCTCGTGCGTGGCCGGCGCCACGGTGATGCCGTCGCTCATATCTCGAACCTCTCCGCCAGCGCCGCCGGCGCCAGGCGCGCCGTCGTCACCGGTGGCTGGAAGGGGGCGCGACCGCCGACGTACAGCACGCCGAGGTTCATGCCATCGTCGTGGAAGATGCGTTCCGCGGCGCGCGCCGGGTCGGACGTCGGCTCGAGCGCGCGCGCCCGCACCATCTTCTTCCACTCCCGCTGCTCCGGCCGGAAGGTGACGCAGGGCGAGAGCACCTCGACGAACGAGAACCCCGGGTGCCTGACGGCGGCGACGATCACCTCGGCCAGGCCGTTCGGGTCGCCGGTGAAGGCGCGCGCGATGAAGTTGGCGCCGGCGGCGAGCGCGATCGCCATGGGGTGGAACTCCGTGAGACCGGTGCCCTGCGGCGACAGCTTGGACGCGAAATGGGTCTCGGTGGTGGGCGAGGGCTGGCCCTTGGTCATGCCGTACACGCGATTGTCCATCACGATGTAGGTGAGGTCGACGTTGCGCCGGCAGGCATGCAGGAAGTGGTTGCCACCGATGGAGTAGCCGTCGCCGTCGCCGCCGGTGACCACCACCGTGAGCTCCGGCCGCGCGATCTTGAGTCCCGCGGCGGCCGCGAGTGCGCGACCGTGCACGCCATGGAAACCGTACACGGAGGTGTAGGCGGGAATGCGCGACGAACAGCCGATGCCGGACACGACCGCGACGTCCTCGGGCGGCAGGGCGAGACCGGCGAGTGCCTTGGACAGGGCGTTCAGTACGCCGAAGTCGCCGCAGCCGGGGCACCACACCGGCTTGACGTCCGACTTGTAGTGCGCTGCCACGGGCGTCGCGACCGGGTTCATGCCGCGCTCCACTCGAGCAGGTGGCGGTGAAGTTCCGCCGGGCTCCACTGCTGGCCGCCGGGCTTGCGCAGGCTGTCGGGACGGCAGGGCAGGTCGAAGTCGCTCTTCAGGTAGCGCAGCAGCTGGCCGGAGTGGTTCTGCTCGACCACCAGGAGCTTGCGCACTCCGGCGAGCGCGGCGGCGAGGCGCGCCGGCTGCGCGGGCGCGAGCAGGCGCAATGACACCAGGCGCAGCGCCAGCCCGTCGCTGGCCGCGCGCGCCAGCGCCTCGCGCAGCGGCGCTGTACAGGAGCCGAAGGTGATGACGGCAAGGGCGCCCTCGCCCTCGATGTCGGCCCAGCGCCCGCCATAGTCGAACAGGTCGAGCTTGCGGCGCCGCTTGTCGAGCTGCGCGAGGTGATCGGCCGCCTGCGACGAGGGCGTGCCGCGCTCGGTGTGTTCGAGGCCGTCGGCGGTGTAGGTGATGCCTGCCTGCCCCGGGAGCGCCATGGGCGACACGCCATCGATGGTGAGTGCATAGCGACGATAAGGGCCGTCGCCGGCCTCAGCCTGGCGACGCGTGGTGGCGACCTCTGCCACCGCGGGCTCGTCGATGGCCGCGCGCGCCTGGCCGAGGAACTGGTCGGACAGCACGATCGCCGGCGCCTGCAGTGCCTCTGCCAGCGCTACCGCCCACTGCGTCGTCGCCAGGCAGTCGCCGACGCCATTGGGCGCGAGCACGAGGTGCGGCGCATCGCCGTGCAGCCCATTGATGGCGATGTTGAGATCGCCCTGCTCCGACTTGGTCGCGATGCCGGTCGACGGGCCGACGCGCATGACATCGACCACGACCACCGGCGTCTCGGAGGCCACCGCGAGGCCAAGGGACTCCACCATCAGCGCCAGGCCCGGTCCGGCCGTCGCAGTCAGTGCGGGCACGCCGCCGAAGGAGGCGCCGATCGCCATGTTGATCGCGGCGAGCTCGTCCTCGGCCTGCACCAGCGTGCCGCCGACCTCGGTGAGCGCCGGGCTCAGCCATTCGAGGAGTTCGGTGGCCGGCGTGATCGGGTAGGCCGCGACGAAGCGCACGCCGCCATGGAGCGCGCCGAGCCCGGCCGCCTCGTTGCCGGTCACCAGCCAGCGCGGCGCGGGCTTCGCGGGCGGCGCGGCGAGCCGGCCCGGGCCTTGCAGCTCGAGCGCCGCCCTGCGGCCGGCGTCGATGGCCGCGAGGCTCGCCACCACCGCGGCCGGGCGCTTGCCGAGCAGGCGCTCGACGGCACGCGTCAGCGCCGTCCCGGGCAATCCCAGGAATTCCGCGACGACGCCGAGCAGGATCATGTTGGCGCGGCCTTGCTCGATGCCCTTGGCGAGCGCAGCCAGCGGGATCTCGACGCGCCCCACACCACCGGTCGTGAACACCTCCGGCGGCGCACCGGCCGCCGGATCGCCGATCAGGACGCCCGCTGGATCGACCGGGATCTCGGCCGCGAAGCGCTGCACGTTCTGCCAGTCGACCGCGGCCAGCAGCTGGAACGTATCGGCCATGCACTCCACCGGCCGGCGCGCGATGCGCAGCAGGGCCGCCGCCTCGCCGCCGCGG
Source organism: uncultured Steroidobacteraceae bacterium (assembly GCA_964638185.1). Lineage (GTDB taxonomy): Bacteria > Pseudomonadota > Gammaproteobacteria > Steroidobacterales > Steroidobacteraceae > SG8-30. The sequence continues at coordinate 712 of CAZXAS010000228.1, read as the reverse complement.
ATCTGCGGCCCGGACGAACGGGTCATCAGCGCGTAGTAACCGGCCAGCGCCGCGGCCTCGAGCAGGATGTTGCCGGCGGTCATGACGCCGGCGCCGCCGCTGCCGACGAGGGCGATGCACAGGCTGTCGGCGGCGCCGGGTGGCGCGAGTGGATCCGCTGGGTGGCTCAAGAAGGGATACCTCGGCGGCGGATTCTAGCGTCCGGCACCCGGGTCGCGTCCGCATCCACCGCAGCGCGGCCGCTCAGTCGAGCCCGAGCACGCCGGGATTCATCAGGCGCGCCGGGTCCAGGCCGGATTTCAGGGACTCGAGCAGCCGGCGGGTGGCGGGCGCGGCCGCGTCCAGGTACGGGTAGGTGCGCCCGATCTGGTTCGAGGCCGCGCCGTGTTCCTGGAACAGGGCGATCATCTCGCCCCGCAGGCGGTGCACCAGCGCGCGTGCCACCGGGTTGTCCGGCGGTTCGGGATGGACATCGCCCCGGGCGTCGGCCCCGGTCGCACGGTGGATGGGCAGCCAGGTATCGCGCCAGTGGAACACCGGCTCGTAGCTGAACGCGTGACCCGACATCGCGATCATGAGCCGGCTCATCCACACGCTCGCCGACTGCATCGCCTCGGCGTTGCGCTCGAGCAGCGCCTCGGCGTCGCGCACCAGGGCGAGCGCGTCGGCATGCGCCACCTTGGCATTGAGCGCCGCCCAGCGCTCGCCGGCG
>CAZXAS010000227.1:0-3851 GCA_964638185.1 uncultured Steroidobacteraceae bacterium | reverse complement strand
GTGATGGTGAAGCTGGCCGATGCCCGCTCGGCTCCATAGGCCGCGACGACTGTGAATGACTTGGGTCCCGTCGTACTCGCCGGTGGCGAGGTCGTGACCTTGAATGTGGCGCTGCTGCTTCGTGCGGGCACGATTACCCGGCTGGACATGATCGCGCCGTCTGCGACATATATCCCGCCTTCGACCGGGGTTGCCCCCTGCAGGTTGAGAGCCATCACGAGATCGCTGATTGCCGGACGCAGAAGGATCACCGTGCCGACGAACTCCTGGCCGGCGGGAGCCGTCGTCGGGCTGAATGCGAGCGAGGCGAGCCACTTCATCGTGATCTTCGGCGGCGTGCTCGGGACCGGGGTCTGCGCGGCGGTCATTGCCGGGAAGCACGTGATCAGCAGTACGGCGATGCGGGTCATGCATGCGGCAGCGTTCATGATGTGTCCCCGTGTGTCAGGTGGTGTTCAGGTCAAGCCATTGAGATTGAAAGTGAGACCACGGCCGTACAGATCGACCGAGACACGCTGCAAGGCATCCTGGCTACCGCCGGTGACCGGTCCGCCGATGCGCGTGATGACGAGGCCCTGGTACTCGAGACTCGCAAGTACGATCTTCAGAGTCGGATCCAGCAGCTGGAGCACACCGGGGCGCTCGGACCTTTGCCCTGAACCGCGCAGCGTCTCGTCCATCCACGCGTACAGCGGGCCCGCATGCGCCAGCGGCAGCTCCAGTTTCAGCGGCGTCGGCGACCAGGACCCGTCCCTGTTTCTCCGCGCCCCGAAGCGATCGATGGTCCTGACCATCGTCGTCGCCGGCTCAAGCCCCTGGATGAAGAATGCGAAGTTCCCCTTTCGCACGGCCTTCTGTTTGACGCTGATCGGCGCTGCCGCCGCTCCGCCGCCGGCGAACTGATGGCCGGAGACACTTGGCGCAATCAACAAGTCGAACAGCGCGGGCTCGTCCGACGTGGCGTCGACCCCATCGAGCATCACCTCGGTCAGCAGCGCGTTCTGCATCCACAGCCGGTACGTTTCCCGGCGACTGGCATCGCGGGCAACCAGGGCGGCGCCTGCGGCGACGGCCGATGCCTTGCCGGTGGTCGCCCCCGTGATCCAGTCAGCCAGTGGCTTGGTGATTCCGGTCACGGACATCCGCAGCGGTTCCTGGTGGCGGTTGGTGCCGACGACCTGTCCGGCGGACGCGATGACGGGCTCCAGGAACGGTTCGCCGCCTCTGGCAGCTGTGACGATGGCCGCCCGCGATCCGTCGAGTTCGAACTCGAGCGAGGTGCCGACATAACGCTGCTCCGTCGACACGGCGGCAAGTGCTGTAGCCGGCGCCATGACCGCGCCGACCACGCCGGATGCCACCAACGCACCGGTCGTCGCGCCGGCGCGGGCCAGGAATGCACGACGCGCCAGCGTGGCGGCGGCGACTCCGGTATCGGTCTCAATGGAATCGTCCATGTAGCGACTCCTCGGTCACATTCAACGGTGACGGAACGAAACAGTCAGCTGGCGCGCCGCCAGCTGACCGGTGGCGAGTTCCTGGGCGTCGACCGGATCGAGGGCGAAGCCCGTCATGCCTTCGAGCGCGACCTTGCGTATGTCGCGGGTCGCGATGGTGTTCATGGAGCGCGTCGCCGGACCGCAAACTGCCAGGCCAGGGCCCGCCGTGGGCTCCACCGGGCCGGACACGTTCACGATGTCGCGTGTCACCAGCACCAGCTCGGGTGTCGAGCAGGGCCTCAGGACGAGCTGCAGCTGCTCATCGCCGGTCAGCGCCACGAATTCATAGGGGCCTAGCGTCGCGAGTTGCCCGGCCGCCAGTTCGACGCTGTCGATCTGCGTGCGCCGGCCGGCAGGATTGATGTTGTAGACGTCCATGCGCCCGGGCAGGGCCGGACGATAGTGCATGACGAAGCGATCCCCGGTGCGGAACTCGTGCGTCGCCGGGTTAACGGCCAGCGCATTTCCCATCGAGTCGATCGCGTGCACTTCGTATGCGAGTCCGGCGAAGAGGGCGCCGTCCATCGCCACCCCCCCTGCCGACGGCCCGCCGAAGGCGGGAACGGCACTCGTTGCGAGCCCGGTGCGCGGATCGAAGTACTGCGGTGCATCGCCGTACGCCGGTACGCTACCCGGCATCGCAAGGGGCGTCCCGGCCGCCGACGGCATGGCCGGGTCCTGTGGATAGGCTGGCGCCGCGTAGACAGATGGTGACTGCGCACCCTGCGGATAGGCCGGCGTGCTGTAGACCGGTGGCGACTGTGCATCCTGCGGATAGGCCGGCGCCGTGTAGACCGGTGGCGACTGCGCATCCTGTGGATAGGCCGGCGGTACATACCCCGGTGTCGCATAGGCCGGCATCGTCGATGCGGCGTCGTAGGCCGGCGGCTGGCCACTGACACCCGGCTGGACCTTGAGCTTGCGACTGAACCAGTCGGTCAGTCCACCGGCGATCGCCTGCGTCAGGCCGGCCACCAGCGTCGTGCCACTGATGTGCGCCACGGTCGCAAGCGTGCCGGCAAAAAGATCGCGCATGGAAGTTCGCGGCGGCGCCGCGACTGGAACGTTCGCGGTCGCGAACTCCGGCGCCACATAGCCCGGCTGGGGCGCATACACCGGCTGTTGCGCCTGTTCCTGTCCGGGGGCGACGCGCACCGTTGCCGCGGCGACCAGCACTAGCGCTAGCCTGACCATCGTCCTTGCAGAACCTTGGAACATCGCTGCACCCGCCTGCGTATCGAGCAGATCTGGCCGCTCTCCTCCCGGGCCAGAACGAATGGCATCTGGGAACTGGTCTCGCCGCGTGCGGCTACGCCATTTCATCGTCCTGGTTCGTCTTTCTGTGGTCCGGGCGATCACGCGGTGCAGGATGGTCGACACGGTTGCTGCTTCCAGGCGTCGCCGAACGCATGCCACGAGTCGTCCCGGCGCGGGCGCAGCGCTCGTCTGCGGCCTTGGGCTGGTCGCCGCGGTCGTCACGGCCGCGCCCTCGACACAGCCTGTGGTGCGCGACGCACGGGCCGACCAGTTGCTCGTGGTCGATTGTCTGCTGCCGGGACAGGTACGCAGCCTTGGCCAGCGCTCGACCTACCTGAGCGCGCGACGGCCCGCACGTCTGCCGGCACGAGACTGTCAGATTCGCGGCGGCGAGTACGTCGCCTACGATCGCGCGGACCTCGCGTCGGCGCTGTCGGCGTGGCGTCCGTTGGCCGATCAGGGCGAGGTGCCGGCGCAGGTGATCGTCGGCGAGATCTTCGAGCGCGGCCTGGGCGTGGCGCCCGACTACTCCGCCGCGGCCCAGTGGTACCGCCGTGCGGCCGAGGCCGGTGACCGCCGCGCGCAGGTCAATCTCGGCTATCTCCTCGAGCGCGGCCTGGGACTGCCGGCCGACCCCGCCGCTGCGCTGGATTGGTATCGGCGTGCCGCTGGTCGCGACGTTCCAGTCGTCCTTGATTCAGGACCCGTGGCGCCTGCGCCCCTCATGCCCGCAGACAGGGCCGAGCTCGAGCGACTGACGCAAGAACTGCTGCAGCTCGACACGGCGCTCGCCGGACTGCGGGCCGATCTGGAATCGTCACAGCAGGCTCTCGCGGCATCCGAGTCTCGTGCGCGAGCGGCCGAAGCCGCGGTCGAGGAGGCGGCGCCGCGCACGCCCCCGCCGACCGCATCCGCGGACCGGATCGCCGCCCTTCAGCACGAGCTGGCCCTGCGCACCCGCGAGGCGGAGGAAATCGGCACGGCGCTCGCGGCGGCACGGCGCGAACAGGACGAGCAGCAACGCGAACTCGCAGAGCGAGGCGCCGAGGCGCGGGAGGCACAGGCGGCGCTTGCGGCCGAGCGCGCCCGGCTGGC
>CAZXAS010000226.1:0-3884 GCA_964638185.1 uncultured Steroidobacteraceae bacterium | reverse complement strand
ACTCGCGACCTCAACCTTGGCAAGGTTGCGCTCTACCAACTGAGCTATTCCCGCACGCGACCCAAGGTCAAGCGACGAAATTGTAGAGACCCCCGGCGGGGTGTCAAGAGCCGTGGTGCGCGCGGAGGTCCGGCCAGGCGGCACGGATGTACAGGATCATCGACCAGAGCGTCAGCACGGCGGCGAGCCCGGTGAGGACCAGGCCGATGTCGTAGATGGGCAGGAACAGCAGGTCCTGCCGGAACAGCATCATCGACAACCCGACGATCTGCGCGATGGTCTTGAACTTGCCGAGCGCGGACACGGCCACCTTGCCGCGGGCGCCGATCTCGGCCATCCACTCGCGCAGCGCCGAGATGGTGATCTCGCGACCGATGATCACGGCCGCCGCCATGGTGACGTACCAGTGCGGGTCGCGGCTGACCAGCAGCACCAGCGCGGTCGCCACCATGAGCTTGTCGGCGACCGGGTCCAGGAAGGCGCCGAGCGGCGACACCTGTCCAAGCTTGCGCGCCAGGTAGCCGTCGATCGAGTCGGTGATGCCGGCGAGCGCGAACACCAGCCCGCTCGCCATGTCTGCCCAGGTGTAGGGCAGGTAGAACAGCACGACGACCGCCGGGATGAGCACGATCCGGAGCATCGTCAGCAGGTTCGGGATGGTGTAGGGATCGGTCATGTGGAACCCGGGTGAAGGTGCTCGTAGATTGACTCGGCCAGTGTCCGGCTGATCCCCCTGACCAGGGCCAGGTCGTCGACACCCGCGCGCAGCACGCCCTGCAGGCCGCCGAACTGCTTCAGCAACTCGCGGCGTCGCGCCGGACCGAGTCCCGGCACGGTCTCGAGCACCGAGGCCTGTCGCGACTTCCCGCGGCTCCTGCGGTGACCGGTGATCGCGAAGCGATGGGCCTCGTCGCGGATCCGTTGCACAAGGTGCAGCGCCTTCGAATCCTGCGCGAGTATAGAAGGCGCATCGTGGCCCAACAAGAAAAGGCGCTCCTGTCCGGGACGGCGATCGCTGCCCTTCGCCACTGCCACCACCGCCGGCACCTCGAGGTCGAGCGCGGCGAGCGCGGCGGCCGCCTGTGCGAGTTGTCCCGGGCCGCCATCGATGAGCAGCACGTCGGGCATCGGGCTCTCGCCCGCCTTGATGCGACGGAACCGGCGTTCCACGGCCTGGCGCATCGCACCGTAGTCGTCGCCGGGTTCCAGGCCCTCGATGTTGAAGCGGCGGTACTCGGCCTTGAGCGGACCTTCGGGGCCGAACACCACGCAGGAGGCAACCGTGGCCTCGCCCTGGGTGTGGCTCACGTCGAAGCACTCGATCCTGAGCGGCGGCGCCGCGAGCCCGAGCGCGAGTCGCAGTGCCTCGAGCTGGTCGCGCACGCTGGCGCGGCTCGCGGTGCGCATGCGCAGTGCATTGTCGGCGTTCTGCTGCGCGAGCTCCGCCCAGCGCGCCTTGAGGCCGCGCCGAGCCTGGCGCACCACGACGCGGCGGCCGTCACGGGTCGTCAGGGTCTCCGACAGCGCGGCGGCATCCGCCACCGGCCCCGCGGTCAGGATCTCAGGTGGGGCCTCGCGTCCCAGGTAGTGCTGGAGGATGAACGCGGCCAGCACCTCGTCGGGCTCGCTCACCGGCGCGCGCGGGTGGAAGTGGGTGGCGCCGAGGCTCCGGCCGCCGCGGACGAACATCAGCGACACGCAGGTCTCCGGGCCGCTGGTCGCGACCGCCAACACGTCGGCGTCGGTGTCGGCTTCGCCGGCAGCGCTGACCACCTGTTGCGCGCGGATCGTGGCGAGTGCGGCGAGCTGGTCACGCAGGACCGCTGCACGCTCGAACTGGAGCTCCGCGGCAGCCGTTTCCATGCGCTCGTTGATGCGCGAGGACAGCTCCTCGCTGCGACCCTCGAGGACCATCACCGCGGCGTCGACGTCGCGAGCGTATTCCTCGCGGGTCACCAGGCCAGCGCAGGGGCCGGAACAGCGGCCGATCTGGTACTCGAGGCAGGGTCGCGTCCGGTTGGCGAAGAAGCTGTCCTTGCAGCCCCGGATGCGGAACAGCTTGTGCAGCTGGTGCATGGTGGCGCGCACCGCACGCGCATCGGGAAACGGCCCGAACAGGCGCCCGGCGACCTTGCGCGTGCCGCGATAGAAGGCGAGCCGCGGGTAGTCGTGCGCGGTGAGGTGCAGGTACGGGAAGCTCTTGTCGTCGCGCAGGATGACGTTGTAGCGCGGCCGGTGCCGCTTGATCAGGTTGTACTCGAGGATCAGCGCCTCGGTCTCCGAGTTGGTGACCGTGACCTCGATGCCGGCGATGGCGGCGACCAGTGCCATGACCTTGGGGCTCAGCTGGTCGGGCCGGAAGTAACTCGCGACGCGTGCGCGCAGGCTGCGCGCCTTGCCGACGTAGATGACCTCGCCGGCGGCGTCGAGCATGCGGTACACGCCCGGCCGCGGCGGCAGGGTGGAGACGAAGGACTTGTGGTCGAAGTCGCTCAAGGCGGCCCCTGGCCGGTCAGCGGGACACCCATTCTCTGGCGTGGGCGACGGCGGCGGCAAACATCTCCGGAGTCAGGCGCCGGGTCTGGGTGTTGTAGCGGCTGCAGTGATAGGAATCGACCAGCAGCCGCCCGCCCGGCAGCGCGTGCTGCGCATCGTGCGCAAAGGCGGCGGCCGAAGCCTTCAAGCCGAGCGCGCGCAGCACCGCGCCATGGGCAATGGCGCCGAGCGCCAGCACCGCCCCACCCTCCGGGAGACGGCCGAGCTCCCAGGCGAGATAGCCATTGCACTCGCGGACCTCGGCCGGCGTCGGCTTGTTCGCGGGAGGCAGGCATCGCACCGCGTTGGTGATGCGACAGCCGATCAGCCTGAGACCGTCGGTGGCGTGCACGGACTCCGCACGATCCGCGAGGCCCTGCTCGTGCAGCGTGCGGTACAGCAGGATGCCGGCATGATCGCCGGTGAAGGGCCGCCCGGTACGGTTGGCGCCATGCAGCCCCGGCGCGAGCCCGACGATGAGCAGCCGCGCCGCAGGATCACCAAAGGACGGAACCGGCCGCGCGTGGTAACCCGGGTGACGAGCGCCGACCTCGTCGAGAAACGCGGCGAGCCGCGGACAACGGCGGCAGCCAGGATCGAATTCACCCACCCCAATCACCGGTACCGGACTTGGATTATTGGATTTTGGTCATCGGTTTCGGCGCAAAAATGCATCGATTCCGGACCTGGAGTACGGGATTCTGCACTTTTCGGCGCAAAGTCGCGCCCAAAATCCAATAATCCAAGTCCGGTACCGATTGGAGTACCGATTGGGGCGCCTGTCGGGGCGGTACCCGCTAGCCGTGCGCTTCCTCGAACTGGGCCTCCTCGGTCGATCCATGCATCGCGGTGGTCGAGGACTGGCCGCCCTGGATGACGTTGGTGACGTCGTCGAAGTAACCGGTGCCGACTTCCTGCTGGTGGGACACGAAGGTGTAGCCGCGCTCGCGCGCCTCGAACTCGGGTTGCTGCACCTTCTCGACGTACGCGGTCATCCCCTTCGCCACGTACTCCTGCGCCAGGTCGAACATGTTGAACCACATCGAGTGGATGCCAGCCAGCGTGATGAACTGGTACTTGTAGCCCATCGCCCCGAGCTCGCGCTGGAACTTCGCGATCGTCGCGTCGTCGAGGTTCTTCTTCCAGTTGAACGATGGCGAGCAGTTGTACGCCAGCAGCTTGCCCGGGTACCTGGCGCGGATCGCCTCGGCGAACTTGCGGGCGAACTCGAGGTCCGGGGTACCCGTCTCGCACCACACCATGTCGGCGTACGGTGCATACGCCAGGCCGCGCGAGATCGCCTGATCCACGCCCTTGCGGGTCTTGTAGAAACCCTCCGGGGTGCGCTC